>NZ_NWTB01000043.1:0-12510 GCF_002531875.1 Sinorhizobium sp. FG01
CAGCGCCGCCGCCCTCGTCAGTGATCGGGCTTATAGACCCCACACCTCAGACACGTCAACAGACATTTTTAAAAAAACTTCAAAAAACGACAAGTCTCTGATTTCATGTGATAATTTTAGGCGAGGGGAAGAACTTCGAGAATCGCCTCTGACATCAGCAGCGAAAATCTTGACCAGTAGGTAAAAATCACGTCGTGTAACGCATTCCTGCGCCGAACGTGACCCCCTCCCCCGTCGAAGCCGCTTTTCCGCGATTGGCAAAGGCTGCTAGTGTCGGCGTATCTCAGAGAGGAGAATTCAAAAAATGCTGGTACTGGATGCGGCTCAGACACGCGCGGCCTTGCCCTGGGGCGGTCTCGTCCGGGCACTCGGGGAAATGTTCGCGAAAGGATGCGTCATGCCGGTGCGCCATCATCACGATGTCGAAGTGCCCGGCGAAGCGGATGCAACGCTGCTCATCATGCCCGCCTGGCAGCCGGGGGCCTATATCGGCGTCAAGATGGTTTCGGTCTTTCCCGGCAACCAGACGCGCGGACTGCCGGCGATCCACGGCAGCTACCTGCTTTCCTCCGGCAAGACCGGCGAGCTGCTGGCGATCCTTGACGGCGGCGAGCTGACGGCCCGGCGGACCGCCGCGGCTTCGGCGCTCGCGGCCCGCTACCTGGCGCGCGAAGATGCGAGCCGGCTCTTGATGGTCGGAACCGGGCGGCTTTCGGCAAATGTCATCGAGGCGCATGCCTCCGTGCGTCCCATCCGCGAGGTGGCGATCTGGGGCCGCGATGCGAAGAAGGCCGAAGCGACCGCGAAGGAACTCGACCTCAAGGGCGTCGCGGTATCGGTCGCGACGGATCTCGAGGCGGCTGCCCGCGAAGCGGATATCGTCTCGTGCGCAACGCTCGCTTCCGAGCCGCTGATCCATGGCGATTGGCTGAAGCCCGGTGCGCATCTCGACCTGATCGGCGCCTTCAAGCCGTCCATGCGCGAATCCGACGATCGCGCCGTCGCCCGCGCCAGCATCTTCGTCGACACGCGCGACGGGGCGCTCAGCGAGGGCGGCGACATCGTCCAGCCGCTCAAGGCCGGCGTCATCACGGAAGCGGCAATCCGCGCCGATCTTTTCGAGCTTGCCCGCGGCATGCACCTCGGCCGCGCCACGCCCGACGAAATCACCCTGTTCAAATCGGTCGGCGCTGCGCTTGAGGATCTCGCCGGCGCCGTGCTTGCCTTCGAGGCGTACCGGGTCGAGGCTTAGGCGGACTCTCCCGCTTTATCCGGCGGGCGCTTCACCGAAACGTGACGCCCGCCCGCGAGCGCCTGCATTGACGCCGCATGGGCTTGCCGTACGCTCGGCCAACATCAGGCGGGAGGGAGCGGCAGCCACATGATCGGAGCGAGAAAAATTGTCGCGGCGGCAATGCTGGCCTTTGGCCTTGCCGGCGAGGCGTCGGCAGCCGATGCCGGAAACTGGAATGCCGTCCTTGCCGAGGCGAAGGGCCAGACGGTTTATTTCAACGCCTGGGGCGGCTCCGAGAATATCAACGCCTATATTCGCTGGGCGGGCGGCGAGATGAAATCCCGCTACGGCGTCGACGTGGTGCATGTGAAGCTCGACGATACGGCGAAAGCGGTCGCAACGGTGGTTGCGGAGAAGGCGGCGGGGAAGAACGACGGCGGTGCGGTCGATCTCGTCTGGATCAACGGCGAGAATTTCGCGGCGATGAAGCGCGAAGGGCTTCTCTTCGGGCCCGACTGGGCGACGAAACTGCCGAACTGGCGCTATGTCGATCATGAGACCAAGCCGACGGTGCTTCGGGATTTCACCATTCCGACCGAGGGGCTGGAAAGCCCTTGGGGGGGCGCCAAGCTGGTGTTCTTCCATGATACGGCGCGAACGCGGAAAGCCGATCTGCCCGATTCGGCAAAAGGGCTCCTGACGTGGGCGGAAGCCAATCCGGGCCGCTTTTCCTATCCTCAGCCACCGGATTTCACCGGCACCTCCTTCCTGAAGCAAGTGTTGATCGAGCTCATCGACGACAAGCCCAAGCTGCAACGGCCGGTCGACGACGCGACTTTCGCGGCGGATGCCGCGCCGCTGTTCGCCTATCTCGACAAGCTAACACCGCTTCTGTGGCGGCAAGGCAAAGCCTATCCGCAGAACTATCCCGACATGAAGCAGAAGCTCGCCGATGGCGAGCTCGATATCATCTTCGCGTTCAACCCGGCGGAGGCGTCGTCGGCTATCGCCAATGGCGAGCTTCCGGACACGGTGCGCTCCTTCGTCTTTTCCGGCGGCACGCTCGGCAACACGCATTTCCTCGCCATCCCTTATAATGCCACGGCGAAGGCCGGGGCGCTGCTCGTCGCCGATTTCCTGCTTTCGCCCGAAGCGCAACTGCGCAAGCAGGATCCGAAGGTCTGGGGAGATCCGACCGTTCTTTCCGTGGCAAAGCTTGCCGCCGAGGATCGATCCGCCTTCGAAAAGCTCGATCTCGGCATTGCCACTCTGAAGCCGGACGAGCTCGGACCGGCGCTCGACGAGCCGCATCCGGACTGGATGATACGCATCGAGGCCGAATGGATCCGGCGCTATGGGGCGGCCAATTAGCGTCAAAGCGTTGAAGGGATCGCGCACTTTTACCGCGAACACGCTTCTTGCCCTGATCCTGGGACTGCCGATCCTTGCCGGCGTGGCGGGAGTCATCCTGCCTGCCTTCGGCTACCTCCCGGCGCTCGGCGGCTCGGAATTCACGCTCGGTCATTTCGCCGAGCTTGCCGGCCAGCCGCATATCCTGCGCTCGAGCCTCACCGGCCTCGTGGTCGGCCTGGCCACCACCGGCGCTGCCGTTGCGATCGTCGGCACCTTCCTGGCAGGATTTGCCGGAACGCCGGCCTTTTCCCGCATTCAGCACATGGTGTCGCCGCTGCTTGCCGTTCCGCATGCGGCCGCCGCCTTCGCGCTGGCCTTCCTCGTGGCGCCCTCGGGCTTTCTCCTTCGGCTCGTTTCGCCGGAACTGACCGGCTTCGGGCGGCCGCCGCAATGGCTCGTTCCGAACGATCCGCTCGCTCTCTCGATGCTCGTCGGGCTGATCACCAAGGAAGTACCCTTCCTCTTCCTGATCGCGCTCGCCGCGTTGCCGCATCTGCCGCTCCGCCAATCCCGACAATTGACCGCGGCGCTCGGCTATGGACGCCTGATCGGCTTTCTCGTCAGCCTCTGGCCGGCCCTCTACCGGCAGCTCCGCCTGGCGGTGTTCGCGGTCCTCGTCTATTCCGTCTCGGTCGTCGACGTCGCGATCATCCTCGGACCGCAGCTGCCGGCAACGCTGCCGGTGCGGATCGCCCAATGGACGGCGGATCACGACCTCGGCGCCCGGTTTCTCGCCTCGGCGGCCGCCCTGCTGCAGCTTGCCGTCGTTCTTGGAGCGGTCGCAATCTGGCTGCTGATCGAACGGCTCGGTCGATTTGTGGTCCGCAAGCTGACCTATTCGGGGCGGCGCCTGAGAAACGACGCCATGCCCCGGTTCGTCTCAGCTTTCGCAATGGCCGGCTGCGCCGCCTCCATCTTCCTCGGCATTACCCTACTCGGCCTCTGGTCGGTTGCCGGGCTCTGGCCATTCCCGGCGGCCTTGCCGGCGGAGCTCACGCTGCAAACCTGGTTGCGAACGCTGCCGCCGCTCTGGCCGGCGCTCCGAACCACGATTGCCCTCGCTCTCCTGTCGGCGGCGCTCGCTCTCTTTTGTGCCATTCTGCTGCTCCACCGTAACGGCGCCGCAGAGCGTGGCGGGAACGTGCCGCGTCACCGATTGCTCTATCTTCCGCTGCTGCTGCCGGAAATCAGTTTCGTTTTCGGCCTGCAGATCCTGATCATCTCGGCAGGACTTAAACCCGCGTTTTGGAGTGTTCTGGCAGTCCACTTCCTGTTCGCCTTGCCTTACGTGCTGCTGTCGCTCTCCGCCCCCTGGCGCGAGCTCGATCCGCGCTTCGAAAGGGTCGCGGCCGGCTTCGGCAAGTCCGCGCTGCGAACGCTGCTGACCGTCCGCCTGCCGCTCCTGTTTCGCGCATGCCTCACCGCCTTTGCCGTCGGCTTTTCGGTGTCCGTCAGCCTCTATCTTCCGACGCTGCTGATCGGCGCGGGGCGGCTGACGACGATTGCCACCGAGGCGGTGGCGCTTTCCTCCGGCGGCGACCGGCGGGTGATCGGCGTCTATGCGCTCGTCCAGGCATCCCTGCCCTTTCTTGCATTTCTCGTTGCCTCGCTCGGCCCCCAGTTGCTATTCCGCAACCGCCAGGCCATGAGGACGTGAATGCTGGAAATCGCCGAGACTAGACCCCTGACGCTGTCAGACGTGACGATCCGGCTGGCGGACCGGACGCTGCTTGCGGTCTCGGCGACGGTGATGCCGGGTGAGGTTCTGACGATCATGGGACCGTCCGGCTCCGGAAAGTCAGCGTTGCTCGCCTTTGCCGGCGGCTTCCTCGATCCGGCGTTCAAGGCCAGCGGGCAGCTGCTGATCGGCAAGGAAGACCTGACCAATGTTGCCGCCAACCGGCGCCACGCCGGCATCCTGTTCCAGGATCCGCTGCTGTTCCCGCATCTCTCCGTCGGAGGCAACATCCTGTTTGCCATTCCGCCGTCCGTCCGGGGACGCGCGACACGCCGCGCGCTTGCGGAGGGGGCGCTCGCCGAGGTCGGGCTCGCCGGCTTCTTCGACCGCGACCCGGAAACGCTCTCCGGCGGTCAGAAGGCGCGGGTGGCGCTGCAGCGGGTGCTCGTCTCGGCTCCGCACTTCCTGCTGCTCGACGAGCCTTTTTCCAAGCTCGACGCGGCGCTGAGGCAGCAGATGCGCGAACTGGTCTTCTCGAGAGCCAGGGCGGCTGGCCTGCCTGCCCTCCTCGTCACCCATGACCGCGCCGATGCGGAGGCGGCCGGCGGCACGGTGGTCGAAATCGGCGGCGAGGCGAAGCCATGAGGGCCGAGCTTCCATCCCTGCCGGTCCGCGAGATCCTGCCGGCACTTGCCGAAGCGCTCGGGAGATCGCCATCCGTCGTTCTCTCCGCGCCGCCCGGGGCCGGCAAGACGACGCTGGTGCCGCTTTTCCTCCTCGATCAACTGTGGCTGAACGGCGGCAAGATCATCCTGCTCGAACCGCGGCGCCTCGCGGCGCGGGCCGCGGCCGGTCGAATGGCCGCGTTGCTGGGCGAGACGGTCGGCGAGACGGTCGGCTACCGCATGCGGCTCGACAACCGCATTTCGGCGAAGACCCGGATCGAGGTGGTGACCGAAGGCGTCTTTACCCGGATGATCCTCGACGATCCGGAGCTTGCCGGCGTTTCGGCGGTCCTTTTCGACGAGTTTCACGAGCGATCGCTCGACGCCGATTTCGGCCTGGCGCTGGCGCTCGACGTGCAATCGGCGCTGCGCGACGATTTGAAAATCATCGTCATGTCGGCGACGCTCGACGTCGAGCGGGCCGCCGGGCTGCTTGGAGACGCGCCGGTCCTTCAGAGCGAGGGGCGGAGCTATCCGATCGATATCCGCTACGAGAGCAGAGGCACCGGTGAAAGCGTCGAGGATACGGTGCTTCGGACGATCACCGAGGCGCATCGGTCCGAGGAGGGCTCGATCCTCGCCTTCCTGCCGGGGCAGGCCGAGATCACCCGGACGGCCGAACGCCTCGCCGGACGCTTCGATCAGAACACGATGATCGTGCCGCTCTACGGCAATCTCAGCCAGAAGGAGCAGGATGCGGCGATCCGGCCGGCGCCGAAGGGCAGCCGCAAGATCGTGCTCGCAACCTCGATCGCCGAAACCTCGATCACCATCGACGGGGTGCGCATCGTCGTCGACAGCGGCCTGCAGCGGCTGCCGGTCTTCGAGGCTTCGACCGGGATCACCCGGCTGGAGACCGTGCGCGTCTCACGGGCCTCGGCCGACCAGCGTGCCGGCCGCGCCGGGCGAACCGAGCCGGGTGTCGCCATCCGGCTGTGGCATGCGGGCCAGTCGGCGGCACTTGCCGCCTTCACGCCGCCGCAGATTCTCGCCAGCGACCTTTCCGGCCTGCTGCTCGACCTTGCCCATTGGGGTGTCGCCGATCCATCGTCACTCAAATTCATCGACCCGCCGCCGGAAACGACGCTGCGGGAAGCGCGCAGCCTGCTCGTCGAATTGGGAGCACTCGACGCGCGTGGGGCGTTGACGGCGAGAGGGCGCATGATCCGCGACCTCGCCTTGCCAGTCAGGCTGGCAGCAATGGCGGTTTCGGCCGCAGACGAGGGGCAGGCGCATGAGGCCTGCCTCATCGCGGTGATGCTCACCGAACAGGGCCTCGGCGGCAACAGCCTCGACATCGAGGATCGGCTGCGGCGCTTCCGCAGCGAGCAGAGCGATCGGGCGGAGGCGGCACGCGGGCTTGCGAGACGAATGGCCGCGGACCTCGCTCGATCGAAACCCAGGGGAGAGTCCGGCCCGCCAGGGCCGCTGCTGATGCATGCCTTTCCGGATCGCATAGCCCTGCAGCGCGGCGGCCGCGGCCGCTTCGTAATGGCCAACGGGCGCGGCGCGGAAGTGCCGGAGACCGAGCGGCTGGCGGCGGCGGCGATGCTGGTGATTGCCGATCTGACCGGACGGGCCGGCGCGCAGCGAGTGCTGGCGGCGGCGGAAATCACCAGGGCCGATGTCGAGGCCCATATGCCCGAGGCGATCGTCACGGAGGAGCAAAGTTTCTTCGACCGGGCGAGCCGCCAGGTCAGGGCTCGCCGCGTGACCCGGCTCGGGGCGATCATTTTCGACGAGGCGCCGCTGCCGCGGCCGCGCGGCGAGCCCGCAGCGCGAGCGCTCGCCGACGGCATTCGCCAGTTCGGATTGGCTGCCGTGCCGTTTCCGAAGGACGTGGATCAATTGCGCGACCGCATCGGCTTTCTTCACCGCTCGGTCGGCGAGCCCTGGCCCGACATGTCGGATGCGGCGCTCATCTCCCGCCTCGATGAATGGTTCGTTCCGTTTCAAGGGGAGGCCGGCGGCATCGACGGGATCAAGGGCCGTGACCTCGCCGAAGGGCTGATGTCACTCGTTCCTTACGATTTGCAGCGCGATCTTGCGAAGCTCGCTCCGACGCATTTCGAAGCGCCGACCGGACAGCGCCACCCGATCCATTACGACGGCGACGAACCGCTACTTTCGATCCGCGTCCAGGAACTCTTCGGTCTCAAGGCGCATCCGGCCATCGGCGACGGGCGGCTGCCGCTGCTGCTTGAATTGATCTCGCCCGGCCAGCGCCCGATCCAGACGACGCGCGACCTGCCGGGCTTCTGGGCCGGCTCCTGGAAGGACGTCCGCGCCGACATGCGTGGCCGCTACCCGAAGCACCCCTGGCCAGAGGATCCGGCCAACGCGATGCCGACGACGCGCGCCAAGCCGCGCGGCACCTAAAGCGCGTCGCGTTCAAGCGTATTCACGCGGCCCGCTTTAGGTCTTTGTTTCTGTGCATGTCGCCCAAAACCGCTGCGCACGTTTGGGCGACATGCATTAGGGCTGGTTTGTCATTCGGGGATTGCGATAGTCTTTGAAGCGAGCGCATGAGGGGCCGGCAGGCAGAATGGCGACGATGACACTCGACAACGAACTCAACAGCAATCGCAGCCTGAGGCTGCAGACGCTCGTGCGGCTGCGCTGGCTGGCGGTCGGCGGCCAGTCCGTCGCCGTTATCGTCACGGCGCTATGGCTGCAGTTTCCCCTGCCGCTCGTTCCCTGCTCGCTGCTGATCGCCAGTCTGGCGTTGCTCAATGTCTTTCTCACCATCCGCTTCCCGCCGACGCATCGCCTGACGGCGGCGGCCGCCTTCGTGCTGCTGGGTCTCGATCTCGCGCAGCTGACGGCGCTGCTCTTCATCACCGGCGGGCTCGCCAATCCGTTCGCGCCGCTGCTCTGCGTGCCGGTGATTATCTCGTCAGCCTCGCAGCCGAAGCCGCACAGCATCGTGCTTGCCGTGTTCGCGGTGATCGGCGTCACCGCGCTCGCTTTCTCGCCCTTCCCGCTGCCCTGGTATCCCGGCACGGTGCTGTTGATGCCGCGCGTGCTGACGGCGGGCATCTGGTTCGCGATCGTCTCGATGACGGCCTTCGCCGCTTTCTACACCTATCGCGTCTCGCTCGAGGCAAGCGAACTTTCAGAGGCGCTAACGGCGACCGAACTGGTGCTCCAGCGCGAAAAGCACCTGTCGCAGCTCGACGGACTCGCCGCCGCTGCTGCCCACGAACTCGGCACGCCGCTTGCGACGATCACCGTCGTCGCCAAGGAGATGGAGCGGGAGCTCGGCGACGACCCGCGCTTCGGCGAGGACGTGCACCTGCTGCGCAGCCAGAGCGAGCGCTGCCGCGACATTCTGAAGCGCCTGACCACGCTTTCCTCCGAAAGCGAGGAGCATATGCGGCTTCTGCCGCTCTCCTCGCTGATCGAGGAGGTGATGGCGCCGCATCGCGAATTCGGTATCCAGATCAAGTTGATCCAGAAGGGGGACCGCGCCAGCGAGCCGGTCGGCAACCGCAATGCCGGAATCCTCTACGGCCTCGGCAATCTTCTCGAAAATGCCGTCGACTATGCCCGCGAGGCGGTGACGGTCACGGTCGAGCACACGGCGGAGCGCGTCAAGGTGACGATCGAGGACGATGGCGACGGCTTTTCGCCGGATATTCTCGCAAGGATCGGTGAGCCCTATGTCACCCGCAGGCAGAAGGAAGACAGCGCCGGGGGGCTGGGACTCGGCCTCTTCATCGCCAAGACGCTTCTGGAGCGATCCGGTGCAAGGCTTCGTTTCGAGAATAGCCCCGGTGCCCGGGTCAGCGTCGAATGGCCGCGTGTACTGATGGATACGAAACTGGCGAAATGATTTTTGGCAGTTTATTGAAGACTGCTACTGCATGTCTCCTTAAATCGACCTCGATTTAAGGACAAAGACATGCAGCAATTTCTAAGTGCTACAGCGACCTTTGCGCGTCTGATAAGACGCGCGGCGCTGTAGGAATAACCTACATAGTTTCAGCGCAATCACCCCAGTTTTGGCTCCGGATTTACGAGAATGACCGAAAAATCGCCGGCTGCGCATGCCACCCCTCAAGATGCCGAACTGATCGGAGCGGACAAGACGCTGTTGATCGTCGACGACGACGGGCCCTTCCTGCGCCGCCTGGCGCGCGCCATGGAGGCACGCGGCTTCGCGGTGGAGATCGCCGAATCGGTCGCCGAGGGCATCGCCAAGGCCAAGACGCGGCCGCCGAAACATGCGGTCATCGATCTGAGGCTGGGCGACGGCAGCGGCCTCGACGTGATCGAGGCAATACGCGGCCGGCGCGACGACACAAGGATGATCGTGCTGACCGGCTACGGCAATATCGCCACCGCCGTGAACGCCGTGAAGCTCGGGGCGCTCGACTATCTCGCCAAGCCGGCGGATGCGGACGAGATTTTCGCCGCCCTCGTGCGGCGCGAGGGCGAGCGCGTCGAACTGCCGGAAAACCCGATGTCGGCCGATCGCGTCCGCTGGGAACATATCCAGCGGGTCTATGAAATGTGCGAGCGCAACGTCTCGGAGACGGCTCGGCGCCTCAACATGCATCGCCGCACGCTGCAGCGCATTCTGGCAAAACGCGCGCCGAAGTAGCTAATCCCGCGCACCGCTGACGATGTCGCTGATCGACTGGCCGAGTTCACCATTGCGCTCGGCCGCCCATTCGGCAAGCATCAGCCGCTGCGCCGCGGTGCGTGCAAAGGCCTGGGTGACCGATTTGCGGGTTGCCGGCGCCAGGCGATGTTCCGGCGCTTCGCGCAGCATATGCGCGTCGTAGCCGTCGGAGAGCAGCAGTCCGCACTCCTGGGGGAAGATCTCTAGCGGCACGTGCGCGTGGGTGGCGAAGAACAATCGGTCGCAATGGAGGCGGTATTCGGGCCACTTGCGGTCGACGCGGAAGTCTTCGATCGACGTCTTGATCTCGACGATCCAGATCTCCCCCTTCGGGGAAATCGAAATCAGGTCCGCACGGCGGCCGCTGGCGAGCGTCAGTTCCGGCAGCACCGCGTGGCGCAATTCCAGGAACAATCGCTGTACGCCACGGCGCACCTTCAGCGCCCGCTCGGACTGACGCCCGTCGGAGAGCGGATTGTCGCCATGGATCGATAGGATCGTCATCGGCTATCCCGACCTCTCTTCCCCTTGTTGCAAAAAAACCATCGTCACGGAATTTGCACATTTCGGCCGAATTGCGGCGGCGCGATCTATTGCGCCATGCACGGCAATCGCAAATAAGCTGGCGGCCGGGCACCTCCCCCCGATTTCCTGATTCCCTTTTACGAGACCCCCATGCGCTTCCGCAACGCTCTCCTTTTGTGCAGTCTGGCGGCGACCGTCTTCATCGCCGGCTGCTCGCAAACGACGTCCACCGCAGGCTCTGCTCCCGAGGGCCAGAAGGTCGCGACAAATCAGATCTTTACCGGCAATTACGGCGCCGTCGAGGACCACGGCTATCCCTTGCCGGCCATTCCGATCAAGCGCCTTGACGAGCGCTTCCACCGCCAGATCGTCGATTACGACACCAAGGAGCGGCCGGGAACCATCGTCGTCAACACACCGAACCGCTTCCTCTACTACGTGCTGCCGGGTGGCAAGGCGGTGCGCTACGGCATCGGTGTCGGCAAGGCCGGTTTTGCCTGGGAAGGCGAGGCCTATGTCGCCTGGAAACAGGAATGGCCGACCTGGCACCCGCCGAAGGAAATGGCCGAGCGCAAGCCGGAAGTCGCCAAATATGTCGAAGAGGGCATGGGCCCCGGCATCACCAATCCGCTCGGCGCCCGCGCCCTCTATCTCTTCAACGAGGAAGGCAGGGACACGCTCTTCCGCCTGCACGGCACGCCGGAATGGGCCTCGATCGGCACCGCAGCCTCCTCTGGCTGCATCCGCCTGATGAACCAGGACATCATCGATCTTTACTCGCGGGTCCGTCCCGGGCGGAGTGCACGCGTCGTCGTGCAGCAGTAACGGCTGGAAACGAGCGAGAGCTTAAACAAAGGGCCGCCGGTTGATGCCGGCGGCCCTTTCGTTTTGCTATCGCTGTGCCGCCTGCTTCGCCTTCAACTCCAGCCGCCGGCGATGCAGCACCGGTTCGGTGTAGCCGTTCGGCTGTTCCCGGCCCTGGAGCACCAGGTCCAGCGCCGCCTGGAAGGCAATCGAATCGTCGAATCGGCCGGCCATCGGGTGAAAGTTCGGATCGCCGGCATTCTGCCGGTCGACGATTTCCGCCATACGCTTCATGGTTTCGACGATCTGCGCCTCGCTGACGACGCCGTGGTGCAGCCAGTTGGCCATGTGCTGCGCCGAGATGCGCAGCGTCGCGCGGTCTTCCATCAGACCGACATTGTTGATGTCGGGAACTTTCGAACAGCCGACTCCCTGGTCGACCCAGCGCACGACATAGCCGAGAATCCCCTGGGCGTTGTTGTCGAGTTCGCGCTGGATTTCCTCTTCCGTCCAGTTCGGCCGTCCCGCCACGGGCACCGAGAGAATATCCGCGAGCTTGGCCCGCGGCCGGCTTTTCAGACCTGCCTGGACCTCGGCGACGTTGACGCGGTGATAATGCGTTGCATGCAGCGTCGCCGCCGTCGGCGAGGGAACCCAGGCGGTGTTGGCGCCGGCCTTCGGATGGGCGATCTTCTGCTCGAGCATCGCCGCCATCAGGTCGGGCATCGCCCACATGCCCTTGCCGATCTGGGCACGTCCGGAAAGCCCGCAGTCGAGGCCGATATCGACGTTCCAGTTCTCGTAGGCGCCGATCCAGGCGGCCTGCTTCATGTCGCCCTTGCGGATCATCGGCCCGGCCTCCATGGAGGTGTGGATCTCGTCCCCGGTGCGGTCGAGGAACCCGGTGTTGATGAAGACGACGCGCGCGCGGGCGGCGCGGATGCATTCCTTGAGGTTGACGGTGGTGCGTCGTTCCTCGTCCATGATCCCCATCTTGATCGTGTTTTCCGGAAGCCCAAGTGCGGCCTCGACGCGCGAAAAAATCTCGCAGGCGAACGCCACTTCCTCGGGCCCATGCATCTTCGGCTTGACCACATACATGGAGCCCGAGGGCGAGTTTGCCCGCCGGCCATTCGGGCCGATGTCGTGCAGCGCGATCAGTGCCGTCACCATGGCGTCCATCAGGCCTTCGGGCACCTCGCGGCCGTCCTGGTCGAGGATCGCCGGGTTGGTCATCAGATGCCCGACATTGCGCACCAGCATCAGCGAACGGCCCGGCAGCGTCAGCGTTGCCCCATCCGGCGCGGTGAAGACGCGGTCGGCGTTCAGTGTCCGGGTGAAGGTCCGGTCGCCCTTGGCGACCTCTTCCTCGAGGTCGCCCTTCATCAGCCCGAGCCAGTTGCGATAGACGACGACCTTGTCCTCGGCGTCGACGGCGGCGACCGAATCCTCGCAATCCATGATCGTGGTGATCGCCGATTCGAGGATGATGTCGGAAATCCCG
>NZ_NWTB01000044.1:0-11079 GCF_002531875.1 Sinorhizobium sp. FG01
CTTCATCTCGTCCGTGGTCGGCAGACTCGACCGCAAGATCCTGCTACTGGCGCTGACCGCCGTGATGATCGTCTCGGGGACGATGGTAGCGGTCGCTCCGAATTATGTGGCGTTCATGGTTGGCCGCGCGCTCATCGGGCTCGTTATCGGCGGATTTTGGTCGATCTCCGCCGCGACCGCCATGCGGCTTGTTCCGGACGATCAGGTACCGCGGGCGCTGGCGATCTTCAACGGCGGGAATGCGCTGGCGACGGTCATTGCCGCCCCGCTGGGGAGCTTCCTCGGCAGCCTCATCGGCTGGCGCGGGGCGTTCTTCTGTGTCGTCCCGGTCGCAGTGATTGTTTTCGTGTGGCAGCTCCTCAGTCTTCCTCCCATGAAGGTCGAGGAGCGGCCGCCATCCGGAAGCGTTTTTAAACTGTTGAACCGGCGAGTGGTGGTTCTCGGCATGGCAGCGGTCAGCGTGTTCTTCATGGGCCAGTTTACACTGTTCACCTATCTTCGGCCGTTCCTCGAAACGGCTATCCATGCCGATGTTTCAACAATGTCGCTCCTGCTGCTGGTGATGGGTGCGACCGGGTTCATCGGCACCATGCTCATTGGCGCCTTTCTGAAGAATGGCCTCTATCGGACGCTGATTGCGATTCCGATGTTGATGGCGGCGATTGCCGTGGCCCTTGCGGCTGTCGGTGGCCGAGTTGCCGCAGCGGCACTGCTGCTGGGCATCTGGGGGTTGTTCGCCACGTCAGCGCCGGTGGGCTGGTGGACCTGGTTATCGAGGACGCTGCCGAAGGATGCCGAGGCTGGAGGCGGACTTATGGTCGCAGTCATTCACTTAGCTATCACCTCGGGCGCGATCGTTGGTGGCTTCTTTTTCGACATGAGTGGGTACCAGGTGACCTTCGGCGCCAGCGCGGCTTTGCTTATGATCGCGGCCGCGCTCGCTATTTTGACGTCGCGAGAGGCGCAAGCTTGGCTGACCTAACGAGTGGCCGCTTCACGCAGCAAATGATACGGCTGGTGCGTGAGGATACCGCGTCAGGGAGAAGTGGCCGCCCTGATCCCCGGAACGTGAGTTCGAGCGAGACGGAAAGGGTCTCCAGACCCAAAATTTTCCATTTCTTAGGAGACTTGTTCCATTATCTGCTTATCCGGCATGAGGCTGAGGGAATTGCGTGATGGGCTATGATTGGACCGGCAAACGAACGCGCCGGATGAAAGTGTTGCGCGGATGCGCAGTGGTTGTATTCGTCGGGTCTGCGACCGCCTTCCTGGCTGCCGCACTTCTACAGTGACCAACGAGCGGGGTAATCTCGCACAACGCTGCAGCCATCTTCAAGGCGCGACGCATGCACGACTCCTGAACATGCCTCGGGCGCTGATTCAACCCCACAAGAATCACCCGTTTTGCACTCAAAATGCAAAGGGCCGCTTCTCTCTCGACGAAAGAAGAGGCCCAGCGTCTGAGCGTTTGAATTCACAGACGGGCGATAAATGCGTGTATCGTCATTTTTTGCAAGTGCTTTTGCGAACCCTACTCACCAGACCGGTTCGTTGCTTTAGCGCCGGGAGTAGCGGTACAGGCCTGATGCTATTCGAACGCTGGCAAAATCAGGCCTTGTGGTTGGACATGAAGCCCGACGAACGTGAGGACCTCCTCCGACTGGATCTTCGCCAACTTTCGGGCGCTTTGTTGCTGACCGCTTTTACGGCCAGGCAAACTGGCGTGGTATCGGCGTTGAACTCGATCGAGACTGCCTTGTCCTGGAGGCGGCTGCGGGTCCGTCAGGAACGAACCTGAAGCAGTCAAGAGCAACGCAGGCTCTTGCTTGACGCGCTTGCGATCACCTGGTCTCGATCTCCTCGGGACGCTGCTCGCATAGGTCTCCCAGAGCTTCGTTGTCGACAGCTTGAATTTGCCTTACTCGGGATCAGGATCGACCAAGATACGACGCCTCGGCCCACAAGAAGCCGGCCGATGGTGGATTTGCAGTGATCGGCATGGGGGAGCACGCTCCGCCGCTCGCCGAGGGTAACCGTTCGCAGGTGCCCTTCCGCATTGTTGCAATACATCGACTTTAGCAGTTTTATGCGTCAACAATCTGAAGGGCCCTGATAATGGAAGAGCAACTCATTATGCTTTTGACAGGAGCGAGCCGAGGTATAGGGCACGCGACAGTGAAACTGTTTCAAGAGCGTGGATGGAGAATCCTTACAGTTTCCCGTCAGCCCTTTTCAAAGGACTGCGCATGGCCAGCCGCACGCGAGAGCCACATCCAGGCAGATTTAGCGCAAATCGATAAGATAGACGATCTTGCCGCAGAAGTACGAAGCCGACTTCCCGCCGGCAAGCTTCATGCGCTCGTCAACAATGCAGGTATCTCGCCGAAAGGTCCGAATCAGAGCCGGCCGGGCGTGCTTGGCACTGATTCGCGCACTTGGACACAAGTGCTGAACGTTAATCTCGTTTCGACAGCATTGCTCGCCCGTGGCCTTCTTCCCGAGCTCGAGTTGGGCAAGGGCTCCATCGTGAACGTAACTTCGATCGCCGGCGCTCGCGTTCATCCTTTCGCAGGCGCCGCATATGCAGCCTCTAAAGCAGGTCTCGCTGCACTCACCCGGGAACTTGCTCATGAGTTTGCTGGCCGGGGGGTTCGCGCCAATGCCATAGCGCCGGGCGAGATAGAGACCTCGATCCTGTCCCCCGGCACGGACAAGCTCGTTGCCAGCCAAGTACCAATGGGACGTCTTGGCGACCCGTCTGAGGTCGCCGAGACAATTTATTTCCTCTGCACGCCTGCCTCATCCTATATCAATGGTGCCGAAATCCACATCAATGGTGGCCAACACGTATGAGTGTCGAGGGGTTCGCACTGGTGTTGTCCAGTATGTCTTTCGCCACCATAGAGGCCGCAAGTGCTTGAGGGGGGACTGGAAAAGCGGCGGCATCCATGTTCATCGAGAACCTTGCTGACGCTTATAAGCCATGCGACGTGTCGAACCACTCAAAGTTCGCGAAGCGGCCCATTGCACGGCCTTGCAGTTCACCGCACCAGACGCGGTCAAGAACGTCGAACGAGATCGTCGCCGCAAAGCAATATGGAATGGCGTGGGAAACTACTATGCCGAAGCAAATGAATGAGTACCTCATCCTGCCCATCCCCGAGCGATGTGGGTACGAGGCTTGGCAGTTGGGCCTTTTGGTGCATGAGCACTCGCAGTTCCCGGGAGCGCATCGGACGCCTGCGGCGGAAGCCGGCAACGACGTCCTTTCACACGCAAAAGGCAAATACGGTGAACTGGCGTTCCATGAATGGCTGGTCCGGCAGAGTGTGACGCCGACCCATACTCCGTTTCGAAATGATTATACGCGAAAGGTTCTGGATGACGACTTTGTCGTCAACGGTTTGCGCCTTGAAATCAAGACCAAGATGCGCAAGGTAAGCAGTCCGTTCCCACCCCCAGTGCACTTCAACGTCAACTTGGGCAAGAAGGAGATAGAAGACGCCATTCACGTGTTCATCGAGTTGTCCAGCAAAGTAAAAATTGTTGACAACCCAGCGGCCATCATCGTCGGGTGGGCGCCACCAGCGTTGATTGCCGACAAGGGCGTAAGGACATGGCCGGGAAAAGAAAGCGACAACAAAGCTTTCACCTTCAAGCGATACGACTGGGACTTGAATATCCGTGATCTCTTGCCGCCGGCGGGCTTGATCAAGGCGATCGGAGGAGCTCGCCGCTAAGTATGAAAGCCTGCTCCCCGCGTCTTGGCAGTCCAGCTCGTCACTCGTAACTCTCGGCTATTGGCATGTCTGCGGGTTGGCCACTCACCCGCGGGGCATAATCGAGGTTCGGAACGCGAAACGCCGGAGAAGCCGGATCCCATTCCAGCCGCCGCGTTGTGCGAGACAGATCCGGTGCACTGACGACAAAGCGCTCATCGTAGCGGGCATATAGCGTGTCGAAGAATCCCGTGAGCCTTAATGGACTGTCCGGGAGAGGAAAGCTGTCGAGTAACGTGTTGCGTTCAGAACCGTGCATCTCGACGAGACCGAAGCCGATCGCCTCGTAGCGACTTACATCGTCGCGAATGCCGCGCCGGCCAACAAGCTCTCGCAGAGCATTGTGAAAGCGGACAATACCGGCAACCGGCTCCCCACCCTCCGTCATGGCGATGTCATTGGCGGCAAGCGTCTTAGTGCCTTCATTTCCTGGCTCTGCGTCCGCAACGGCTTCAGCGGCGTCATCAAGTGCAATTTCGATCATCCGGTTCGCCCGAAGCAGGACGAGGTAGCCCAGGACGAGCGCGGGATAGGTGATGTGCAGATTGGTACACTCGCCGATCGTCTCCTCCATGCGGTTCGTCAGATTCCGGAAGGCTCCGGTCACACCCTTGCATGAGACAGCGAGGACAGGGCCGATACCTTCACGTGTTACGACGACATCGACATTCTTCGTTTTCAGTCCACCGAGCACGGTCCGTTCGCCGCCACGTGCCAAGCTGGGTTCGTATTCCAGAACAGGAGCTTTGCCGGAGCGGCGCTTTACTCGAAACGGTGGGCGAGGAACAATGTCTTCCGGATCAAAACCACCTTCAATCACCAACCGGCATGCCACATACCAATGGAGCGGTTTGATATGGCTGGCGCTCTGGGTTTTGCCGGTGAACTCCGCGAATGCCGCCAAGGCTTCGGCCTGATTGGTCCATTGGCAGGTTTTCGCCTCGAGGTTACTCGGCATAATGTCTCCAACGCTGAAGCGCGCTTATTGCATCTTCCATCGCTTCCGCATGCGCATATATCGTCTCAGAAGGGAAAAGAATACGTGATGCTTCTCGCGGCTCCAGCTTTAGCATCCCGCCGCCGAGCGCATGCCCCTCAAGCTCACAACTGAGGCGCACGAACGGGGTTGACCATTGCGGAAGAAGTTTCTTAGCGAGCGGGCGGTCACGAACCCGGACCGAATGGACACTGTTCGTGCAGGTTACCCCAGCGAGATTTCTCACCAGGTTTGCCGACCGGCCCGCCATGTAACTCAGGACAAAATCTGGTACCTGCACGTCGGGAACGGCATACCAGGGTGTGCGATTTCGGCATTTATAGCCGAGGCGCGCTTCGCGGCCGGCACTGCTGTCGAGATAGCGCTTGACGCTTGACGGCAGTTCCTGGCCGCGCTTCAATCGAAGCAGAAGGACCTTATCATCGCTCTTTTTCCAGGCCTCGACCGTCTCTTCCGTAATGTGATTGTTCGGCATCGCCCGACCATTGCGGAGGCTCGGATGCAGGAACTCGGACGGAATTTTCAACCTTTTGGCTTCCGACGGGCGTAAATGGAAAAACTCGTTGTCGCCGCTCACGTAGCCTATACCGATGCTTGCGATATCCCCGAAGCGCTTGCTCGCCGGATCATGGATCGCCGTTGCGTAGACGTCGCGAATACTCTTCGGCAGAAGATAAGGCCGCAACCGGCGCGACCAGGTCGTACGCCATTCTTCGACGTCGACAACTACATCGGGCTTCGGACGGTATTTGCTCGGCTTGAACTCCTCGCAGACCGTCAGATTTATCTGCAAAGTCGAACCTCCATGCCCGTCCGCATAGAGAAGCCAGCAATCTTCCGAGAGCGATGGAAATAGTTTTCGCCGGATGGCGATGATATGCACTTCGGAAAAGGAATTGACCAGGTAATCGAGCAGCGGCGCGGCATAGGGGGCGTGGCCTATTTCCGCCGGCACGACGAATGCCAAGCGGCCGCCAGGCTTCAACAAGGCGGCGGTTGCCACGAGAAACGGCGCCCAAGATGAGGTCAAGCCGGAAAAGTGTGCACCCTGCTGCGCGCACAACTCCAGTGCGCGATGCCGAACCTCTCCCTTGAAGCTTTGATAGCGTATGAAGGGCGGATTGCCCGCGGCACATTCGAACCGCTCGCGCGTCTCGGCAGCCCAGGCAAAGAAATCGCCCTTATGCACGAGGGCCCAGGGTGCGTTTGCAATCGCACTCTGCGCGGAATGCGGGTTCTGTTCGATGCCGACTGATTTGCGGTGGACGGAAATAAACTGGCCGTCGCCGCATGAAGGATCGATAAGTCGATCGGACGCGCGCCGAACGGCCCATGCTACAAGAGCCTGCGCTACGTCGCCTGGCGTGAAATAAGCACCAGATTGCTTCTGGCAAAAAATGGCCGACTCACCCTCTCTCATTTCCTCACCTTGCCGCAGCTTATGCGTTCTTTCAACGTAACACGGTCCCATTACAGGCGAGAACATACAAAGAACATTAAAGAAGTGCAAACGAGGCCAAAAGATCTACCGCGTGGTAATCATGCTGGGTTTTCAAGGAGGTGGGGCGGCTAAACGCGGCTGGTATCCTGTCGCTTGGCCTTCGCAAATCGCCATCAGTTTCCATGAGGAACATCGGCGGGGTTAGTCTCTCCAGCGTCCGGCCTCCCCACGACGGGGCGGGGCTGCGAGGGCGGATGGGACGGCAGATTGGGTTGCGGTCTCCGCTCCGGCTATGAGATGTATTTCGCGAGTTCGAGAGACCAGGTCGGCCGGCCAGCTGCGGCGGGCCGCGATTAACGAGCCTGAACCGATATGTCTTCCGATTGTTGCGCAGTACCTGGCCGGCAATATGTCGCGCGATGATCACGATGCGAAACAACAGCAAACGGTGCGTTGCCATTTGCTGCCTTAGAGCCAGGCAAAACCGCCCTTCTCCAGGAACCTTGATGCACGGCTGAGGAGCGGTGTCGAAACGCAAAATGCCCACGGTGTGAGCTTTTCGGGATCGCGGGGATGTCGGTTGTGGGGCTCGCAAGCGCCTTTGTCTACCACTCGGGGTGACGTGCTCCAACGGCGGGGAACAGAAGCGTAAGATTTGCGGCTTTGCGATCATTGCTGCCCGATCGAGCTCGACGCAGGACGTTACGGCAACTTCTTCTCTGGTGATGTGATGACCTTTCTCCTTCGCTGCTGATGACAGGATGACAGGCAGTCGCCCGCTCGGATCGAATCACAGGCCGCTCCACACATTAGGTTAGGTCAAACCTACTCAGCCCCGGATCGAGTTGCTTTAAGCTAACACGCCTGATCCAGTCATTGACAACTGCTTTACTGCTGATAAGTTAGATAAAAGCCACGTAATAGCTAGTGAAGTGCGCTGAAACCATCATGCCGCGCCTAAGCAAGATCGCTGAAAGCCCGCCCGCCGCTGTCGAGAAGAGTCTCAAGGGGCTTGGCAGCAATATCCGCATCGCCCGCCTACGGCGGAAAATCCGCCTGGAAGATCTGGCGGAACGGATCGGCGTGTCCCGCTTCGCCCTTGCCGATGCCGAAAAAGGCAAACCAACCACCTCGATCGTCGTCTATGCCGGCGCTCTTTGGGCACTCGGCCTGCTCGCCGAAATGAGCCTGCTCGCAGACCCTGATCGTGACAGCGAGGGCAAGGCTCTCGAGCGCGTCCGCAGCCCGAAGAAGGCGCACCCGCCAAAGGCATTGGACAATGACTTCTGAGCGCGAGTGCTTCGTCTATATCATCCCGCCCGGCAAGACAGAGTTTGTCACGGCCGGCAAGCTGCGTGTCACTACGGTCGATGACGGTACCGCCGCCGGCTCCTTCGTCTATGGACGCCGCTACCTAGAGCGCAACGACGCCGTCGAACTCGACCCGATCGAGCTGCGCCTTTCAGACCGGCTCTACGAGACGGGCCGCATGAAGGGCATATTCGGGGCGATCCGCGACGCGATGCCCGATTACTGGGGCCGCCGCGTCATCGAGAAACATGCAGGTCGCGTTAACCTGGAAGAACTCGACTACCTGCTCGAAGGACCTGACGACCGCGCCGGCGCCCTCGGATTCGGCCTCAACCAGACGCCGCCCGCACCTCGGCGGGAATTCAACAAGACGATCGACCTTGCCCGCCTGCAGGAGGCAGCAGAGACGATCATAGCTAACGAACCCCAACAGCACGAACTCGCCGCACAAGCCGAAGAGCTGATGCTGCTCGGCACCTCGATGGGCGGCGCTCGCCCGAAGGCCGTCGTAGAAGATAGCGGCGCGCTCTGGCTGGCAAAATTCTCGCGCTACGATGACCGCTGGAACCAGCCGAAGGTCGAGCACGGCGCGCTCCTGCTCGCCCGCGCGTGCGGCCTCGACACCGCCGACAGCAAACTCGTCACCGTCGGCGGCAAGGACGTTCTCATGGTCCGCCGCTTCGACCGTGAGAAGCAGGATGAGAGCTACCGACGCTTCCGCATGGTCAGCGCACTCACCTTGCTGCGCAGCAGCGACAGCGCCTCCGATCGCGATCAATGGTCATACCTCCTGCTTTCTGATGAGCTCCGCAGGGGCAGCGCCAGCCCCCAGCAGGACCTGCGCGAACTGTTCGCGCGCATCTGCTTCAACGCGGCGATCTCGAATGTCGACGACCATCCGCGCAACCACGCCATGCTTGCCAAACTGCGAGACTGGCGTCTGAGCCCTGCCTTCGATCTGGGACCTACGCCATCCGTATCAGTCGAACGCCGCGACCTTGCACTCGCCTGCGGCCCGCAAGGCCGCTACGCCAATCGCAGCAACATCGTCGCCGCGCACGGCCGCTTCCTCCTCACCGAAGACGAAGCGACAGGCATATTTGACACGATCACCAACACAGTCGCCAATTGCTGGCACTCCACCATGCGCCGCGCCGGCGTCAGCGAGACCGACTGCGAAGCAATCTGCAGCGCCTTCGTTTATGAAGGGCTGTTCCATGAGCGTTGAGAGGACGCGCTGAGCCGACCGTTGCGCTTCACCGCGATCCTCGCTGGCAGCGCGCAGATCACAGACCGTATCGCGGCGCGGAAACGAAAAGCTGGAGGCTTTTCAATACGCAAGACCTATGGCCCTGCTCCACCCCAACATGGCGCTTCATTACCGCCGCGAAGTCGCGGCTGTATGAGGCGCTCGCTGAGTGGAAAGCACCGGCGCGAAGTTGATATCATCCGGTCACTCGTAGACCGGATCGTGTTGAAGCCGCTCGGCGAAGGCAAGCGCCCTAGCACAGCCGTCGACCTGCAAGGCCACCTCCCCCGCATAAAATGCGACAGTCCCGCCGCTCCGGGCTCCTCGCCAAAGTCTCAGCCACGCTATTCAAATCAGTCCTGATCGTCATGTCTGTTGCAGAAGGGAACTCTTCAGCAGATTCGCCAGCGCAGCTTGACGGTTGCCTGGGCGGCCGAACGGCGGGCTCGGCCAAGTGCGCAAGCTGTTGCAGACCCACAACCGCGCCGCGCCGACGGTCTTGTCTCAAAGAAGCGCGGCCGGGCTATTAACTGGCGCGACAGCGAGCCCTTCCGCAACCTGGAGCTCGACCTCTGACCGGACTCGAACAACATTCGCCGCGAGGAACTGATCGAACGCCGGCAGCAAGGAACGCTGCGCCTTTGGATGATCGCCGCCATCTGGGATGTCACGCCGCGAACGCAAGTGGCGTCGAGTTTCTCGCGTCCAGAATGCCGGTGCGACACGCGTCGGGATCAGGGGTTATTTAATCCATGCTCTGGCCGCGAGAAATTCCGTCTGACTAGAAACGGTAAGTGACGCCGGCGCCAATCAGCCATGGATCGAGCTTGGCCTTGCCACTGACCTCGGTGCCACCGACATTGGCATCGAACTCTGGTCTCAGGAAGATTTTCTTCACGTCGAAGTTCACGCCCCAATGATCGTCGACCATATAGTCGAAGCCGGCCTGCAGGGCGACGCCGAAGGTGTTCTTGACATCAAGGCTACGGGCACTCTTGCCCGACTGATTGTAGAACAGCGTGTAGTTGACACCGGCGCCGACATAGGGCTGGAAAGTGCCGAAATCGGTGAAATGGTATTGAAGGGTCAAGGTTGGCGGCAGCAGCCAAGTCTTGCCGATTTCTCCGAGCGTCGAAATTGAGCCGCCGCCGTCGACATTGGCATAGGTTGTGCCCAGGATGAGCTCCGCAGCGATATTCTCATTGAAGAAGTACGAGATGTCAAATTCAGGTATGACCGTATTCGAAAAGGAAAGATCCGATCCCGGCACTCCGTAAACCTGGCCGGAGTCGTTGGTGATCACATTAAGCCCCCGCAAGCGTATCTGCCATGGGCTGACTGCCGGTGCTGCAGCGGCAGGCGCCACAGCTTGTAGTATTGTCAGATCTGGCGTGGTCAGATCCGTCGCCTCTGCGCGGGCGGCAACCAATGCCGTGGCGGTAATGATGGCGCGGACGATGTTGCTGGATAGCATTCTTGCCCCCTTTCGATCCAGTTTCGTGGAGGTCGGAGGAAATAGCATCGTTTATGAGCTCACGGTTTGAGCGAGATCAATTGGAACTGGACTGTTTGTCGCAGCAGCAAATCGGCTGGCCACTGACATCAGCGGCCGCGACGCTCTTGCGATGCTGCTTCGCAGCTATCCCATCCACAGGATTTCCATTGAAGCGCGGTGGCGCTGCGTAAAGGTGCCCGCGACTGCCCTAAGCATATCTCATATTCCACTCGCTGCACTATTCATCATGGACATAAAGTCGGAAGTGGTTTTTCCTTCCCTTTCGATTCGGCGCAATGGTTGCTGTTTATCCGCGTCATCTCGGGCGTCGGCAGTTCCCGCCGCGTCTGAGTTGCTCTGAATGATCGCCTCATAGTGGTTGCCAGAGGGCATCGGCCTCGCACATCATTCTGAACTCCCTACCACGAAAGCGCATGCTCAAGCCCTGCACGCCGGGGCGCAACGAGCGAAATGTCGACGATGGCCGTCGGCTATTGGACCAAATCGTCCGTGTTTTCGCCCATTCCCCTCGTCGATGTTTGCAGGTTTCCGGACAGAGCCGCCTGGCACGCTCCGGCGGTTCCAAAAATGCGCAGCTATTTCAGACAACTGCTCGATCGAGCCCCAGTTGGCACGCCACTTGCTGCATAACTCCACAAGGCAGCAGCGGCTGTCGATCTCGGAAAAGTGGCTCGGGAGGCCCGGCGCATTGCCGGACGGGGGATCCCATGTGGAGGATATCACATGATCATCGAGCATTCCGCGGAGGTCCGCGGCAAGACACCCTTTTACCGCCATCTCTATGTC
>NZ_NWTB01000045.1:0-10033 GCF_002531875.1 Sinorhizobium sp. FG01
CGAAGCGAGCCGCACATATAGAGTTCAAGCTGATCACGTTCCTTACGGCCGAGCATCGTGAAGGCTCCAGAGAATCAACGATTACTCAATTGAATCAGATGCATGAGACTTCTTCAACAGCCCCCGGGTCCACTTCATGAGAAACGTTCTGGCGCATGCCGGCAAGAGCGGCCGGCGGGTCGTCTCGGCCTTCATCGCAACGGCCTTTGCCCAGGAGACCTCGGAGTCAGCCAGCGCTCAATGGCGCAGCGTCGCCGATCAGATCAGACCGAAAGTTCCAAAGCTCGCCACCATCATGGACAACGCTGAAGAGGATGTGCTCGCCTACATGACCTTCCCGAAAGAGCACCGGGCAAAGGTGCACTCGACGAATCCAATCGAGCGTCTCAACGGCGAACTCAAGCGACGCACCGAGGTCGTCGGCATCTTTCCGAACGACGAAGCCATCGTCCGTCTCGTCGGCGCACGGCTGCTCGAACAGAATGACTAATGGGCCGTCCAACGCGCCCGGTACCTGACACTTGAGACCATGGCGCAAATGAGCGATGATCCGCAAATCAGTCTGCCCGCTGTGGCCCGCTTATATCCCTCCGGCTCTATGTCGGAAAGCACGGCCTTCAGCCGCGACCTACACCACCTCCCGGGACACGATCATGATCTCGTCATCCCCGCAGCTGGGCGTCGACACATAAAGCTTCGAAAGTCGACCCCGAAGCGCTGCTGAGTGACGGGTTTGGAGATGCGCTGCGCCTCCAGCAAAAGCAGCTAGCTAGCCTAGCGCGTGCTCATTGACCTTCGCGCCAACTGGCGAAGCTCGGAGCCGTGTATTCCGTGGAATCAGAAGTCGCGCTGCAGTGAACCTGCGGGAAGCGAGACCAGGAATCAGCGCCGCTGTGTCGGCCTCTGCGTGTAGCCCGCTCTACACTGCGCGTTCGAGGGTTGCTGGACGGGCCTGGTCGACTCACCCCAGAGGCGGACATACGGTCCTACCAAACAGATCGCAGGCTCCGGCAAAGGATGATCTACTTTCCTATGGTTTCCGGCCTCTGCTGTGTTCATTCCGGGGTATCGACTCCTACTCATCTGCAAACTTGCTCGAGCGCGAGCGGAACACTTGCTAGACACAACGTCAAAGCATTCGTCGGAGTGATAATCAGAAATCTCTGCTTCTCGTGGAGAACCGGAAACAGGCGACGTAGACGATGTGTTTGCAGTTCAATTCAGTTGTGGATGACGGTATAATCGATACTTCCGTACTGTTCGAAAGCCCCATACGTCGCATCTACTCGGCCGCCTGGACAAATGCGGGCTTAATTCCATACATTGAGTAGAGACCGGCCTCATCGAAAATCACACGGTCGTTATAGCCGCTGAACCAAATGGCATTCGGGTTTCGACCGACGATCGTCACTTTGGATCGATCTCGTGCATCAGCGGCCGAACGCAGTAGTTTGAAAATCACGACGCCCTTTTCGCCGCGAGGAATGCCAGGTACGAACTCATTGGTAACGGCAGCAACTTCGGTCTTGCCTTTGTAGTGGGTGATCGAGAGCCGCGCATGCGTCTCGACGCCGGAGAGGCCCTTCTGAGACTCGTTGACAATCTGCCAAGCACGTTCAATCGGGACATTGAACGCTTTGTGGCCAATTATGTCACGGCCACAGAAGAAGTAGTGATTCTCGATACCGTTGCGGAGTATCTCGCGCTGCATGATGCGCAACGAATCCGCGTTGTCGTTTATTTCGCGAATAATCGGCGACTGATTGTGCATCGTGATCCAGTCGCGCCGGGCGAGTTCGTTTACCGCAGCCCGGGTTTCGGCGATCCATTCGAACCCACCCCCAGGATTGTCGGTATAGCCGCCATCGGGCGCCTTGCGCAAGAATTCATCGGGATGGTTGAAGTGCACTATCATCCGCAGGCTGATTGCCGGATAAGCTTGGTGGAACGCGTCGAGCATCGCAAAGAAGGTCTTGTCGAAACGTTGCGGATAAAACGCCAGTTCCTTGGTCCCAATGCGGATATTCTCAACACCGGCTTCCGCAAGCCCGGCCAGCCAAGCAGCAAGGTTCTTGTTTCCTAGAACCATGGGATCACCGCCCGACACCAGGATCTCGCGTAGCTTTTCGCGACCGGTCTCCGGATGGCGGCCGCCGTTCGCGGACACCAGCCTGTTGTGCTCACGAATATATCCGACGACCTTACCGAGCTGTGCCAGACCCTTTGGAGTTACCGTGCCGTCTTCGCGACTAATCGGTTTGCGACCAATCAGTTCCTCGCGATAGCAGAAGCGACAGTGGGCGGAGCAGGTGGATGCTACGTAGAGTAGACCAAGTTCGTACTTATGGATCAGCCCCTCGCACGGGCTGAAGGTCATCTGCTTTCCTGGATCTTCTGCGCCGTCCAGGTCATAGGTCTCTCTCGGGCTGGCTTTCACCAGGGTCTGCATGGGGCGGCTGTATTGCGCCTGCTCATAGTAGTGCCGCGTGATCTTGATGGGCATCCTAGCTTCTAGATCTCTCGGGGTGCCCTTCAGCTCGAGGATCTGATCCAGGTCTTCTCGTGAATAAAAGCCGCGCATATCTTGGGGCACATTCTCGCTGGCGAACTTGGCTATGCCGGCGATGATCTGCCGGTCGTAAGTCCCGTTAACAACTTTGTCTAGAAACGTTTGCTCACGCTGTGAGGGAAAGTAAGTTTCTAATGTACTCACGGCGCACACCTCCCATTTCTGATGGCACAGACTGCAGTAGAGGCTGAACCTACGCGAAACGTGTTGTTTCTGTCCGTTTATTCTCGGGTGCACCACCCCGAGTTACAAACGCATATTCGTCACCAGTTTATGACTCGTATTCATGAAGACCATATTTTCAAACTGGTGTTGAAAGCCGTGCCGTTCAGCCTCAACAACACGGCGGTGACAGGCTGCGATGAAGCCACATCTGTTTTCCTTTTGTGCTTGAGGCCGAGAGATAAGCTCCTTCATCGGCAAGAGTGAAACGGGATGGTTGGAGATTGCGCTGATGCCGTGCTTGAGGTCATGGATGAAGCCAGGCATGAAGGGGCTACCGGGGACCGAGGTGATCACCGGCCGGCGCCAGCGGCGGAATTGGACCGACGAAGAGAAGGCGCGGATCCTTGCCGAAAGCGCTCAACCCAAGGTGACATCTCGCCTGTTGCCCGGCGCTGGGGCGTGGATCGCGGTTTGCTGAACGTGACGCCGGGAAGTCGGGCTGGCCTCTCGCCGATCCGAGCAAGCCTGCTCGCAGCAGGCCATGTTCATACCGATGACGGTGGTTTGCGATCGAGCGGCGCGCCAGGGCTCGTCGTCGGATAACGCCCTCGTTGCCACGGGTCGATTGCGATCGAGATTGCCGGAGCGCGCATGACCTGATCGGCTCGCAGGTGCACGAGTTGGTGCAGGCGATCGTGGCGGCGTTGCGAGGGCGCCGGTGATCGGACTTTCGTCGAATGGCGTGGAGATCATGGTGGCGACGCAGCCAATCGATTTCCGGCGCGGCATGAATGGGCTGGTGCATACGTGGCGTCGGCCATTGCGACCTATCCCTATTTATGTGCCGGGCGAGATTTAATGTGGCGGAGCCGCGAAGACGGCTGCCGGCCTGCTAAATCTGGAATTCTCCGCCACATAATATTTCGTGCCTCTGGGATGGGTGCGGGATCCCCCTGCGCCGCAATGCTGGAGGGGCAGGATGCTCGACTTCTATTTTTCGAATCGTGGGGTACTCAAACGGCTCGGAGCGGTGCGCTCGGTGGCGAGATGGATCGCCTCGCGGAGCATTTTTTCACGGTCGGTTATAAGCGAGCGTCCGCCACGATTTACCTGAGCCGGATTGCGCGTTTTAGCCAGTTTGCGGGGACGCGCTGTGGCCTGATGCCAATCCATCAAGATGTCATCGACAGCTCGTTGGGCTCGTTTACTACGGATACTCCGCGCATCGGGGCAGTATCGGCTCTGGCACACGCACGGCGAGTGGCTCCGGAACGGTTCATTATTTCCGTTCCAAGTGAAAGGGCTGACCCGGATGCTCTGCTTCTGGCCTCCTTTCGGACTATCTGCGCAGAGTACGGGGCCTGGAGCCGAAGACCCGCGAAGGTGTTCTTCTGGGCGGCCGACGCTTCTGGATTGGGTGGTCATCCCGGCCAAGACCTTGAGGCGTTGACAGCTGAGCACGTGCTCGCTGCTGTCGAGCATCGACTGTCGCTATCGGCGACCTCCGGCACCCGCACGGCAGCGACTTCTCACATTCGAACATCTCTTCGGTTTTTATGTTGGGCTGGCCACCATCACCAAGATCTTGCCCGCATCGTCGCGAGGACGCCTTATTGGCGTTTGGCGCATCTGCCGCCGCGCCTTGCATGGGGTGACGTTCGGCGCGCAATCGATGCGATCGGCGCAACGACGTCGGTCGATATCCGCGATCGAGCCATCCTGCTGCTGCTCGCCACCACGGGCATTCGCAACGGCGAGTTACGCGCGGGCAGCGAAGGCCAATCAACGAGATCGCCGATCTTTTTGGCCACCGGAGCATCAACACAACGGCGCTTTACGTAAAGGTTGCGACCGCAGCTCGCCGAGGTCGCACTCCCCTTTCCGGGAGGCGCGGCATGACCGCCTTTGCCCTATTCTAGATCCAGGGCGATTCCGCCTCCGCGTATCCTCAGCGAGGCAGAGTTGGCGTCGCTCATCGACGCATGCGCCCGCATTTCTCCAGATATCCCTCTCAGGGGCGGACGATGGCGACGCTGATCGGACTGTTAGCAAGCTCGGGACTGCGATCGGGCGAAGTGGTCAGGCTTGATCGTTCCGATGTCGATCTGACCAACGGGGTTCTTCTGGTTCGGAAGACGAAGTTCCGCAAGGATCGTCTCGTTCCGGTTCACACAACGACCCAAACAGCGCTTCGCCGCTATGCCCGTGAGCGCGATGCCGTTTTTCCCAGTCCCAAGGACCAGGCCTTCTTTCTCAGCTCTCGTGGCAACCGCCTCTCGGCGACTGGCTTGCAAAGCGGATTTGCTCAGGTCCGCAAGTTCGCCGGCCTTGATGACGGCAAGCCGTTGCGGCCGCACGATCTGCGGCACCGGTTTGCCGTGACCCGCATGAGCCTTTGGCATCAACAACGCGCCAACGTCCAGGCGCTACTCCCGGTGCTCGCCACCTATCTCGGCCACGCCAGCTACAGTGACACAGCCTACTACCTCACTGGCTCGGTGGATCTTCTCGCCATGGCGGCGGAGCGCGCCTTCCTCGATGGAGGCGCAGCATGAGTGAACATTTACTCCTGGCGCCGCTCTTGGAGTCCTACTTTCGCCGGCGCCTGACCAAACAACGCAACGCGACTCGCGCGACCGTGGTCAGCTATCGCGACGCCTTGCGCATGCTCATCCTCTTTGCCGCCACCCGGTTGCGGAAGAAGCCGGCTGCGTTGGTGCTCGAGGAGCTCGATCGAGACCTCATTCTCGCCTTTCTCGACGAACTCGAGGAGAAGCGGAACAACACCATCGCCACGCGCAACGCCCGCCTAGCGGCGATCCGATCGTTCTTCCACCATGTCGCAGCCGCCTTTCCGGCGTCCTTCGGTGTCGCCCAACGCGTGCTGACGATTCCCATAAAGCGGGCGCACATCGAGGTGACGCACCACCTCACCAAGGCCGAAGTGGAAGCCCTCATCGAGGCGCCCAATCCAAGGACGTCCCGTGGTCGGCGTGACCGCACGTTCCTACTGTTCCTGGCACGGACCGGCGCGCGGGTCTCCGAAGCTACCGGCGTCAATGCAAACGACCTTCAGTTGGAACGGTCGCACCCGCAAGTAATGCTGCGCGGCAAAGGGCGCAGAGACCGCGTCATCCCCATTCCTCAGCATCTGGCGAGAGCACTGACAGCCTTGTTGGCCGAACACGGAATCGCGAACCACGAGCCTCGACCGATATTCGTCGGCGCCCGCAACAAGCGGCTGACGCGCTTCGGAGCAACCCATATCGTGCGGCGTGCGGCGGCCCAAGCTGTGACCATTAGGCCGGCCTCACAAGCCTATATCGCCGCACATCTTCCGACACTCACTTGCCATGATGCTTCTGCAGTCGGGCGTGGACCTTTTGACAATCCAAGCCTGGCTCGGGCACGCACAGGTCGCCACAACCCATCGCTATGCCGCCGCCGATGTCGAGATGATGCGCAAAGGTCTCGAGAAGGCTGGAGTCTCCGGCGATCTTGGCGTCCGTTTCCGACCAAATGACGCCGTACTGCAACTGCTGAACAGCATCTGAATATTATGTGGCGGAGGATTCCAGATTTGGCAGGCTTCGGCAGCCGTCTTCGCGGCTCGGCCACATGATCTCGCCCGGCACATAAAAACGGTTATGTGGTGACGTGTTCGTGTTCCGCGCCAAGCGATGCGATCGCCTGCGCTGCATTTATTGGGGTGACTCTGGCATCATCCTGGCGACGAAATGGCTGGAGCGGGGCAAGTTGGTTTCGGCCACGATCCGCGTTGGCGCGATGCAGGATGAGTAGCCAAGAGTTCTCGCTTTTGCTGGCCAGCATCGATTGGACTCGGGTCAAGCGAAACGCCGTAAAGCGGCCAACGACAACGGCCTGATCCTAATGTGCTAGGGTCTGCCATGCCGCTTCGACCCGAACCCTGTACCTCAGGATGCCGCGCAATTCAGTCAGATCATTCTCTCGCTCGATGCAGAGAATGCCGACCTCAAGGCGCTCGTTGCCTTCGTAATGCAGCCAATAGTTTTCATCCAAGTCCCCCGCCGTCGAAGGGTGGATGCACCTTAGCGAGTGAATCGAGCGTGACTACTGAGTGGGTATGACTGGTCCTCGGCGGCGGTATGGCTGGCGTTGATAATGAATAGGGAAGGGAGCAAAACGTGGTCACCATAGACGCCATCATTCGTCCCTCCCACCGCGTAGCACGGCCGCATGCAGTTAGAGGTGGGTCGATCGGCTGTTTGTCTGAGACGCGGCCACAGGCGCCGGCAATTCACCTCGCGAAATGCCGCGCTGAACAAGAGACAAGATTGCTAGACCTCACGTGCTGGGCACCCTTGTATGCGTGAGCACTCGCCTTAGCGCAGATCCGCAGGTCATATTCGCTGCTCGGCGGGCTTCCCGTTCACTCGCAAAATCCAGTAATGCGCGTCCTCCTCCCCAAGGAACTTGCCGTCGTTCAGGCACTGTTCCGGCGTAAGGACGCCAGCCTCTTGCAGGCACATCACCTCGTCCTCAAACGACGTTGCCCCCGCATGACTTTCGCAGGCGCTTGCGACCACGAACCCGTTCGGACGCGTGACCCGCGCCAGCTCGCGCAGCGCATGCGGGTGGACATGCCCGAGCGTGAAGACGCCGCAGCAGACGGTCATATCATAGCTCGCACACGAGTAGTCCGAGATTGGCCTGCTTAGATCAACGTCGCCTTCAACGTTTCGGTAGACGCCGGTTTGGCGCGCCATTTCGGCCATCGTCTCTGAGAGGTCGAACCCGTCTATCAAGCGGAAGCCGAGATGCTCCAATTGAACGCCAACTAGCCCTGTACCGCAGCCAGCATCCAGGATTGCCGTCGCTGCTCGCTCTCTGTCGATGTAAGCCGCCTGCAGTGCGCCCGCGAGTTCCGCCACGATCGAGGGGCCGCAGTAGCGTTCTCGCTCAACGTCCAACTCGTAGGAATCGGCCCATTCATGATAGTATTGGGCTAAGCGATCGGCGTCACCACCGAGCGCATGTGAAGCCTTGATCCGCTTTTGCGCCGCTTGTCGAAGTGTGTTCTGTTGAACAACGCTGGTGTCCATGTATTTTTCTCCGTGCAGGCAAATTCAATTTTGGCCGCCTTCCGCGGCTACTCTGCCGGCCAAATGACCTTGCACCGGCTCATCAAGGATGCTTCGCCCCTTACCTTGGCCGCCGTTCCGGTTGCAGCACTTCGTACTGAGTTCCAACTCTCGGCCCTAGAGAACCGCGAAATATTACACTTGCCCCCGGGATCACCGGCGGCGCGGATATCGAGGCATTGTGTCGCTGCCTGGAGCTGTTTCGATGAGATGCACAACTATCATAAGGTCCATTGCAAGCATGTGACACGGTCGCTTCTGAGCCACTTGAGCCGCCGCGTAAACCGTCGGAAACGACACATGTAGAATGCAACGGAGAGATTCAGAAGTCGTGCCAACTACTCAAGAACGGATCGTAGGAGAGTTTGTATCACTGTTCAAGTGGTTACATGACAGTGCAGGACAAACCGTCCCGGCACCACTATGTCGGGTGAACGATAAATTGGACAACAGTGTTGGTTGGCCGACATGTCATCAGCAGTGGCGGCAGGTGTCCTCCGCGGGCCTCGCGGTGCTGGACCGCCACGGATCGGGCGCCGTAAACCCGCTCAACCAAGGCGGCCGAAGCCGTTAAGGCAATTCGGACTTCGGCTCCGGTCAGGCAATCGAGGTAAGAACATTTGCTCGCGTTAGCCCATACACCGCTGTCCAGTATTTTTGCAAGCAGCAGCCCACCGTCACAATCCCGAAGTTCCGGCTCAGGTGATCCAAAGACGGGGTCGCCTCACAATAGACCGGAGCTTACTTCAAGATTAGTTATTCTCAATGCGGCAAGGTTTTTTAATGGTCGTCTGTGGCGCGTCAGCCGTTGCGAAACGTGTAGCCATAACCGTTAATCGCCGGGGCGCCGCCGAGATGCGCGTAGAGGACTCTCGATCCGTTTGGAAAAAAGCCTTTCCGGACAAGGTCGATTGTCGCTTGCATCGATTTGCCCTCATAGACCGGATCAGTAATTATGCCCTCGAGCCGCGCGCACAAACGGATGGCAGTCTTGGTTTCCTCCGACGGAATGCCATAACGCGGGTACGCGTACTTCTCGAGCAACACTACGTCATCCTCGACGATTTCAGTGCCAAGCCTGACGAGCTTCGCCGTATGTCGGGCAATGTTTATCACCTGGGCCTTGGTTTGGGCGGGGGTGGCGGAGGCATCGATACCGATCACCTTGTGCTGTCGACCGTCCTTGGCGAATCCAACGACCATGCCGGCGTGCGTCGAGCCCGTAACCGTGCAAACGACGATGTAGTCGAAGGTAAACCCAAGCTGTTTCTCTTGGGTGCGCACCTCCTCCGCGAACCCTACGTAGCCGAGGCCGCCATATTTGTGAACTGAGGCCCCGGCCGGTATCGCGTAGGGCCTGCCGCCCCTTGACTTGACCTCATCGAGCGCTTGTTCCCAACTGCGGCGGATGCCGATGTCAAAGCTATCGTCGACCAGGCGCACCTCTGCCCCCATTATGCGGCTCAAGAGAATGTTGCCGACCCGGTCGTAGACGGCATCCTCATGTGGTACCCAGCTCTCCTGAACCAGGAGACATTTCATGCCGATCTTGGCGGCGACCGCGGCGACCATCCGCGTGTGGTTGGACTGCACGCCGCCGACGGAGACAAGCGTATCGGCATTTGACGCGATCGCATCGGGGATGATGTATTCGAGCTTGCGGAGCTTGTTTCCGCCAAACGCAAGACCGGAGTTGCAGTCCTCGCGTTTGACGTAAATTTCCACTTTTCCGCCTAGATGCTTGCCGAGGCGGTCGAGCTTCTCGATGGGCGTGGGTCCGAAGGTGAGCGGGTAGCGCTCGAACTTTTGAAGCATGTTCACTCCAGCAACACGTGATTGAGCTGAATCTAGCTATGCACCAGTCATTTTTAAGGGCGTGTTCGATTTGAGGTTAGCTGCGTTGCTCAATATTCCAGAAAATGTCTATCATTAGTTCGAGCGCCTCATCCCTAGACCAAGCAACCGATATGCCGGCTGCGGTCGACTGCCAATGCCTATATCGAACCGAAGAACTGCATTTCTCGGATTAGTACGACCGGAATGCGGGCGCCTCCGACCATACAAGCATAGTATTCCTGCACGATGCGCTCAAGTTCGCGTGACCTTGCCCCCAAGTTTTATCCAGTTTTGAGTTCGCTCCTGCGGTTTTGGGTTGCTGTATTTGGGGCGGTAGCGG
>NZ_NWTB01000046.1:0-7675 GCF_002531875.1 Sinorhizobium sp. FG01
ACGGCCCGCCAAGCGCGGGCCTTTTTGCGTTCGCCTCCCCGCGCAACCCCCGCTGAAGCCGGCACAAGCCCCGCCGAACCTGTCCTCCGCCTCCCTTGTCCGGATCGAGGGGCTGTGCATTGCCGGAGCGCATCCACGGGCGCAATATAAGCAACGGAGAATATTAATCCGGGGGAACTCGGGGATCATGTTACGGCACCGCTTAATCCTCCCCGTCGCAGGCGTCGTTCTCGTTCTATGTCTCGTGTTGGCCGGCTTATGGATTTGGACGGGGAATTTTATCGTCTCGATCATGTCGGAGCGCCTGATCCGGGAGGTGACTCAAGCCGTCAATCGCGACGTCGGCCATCGGGTTCGCGCCGCCGAGAAGGCGGTATCGCGCCTCGCCAATGATCTTCTCCGCCGCGACGTCGCGCTCCGTGATCGCGAGGCGGTCGCACGGGAGCTTTATGCTTTGTTGGCCGAGGAGCCCGATGTCGACTGGATGTTTTTCGGCAACGAGGCCGGCGGGCTCGTTTCTGTCGGACGACTGGCGGATTCGAACGTCGTGTTTCTGATGACCGATGATTTTCGTGCCGGCGTCGTGCGCGAGTTCGAAGCATTGGAAGGCGGCAGGATCGGCCGTTTGCGCAAGTCGGAAGCCCCGTTCGATGCACGCGGAAGGACCTGGTACGTTGAGGCAAAGAAAACGGGCGCGCGATATTGGACGGAGCCCTATCTCGGTCTGGTCGAGCCGATTCTGGGGACGTCCCTTTCCACTCCGGTCGTCGACAAGGACGGCAACTTCGTTGGGGTGGGCGGGATCGACCTCATCCTCACGCAACTTTCCAGGTCCCTACAGACGCTCGATGTCGGCGACAATGGCCGTGCCTTCATCGTTGACGCCAGCGGACATTTGATAGGAGCTTCGGGAGGCGTGTCGCCCGTCACCATCGGTGCTGATGGCGGGCATGTGCGTCTGCAGGCATCCGCGGCCACCGATCCCATTATCCACGCGACCGCCGGCTACCTTGGCCGATATCCAGCCGTCGCCGGGTCGTCTTCGGCTGAGCCGAGCGTGTTTTCCTTCAGCGATCCTGAGCACGGCACGATCTATGCGGCGGTCGACGGGGTCGAACCCGCTGCGCTGAACTGGACGATCGTCTCGGCCGTGCCGGCTTCGGATTTCCTGACGCCTGTGTTCCGCGCGGCCATTCTCTCCATCGGCGTCGGCGCCGCCATCATCGCCAGCTTCGTGGTTCTCGGACTTGCGGTGGTCGGACGCACCTTGCGGCCGCTGACGGCGCTGACGCAGGCGGCGCATGCGATAGCAAGCGGGGAATGGCGAGACGTTCCCAAGGTTCGCCGAAACGATGAAGTCGGGCTGCTTACCGAAGCCTTCACCCTCATGACCTCCCGTCTCAAGGAGACGCTGGAGGGGCTGCGTCGAAGTGAGGCCAATTTCGCAGAAGCGCAGCGCGTTGCCCATGTCGGCTATTGGGAACGCGATCTCGGCACGGATTGTCTCACCTGGTCCGAGGAGACCTACCGCATCTTCGGGCTGGCGCCGCGCGCTGGCGCGGTCAGTCTCGCCGAAGCGGTCGATCGGATACATCCGGAGGACCGGTCGAGCTGGAGCAAGGCCGCCACCGAAGCCGTGCGCGGCGAGTCGCGTTACGACCTGGAGTACCGCATCATCCGGCCCACCGGCGAGCAGCGTATCGTTCACAGCCAAGGCGATCTGACCAGGGACATGTCGGGCCGGGCGCTCAGCATGTTCGGCACGATCCAGGACATCACGGAACGCAAGCGGGCGGAAGAGGCGCTGCGCGACAGCGAGGAACAGTGGAGAGCCGTATTCGAGAACAATCCGACGATGTATTTCATGGTGGACGCGACCGGCACAATTGTGTCCGTGAACCCCTTTGGGGCGGAGCAGCTCGGTTACACGGTCGACGAATTGATCGGCCGTCCCGTGCAGGACGTCTTTTACGAGGCGGACCGGGACGCCGTGATGCGGCATGCGGCCGCCTGCCTCGAACATCTCGGCCAGGCGATGAGCTGGGAGCTGCGTAAGATCCGCAAGGACGGCTCGATGCTCTGGGTTCGCGAGACGGCCCGATCGATGGTGATCAGGAAGCGGCCCGTCATCCTGATCGTCTGCGAAGACGTTACCGAGCGCAAGCGCGCCGAAGAGGCCGCCCGGCGCAGCGAAGAGGAACTTCGCGAGGTGATTGAGACAGTTCCGGCAATGGTGTGGACCGCCTTGCCCGATGGCCGCATCGATTTCATCAATCGGCGGTGGCAGGAGTTCACCGGCTTGTCTCTCGACGGGGTTCCGCCGGCAGACTGGGAGCCCGAAGCCCGGTTCCACCCGGACGACCTCGAGCACTACATGTCCAGATGGCGTGCGTCCCTGGTAACGGGGCGACCCTTCGAGGCCGAGGTGCGGATCCGCCGAGCCTCGGACGGCGAGTATCGCTGGTGGTTCGAAAGTGCCGTGCCGCTCAGGGACGAGCACGGAAACATTGTCAAATGGTACGGTTTCCTCGTCGACATCGAAGACCGAAAGCGAGCCGAGGAAGCGCTGCAGCAGGCGCAGGCGGAGCTTGCCCATGTCACCCGCGTAACGACGATGGGCGCCCTGACATCCTCGATCGCTCACGAGGTCAACCAGCCGCTGGCCGCCGTGGTCACCAATGCCAACGCCGCCCTGCGCTGGCTTGCAAGCCAGCCCCCCAACCTCGAGGAAGCGCGGCAGACGCTCGGGCGCATCGTGCGGGACGGCCACCGCGCCGGCGAGGTGATCGGCCGGGTGCGGGGCCTCCTGAAGAAGACGGCGACGGTCACGGCACAGGTGGATCTGAACGGTCTCATCGAAGATTCGATAGCACTCGTTCACGGCGAGGTCCGCGGCCACCGCGTGACGCTGCGAACCGAACTGGCTGAGGACCTGCCGCCTGTCGCAGGCGACCGGGTCCAACTGCAGCAGGTAATTCTGAACCTGGTGATGAACGGCATCGAGTCTATGAAGAAAGTCGCGGACCGGCCACGAGAGTTGCTCATCACCTCCAAATCCGAAGCATCCGGGATGGCGTTGGTGGCGGTGCAGGACACCGGCGTCGGACTGGAACCGAAGGATACGGAGCGCGTGTTCGAGGCGTTTTTTACGACGAAGGCCGAGGGTCTGGGCATGGGACTGGCAATCTGCCGTTCGATCATCGAGGCGCATGGGGGCCGGCTATGGGCCGAAGCTAAGGAACCCTGGGGAGCCGTTTTTCAATTCTGCCTGCCCACGTATCCGGACGACAGCGTTTCTGCTGCGGGGACGTAGAAGGATCGCTGTAGCGGCAGCGGTTCGGACTTCAATCACCTGGGATGCCGCTCCAGGCCTGAGCGGATGCAGGTCAGCAGTTCCTGCTCGCCAAACGGCTTTTCCAGATAGCCGACAATGTCCGGGCTCAGCCCGCGCGCCCGCAGATTCTCGTTCGGATAGGCAGTGATCAGGACGGTCGGCATGCTCACGCCCAAGTCGACGAGCCGGCGGTGCAGCTCGAGCCCGCTCATGCCTGGCATGTGGATGTCCGTAACCAGGCAGTCCGTGTCGCGAAGACGGGGGAAGGCAAGGAAATCGTCGGCGGATGAAAAGGCCTCCGCGTCGAACCCCAGCGATCTCATGAGGCCCGTGGTCGCCTCGCGCATCGACTGGTCGTCATCGACGATCGCAATGAGAGGCTTCTTGGTTGGCACTGCCGCCTCCAAATACGCGATGGCGTCTTGCTGAAATCGAGCGTTACGGAGCAGGTCGTAACTTACAGCAGCAAGCGGGGGCGACAAAGGCAGAGCACCCTATACAATGGTATAGCTTCATCGGAAGGGTCCGCGCGACGAGCGTGAATTTTTCGGCTCGCGGGTGCCGACGATGCCGCTCGGCAGCGGCCCGAACGCGACGCCCCACCAGCCCCGTCGCCATGTAAATGACCTTGTGACCGAGATAATTCGGGCGCATGCTGAGCTACGAGACGAGTTCGTTTCGGAAATGGCTGAGGAGAGGGGAGTGTTGACATCGCGTCACCCGCGCTCTGCCGCTTCGCCTCCGCGCGAGGCCGCAGCGGCGGGCGCCGACAGATCGCTTCAACAAGAGCGGGCTCCCTGTTGGGGAGCGACGACATGACCGAGGCGCCTGCAACCGTCATCGTCATCGATGACGATCCGGCAATTCGCGAGGCGCTCGGCAGCCTGCTGCGGTCCGTCGGGTTTGAAGTGCAACTCCTCGCCTCGGTGAGCGACCTCCTCAATTCAGGTCGACCAGCCGGGCCGAGCTGCCTCGTGCTCGATGTCCGCCTGCCCGGGCAAAGCGGACTTGAATGTCAGCGGGAGCTGTCGCGGCGAGACATTCAGCTCCCGATCGTCTTCATTACCGGGCATGGCGACATTCCAATGTCCGTGCAGGCGATGAAGGGAGGGGCAATCGAGTTCCTGACGAAGCCGTTCCGCGATCAGGATCTTCTCGACGCCGTTCATCTCGGCCTCGCCCGCGACCGTGCCTGGCTTGAGAATGAAAAGGCCTTGTCCACCTTGCATGCAAGTTACGAGAGCCTGACGCCCCGGGAGCGCGAGGTGATGGCTTTGGTGGTGGCGGGACGGCTCAACAAGCAGATCGCCGGCGATCTGGGCGTCAGCGAGATCACGGTGAAGGTCCATCGCAGCCAGGTGATGCAGAAGATGCGGGCGAAGTCCTTGCCGGAGCTCGCCCGCATGGCGGACAAGCTGAAGCTCGCGCCCGGAAATCCGCAAGGCTCATAAGTTCGTATAAGACATGATGGCCTCACGTATAGGTCATCCCCTCCGCGCCGGTGCCCGATCTTTCCTCCTGGCCAATAGCCGTCGCGGACCCTTGCTGTTATCCTCAGGGCTACTTCTTCCCGTCGGGCCATTTGCTTTCAGATCGGCCCGCTTTGTGCCCCTCCCCGTCCCGGAGGGGCTTTTTTTGTCGGCATCGATCTGCGGGTCATAGCCCGGCGCCCGGAAGTCGTGCGGGAACGAGCACCCGGATGGCCGCGGGGACCACATGAGCGGATCAATCTCTTCTGAGGTGGTGGGAGAAGGGCGCCGCGATCGTCAGCTTTGAGCCGGTCGCGGCCAGGTAAAAGATGGCGTAAGGCCCGATGGGCGCCTTGACCCTAATGTATGGTCAAGGTCTGCACAGGAGGGCTGAGTTCTTCCTCAACCAGGCGAACAAGCTCCAGCGAGTACCAGGAAAGGCCGAAGCGGGTTCCGGTGACGTAAAGTGTGAAGGCGGATGTCGGGGCGCGCAGAGCTCGGCCCCCCTGATGCGCGGCCGGCTCCCGCGGCGTAACGCAAAATGTCATCAAATGCGCTTCCGAGTGCGGATTCGGCCGTGGCGCATAGTCGGGCGGCATGTAGAGCGGATGGCCCGGCAGGGCGGTCCATCCTTCCGATACGCGCTGGGAGAACAGCTGCAATGGGAGCAGATCGATTTCGATGCTGTTGGGTTCCTGTGTCATGGTTACAATCCCTAGAAGGAACGCGGAGGAACGAAGAGGCAGATGGTGCGCCCCGTGGGCTCGCCGGCCACGGTGCAGTGGTGAAACTGCCCGTCCGGGCTGTTCTTGATGCGAGTGTCCCGCGGCATGATGAGCTCGCCCGTTAGCTTGATGACATACCCTCGCGGCCCTTCGAGAACCGCCTGATCCCGGATTTCGCGGCAGTCCATTCCGCTGCAGCATGAGAACGGATAGGTCCATCCGTTCGGCTGCGCCGCCGTCGGCGTCGCATCATGCGCAGCTGCCGGAACGGCTGTCGCGACGGCAAGGAGGACCGCTGCTGGCTTGCTCATATTCCACACCTCAATTTGAGCCGCCGTTGCAGCGCCTCTGGCGCTCCCCAGCGCCGCTTTTTGATCATGGCGCCCGGCGGAAACGGCTCTCCGCGGGAGTATGTAGCTGAGCATAGCAGCAGGGCTCCCGACCGAACTATTGATCGGGAGTACGGATCGGATATCAACGAGGAGGGGGTTCCCTATACGGCGGTCTAATGCGCGTCGCCCACAATATGCCCCGGTTTCGGGAGGCGGTATGGAGATGACCAAGAACAAGGCGCGCTGGAAGGCTCCTTCCAAAGGAGGCACGCGGAATGGGACCGAGGTGACGCGCTATGCCCTTCGGAAAACGCCGTTGGGAGCGGTTCCTTAGTGTCTTTCTCCTTAAATCGAGGTCGACTTATGGAGACATGCAGTAGCACTGGCCGGAAAACCGTCAGCGTGCCATTGCCTGCGAGCCTTCACTTTTCGCCGATCAGGCCTTTGATTTCCGTCAGCTTCTTCATACAGCCCGCCTCGTCGCCGGCGTCCGCCATCTTGCGGGCCTCGGCCGCCAAGGTACTTGGCTTGTCGGCGCTTTCACCGGTACGGGTTCCGGTTACCTGCTCCTGATGGGGCGATATCGCTTCGGTCTGGGTACCGGTCGATCCGGTTATTTCCGTTCCGACGCCCTTCTTCTGTTCGCCGGCGGTAACCTTTTCCTGGTGCTGCGTAACCGCCCCGCCGGAACCGCCCGTTTCGGCGGAAACGATAGCCTGGTCGAGCTTCTCGAGTTCCTGGCGGCAGTCCGCGAATGCCGGCGCAGCCAGAAGAAGGGTGACGGCGGTAGCCGCTACAAGACGTATCGACATTTTGCTCTCTTCGCCTCGCTGTTGGGGACGCACTGCGTCCGTTATCCTCTGGGGGCCAAACAAAGCTCTGCGCGAAGAGTTCCTTGTGGATAGCCGACTGCCTTTAAATTCAACGCGTGCTTAAATTCTCACGGATTTTGCGGGCTTATCATGCGCGACTCGAAGCCCGTGCAAACGCGCTTACAGCGCGCTTTGCTCAGCGCGCTGTAAGGCGGCCTCGACTCGGCCTGTGCCGATCAGCTGGAAAGTGCGCCCGACTTTTTCGCGACCCAGGTGGCCACATAGTCCATCAGGGCTGGCGACAGGCAATCATAGGGCTCCAGTCCAAGCTCTCGCAGGCGGCCCCGAATGCCATCCATGCGACTGGGGTCGACACCCGCTTCGATGATGGAGGACACGAAGGCCGCAAAGCCGGGCGGGGCCCAGCCCGCCTCCTGGAAGCGCTCGGGATGAATGAAGTCCAGCCCCTGGAAGGCATGCTCGCGCTCCACCGGCCCATACATATGAACGCCGCACTCGCGGCAGGCGTGCCGCTGGATCAGCGCCGAGGGATCGACCACCTGCAGCTTGTCGCCATTTTCGAGCACCGTCACCTTGTCATGCGGAACAACCGCGACAATGGAGAAATAAGCGCCGCCAGGCTTCCAGCATTTAGTGCAGCCGCAGGCGTGGTTGTGGGCGATCTGTCCCTCGATCCGCACCTTGACCGGCCTGTCCGTGCAGTCGCAGACAAGCGTGCCTCCGGTAAAATTCGGGCTGGCCGCCCTGATGCCGCCATCCACCGCCGGATGAATTCGAATAGAACTGTCCATTGCGTGTCCTCCCTGTTGTGCCGAAGCCCAATCCTCTCGGGTGCTGTGGCGCTTCGGTTGGTCCCAGCGACCCGCAGATACGCTCAATAGATCACCACGCTCCGGATGCTCTTGCCCGAATGCATCAGCTCGAAGCCCCTGTTGATCTCGTCGAGCGGCATGGTGTGGGTGATCATCGGGTCGATCTCGAT
>NZ_NWTB01000047.1:0-7594 GCF_002531875.1 Sinorhizobium sp. FG01
GTTCCGCAACGTCTGCCCCAAGGTGATCGAGGACATGCTGAAGGAACACCAACTCGCCGCCTGGGAGAACCAGATCTAGGCCGAAATCCACCCGCAAGAGCGGCGGCCCCTCCCGCCGCTCTTTTCTCGGGCCGGCGCCAAAACGCGTCAGCGATGCCGGGGGATCTTTCAAAGCTATGGAGATGTCGATGACTACGTTCAGCACCCTGGTCGCCGCCGCAACCTCAAGCCTTGCCATGGCCTCTTTCGCTCCCTGCCGCGCTAGCGGAGACCTCCGGCAACGCAGCGAAATGCAAAAGCTGAGCCGGAAGTACGTCTATGAAAGGATCTCTGCCCGATTTATTTTAGCGCGGCTGTGCAATTAAGGGGACGGCCATTCGGCCGGTGTTCACATGACTTACGATCTTCTGGTTAACGGCAAAAAGTATGTCGTCGATGTCGATGGCGACATTCCGCTTCTGTGGGTCTTACGCGACACCATAGGTCTCACTGGAACGAAATTTGGCTGCGGCATCGCCATGTGCGGTGCCTGTACGGTGTATGTCGATGGCGTGCCCGTGAGGTCGTGTGTCATGCCTGTCGCCGATGCGGCGGCCAAGCCGATCACCACGATCGAGGCGATTGGCGAGACTGCCGAAGGGGCTCGCGTGCAGAAGGCCTGGCTCGACATCGATGTCGTCCAGTGCGGTTACTGTCAGTCTGGACAGATCATGTCCGCGGCCGCGCTCCTTGCTGCCAACCCGTCGCCGACCGACGACGACATCGATGCGGTCATGGCCGGAAATATCTGTCGATGCGGCACGTACCCGCGCATTCGCGCCGCCATCAAGCTCGCTGCAACGGGGAGGTGAGCCATGTCCGTTCACGACAAACTCACCCTTCCGGTATCGCGCCGGCATTTTCTGATCGGCGCATCGCTGACGGGAGCGGGCCTCGTCATCGGCCTGCAGCCTTCGCCTTCGTCCGCTGCCGCAGAAGCGTTTGAACCCAACGCCTTCATTCGCATCCCCGCCGACGGCAAGATTGTCTTCGTCATGCCGTCCGTGGAGATGGGACAGGGGATCTACACTTCGGTAGCCATGCTCTTGGCCGAAGAGCTTGAAGTCACCCTGGATCAGGTGGAGCTGGAGCACGCGCCTGCTGATCCCACGCGGTATGCAAACCCTTTGCTCGGCGACCAGATCACCGGCGGCTCCATCGCAATCCGCGCTGTTTACGAGCCGATGCGCAAGGCGGGCGCCGCCGCCCGCATCATGCTGGTGAACGCCGCTGCGCGTGACTGGGGCGTTGCGCCCGAAACGTGCAGTGCCGAGGCCGGGCATGTCGTCCACGCCGCAAGCGGCCGCCGCGCCGCCTATGGCAGCCTGATACAGGCCGCGGCATCCGAAGCCGTTCCACAGGAAATGCCACTGAAGCCTGCGTCCAGCTTCAAACTGATCGGCCAGTCCGTCCGGCGCCTTGACAGTCCGGAAAAGGTAAACGGAACCGCGAAATTCGGCATCGACGCCCGTCCGCAAGGCGTGTCTTACGCGGCGATCGCGATCTGTCCCCACTTCGGCGGCAAGCTGCGCGCGGTCGAAACCGGACCGGCAATGGCGGTAAAAGGCGTCAAACAAGTTGTCCGTATCGAGGATGCTGTTGCCGTCCTGGCAGACAACACCGGTGCCGCACGAAAGGGGCTCGCTGCTCTCTCCATCGAATGGGAGCCAGGCCCGAATGGCACTCTTTCGCTGGTTGATTTGGAGAAGCGCGCGGAAGATGCGATTGGGGGCAACGCCCTGCCGCACATCAACGAGGGCGATGTTGCAAAAGCCGAAGCCGAGCACGGACCTGCGCTTGAGTTCGTCTACCGCCTCCCGATCCTCACCCATTCGGCAATGGAGCCGATGAACTGCACGCTACACGTTCGCAGCGATGGCTGTGACGTGTGGGTAGGTACCCAGGTCATGGGGCGAGCACGGCAAGCCGTCGCCGATGTGACCGGGCTTCCATTGGAGAAGGTCGTTGTGCACAACCACCTGCTCGGCGGCGGTTTCGGGCGGCGGCTTGATGTCGACGGGATCATCTTGGCGGCGAAAATCGCAAAGCAGGTCGATGGCCCGGTCAAGGTCACCTGGAGCCGCGAGGAGGACATCCGCCACGACTGCTATCGCTATCTGAACTACAGCAAGGTCACGGCGACTCTGGGCGCCGACGGCATGCCGGTTTCCTGGCGTCACCGCGTCATCGGCCCTTCGGTAATGGCGCGCTGGCTGCCGGCCTTCACCCGCGATGGCATAGACCTCGACATCATGGCGGGGGCCGAAACCCCCTATGCCATCCCGAACAAATATACCGACTTCGTCCGCCATGAGGCACCGGAGGGAATGTTGACGGGCAACTGGCGCGGAGTCGGTGCCACACGCAACCTTCCTGCCATAGAAGGCGGCATCGACGAGTTGGCCCATGCCGCCGGCGTCGATCCGCTGGAATACCGCAGGTGCCTGCTTCAGCATAAGCCGCGTCTCCTCGCCGCGCTCGATCTTGCGGCGGAGAAGGCCGGTTGGGCAACCGCTCTGCCCCCTGGCAAGGGAAGAGGCATCGCGCTTTCGGAGGATTTCGGCAGTTTCGCCGCGATGATCTCGGAAGTGAGCATCGGGGACGACGGAAGCCTAAAGACCGAGCGCATCATCTGCGCCGTCGACTGCGGCCAGGTCATCAATCCGGACACGGTCGAAGCCCAGATACAGAGCGGCATCATCTACGGTCTGAGCGCTGCCCTCTATGGACGCATCACTGTCCAGAACGGCGCCGTCGTGGAGAGCAACTTCGACGATTCTCCGGTTCTGAGAATCAACGAGACGCCGAAGATCGAGGTTCATATCGTGCCAAGTTCCGAGGCGCCAGGCGGCATAGGAGAGGTCGGCACACCGGGCGTCGCGCCCTCGCTGCTCAATGCGATCTTCGTGGCAACCGGCAAGCGGCTGCGCTCGCTGCCGATCGACCATAATGAATTGCGGAGGGCGTGATCATGATCAAGCGGATTTTCGCCATCCCGCTCGTCGCCGTTCTCGCTGCGACAGGTATCGTTGCCGGTATGGGATCCCTGCAGACTTATGCTGAAACGTCAGATGGTGGAGCCCTCAAGTCCGTTTCCGACTTTGGCGCGATTGCGGACACCAGCGCGCGCTCGAAGGCCATCTTCGAGGAGGCAAGCCGTGTCATGACGCATCCGCGCTGCATCAACTGCCATCCGGCGACGCGCAGCCCGACGCAGGGTGAAGACATGCACCCGCATGTGCCGCTGATAAATGCCAGCGAAAGCTCGCTGGGTCCGGCGGGACTTGTCTGCAGCACCTGCCACGGTGCCGAGAATCGTCCGGTGGTCGGCAGCCGCATGAAATCAATTCCGGGGAACGCGCACTGGTCATTGGCGCCGGCCAGCATGGCGTGGCAAGGGCTGACGGTGGGTGAGATCTGCCGGCAGGTGAAAGACACGAGCCGGAACGGCAATCGTTCCCTTGCCGATCTCATACGCCACATGGGCGAAGACCATCTGGTCGGCTGGGCCTGGCACCCTGGCGAAGGTCGCAGTGCTCCTCCCGGTTCGCAGGAGACGTTTGCCACATTGATCGCTGCCTGGGTCAGCACCGGTGCCGAATGTCCCGATTGAGGGGCTGAGGGGGTGTATTAAGTCAGTCACCCCGGCGGGCCGCTGCCGACCGGGGTGACTTGAGGGAAGCCGTTCGATCACACGTCGAAGTCCGTAGAGACAGCAAGCTCTCTCCATTTCGCCAGCTCCTCGGCAACGCTTGCATTCTGTTCTTCGATCTTTGCCACCGTGTCACTGCCAAATGGCATGCGCAAAGGAGGATTGACCGCATTGGCGAGGGTCAGGATGCCTTTGGCCAGCTTTGCAGGGTCACCGGGCTGGGCGTGGTTGGCAGCGGCCGCGAAATGGCGCATGTCACCGGCCGGGGTTCCGACATAGTCCGGGATGGAAGCCGGGCTGATCGCCAGCGACCTGTCGTGCAGGAAGTCCGTGCGGAAAAAGCCGGGCTCGATGATCGTCACCTTGATGCCGAAGGGGGCGACCTCCGCTGCCAACGACTCCGACAGGCCTTCGACCGCGAACTTCGTCGACCCATAGACGCCCCAGCCCGGATAGCCAAAGTAGCCGCCGATCGACGAGAAGTTCAGGATGTGGCCCGAGCGCTGGCGGCGCATGTGCGGCAGCACGGCGCGCGTAACCTTCAAGACCCCGAAGACATTGGTGGCATAGAGGGCCTCGATCTCGCTTGCCGTTGCTTCCTCGACTGCGCCCAACAGGCCGTAGCCTGCGTTGTTGGCGAGCACGTCGATGCGGCCGAACCGCTCTACGGCGAGCGCTGCTGCCTCCTTTGCCTGGTCTTCGTTGGTGACTTCGAGGGCGACCGCCAACAGGTTCCGGTGTTCGCCGATCTTTTCCGTGATGGCCTTGGGGTTGCGTGCTGTGGCGACGACGGCGTCTCCAGCGGCCAGGGCTTCCTTTGTGATCAGCGCTCCGAAACCGCGGGACGCGCCGGTGATGAACCAGACTTTCATGACGAGCTCCTTCCGATGTCGTGTTCTTCAGCTCTCTGCTGACGGCATGGAATTTGACCTCAAAATCGCTGATGTATAAGATTTGTTTTTTGCGGGATAATACTGAGTGAGATTCAACAATGCGTGCGACCGAGTTGTCCGAGCTATCGGCTTTCGCAGCCGTTGCCCGCCACAAGAGCTTTCGCAGGGCGGGGGAGGAGCGGGGCGTGACCGCGTCGGCCATCAGTCATGCCGTTCTCAACCTCGAGGAGCGGATCGGCGTTCGCCTTCTCAATCGTACCACGCGTAGCGTCTCGCTCACCGAAGCGGGCGCCCTGCTGCAGTCGCACCTCGATCCGGCCTTCGGTGAGATCACGTCGGCGCTCGACGCGCTGAACCGCTTTCGCCATACCCCCTTCGGCAGAGTGAAGCTGAACGTCCCGAACTCGATCGCCCCCTTCGTCATCGGCTGGATCATCGGCCCGCTACTGGAGAAGAACCCGAATCTCGAGCTCGAGATCAGCGCGACCGACAGACTCGTCGACATTGTGCAGGAAGGATTCGACGCCGGCATTCGCTTCGGCGAGCGCGTGACGGAGGGAATGATCGCCGTGCGTATCAAGCCGAGACTGCGGCTCGTGGTCGTCGGCTCGCCGAGCTATTTCGAGCGGCGGCCGGTTCCGCTGACGCCGCACGACCTCAAGCGTCACCTCTGCATCCAGAACATGTTTCCATCGGGGTCGCGTTATCCATGGGAATTCGAGAGGGACGGGCAAGCAATCACCTTCCAGCCGACCGGGCCGCTGTCGCTCGATGATCACGAGCTCATGAGCCAGGCCGCGCTCGGCGGCGTCGCTCTCGCCTATGTCTGGGAAAACCGGGTCGAGAAGTTCATTGCCTCCGGTGAATTGATCCGGGTGCTGGACGACTGGTGCCAGCCGGAAGAGCCGCTATATCTCTACTATCCGAGCCGGCGGCATATGTCCGCCGGCTTTCGCGCCCTTGTGGACGCAATCAAGGCATGAGGGGACGATTGGGGCAGTGCAGGCGATGACCAGCGAAAGGACCGACCGCATTCTCGACTGGCTGCTCAATGAGGGCCTTCGCGGCGCGAGCGAGGGCCACCTGATCGCGGGCTTCTGCGAGCGCGTGCGCGCACTCGGCGTCGAGCTCGTCGAGGCGGCAATCTTCCTGGATACCCTTCATCCCGTTCGAGAATCGGAGGGATTCTATTGGGAAGCGAGCAAGAGCCTCGACGCCCGGCAGCGGGAATTCCTTCGCGACGATTCCGAAGACAATGCTCAGCAGTGGCGCAGCAGCCCTTTCCATCACATGCTGGAGAATGGGCTTTCCGAGCTCCACCTGCCGTTGGCCGGGGAGGTGCCGGACCAGTTTCCGGTCCTTGCGGAACTCAAGCACGCAGGCCACACCGGCTACTTCGCCCAGATAATCCCGCTGGGCGGAAACGACGCGATCGGCGAAATGGACAATCTCTACTGCCGTTGGTCGACGGACAGGCCGGGCGGCTTTCGCCGTGAGGATCTGGATGCCTTTCGCAGGCTCGTGCCCGCCTTGACGCTCGCCATCAAGTCGGCGGCGCTTCGTCAGGTGGCGAATTCGCTTGTTGAAGTCTACCTCGGGCACGACGCCGGCAAGCGGGTGCTAGAAGGTCGCTTCGCGCGGGGCCGAGTTGAGAGCATTCATACGGTGCTCTGGTACTCGGATATGGCAAACTACACGTCGCTGTCCGAAACGGTGCACAGCAGCGAGCTTATCGCCATGCTGAATGACTATGCGGAGGCGACCATTTCGGGGATCCACCACTGTGGGGGAGACGTGTTGAAGCTGATCGGCGACGGCGTTCTTGCCATCTTCAATCGGACAGATGCCAAGGAAGCGGCGGACGCCGCGCTTCAGGCGAGGCGCAGACTTGCGGAGAACCTCTCATTACTCAACGAACGACGTCGCGGTCTTGGCTTGGCCACAACGTCAATCTATCTCGGCTTGCACTTCGGCGAAGTGTTCTACGGCAACATCGGCAGCGACGAAAGGCTGGACTTTACCGTAATCGGCCCGGCAGTGAACGAAGTTTGCCGGATCGCGGCGAGTAGCAGGGCTTTAGGCCGGTCGCTGCTGGTGTCGGAAAACTTTCGTGCGCTGCTCGCTGAGAGAGATGCGGAGTTCCTGGCCGACGTCGGCACTTTCCAACTCAAGGGAGTACGGAATCCGAGGCGGCTCTATGCGCCGCAGGATTGAGGTCGTGGGTGGCGCATGCTCGTGCTTTGGCCATCGATGCTTGCTTAAACGGCAAGATCCAACACGAGAGTGATGCCGGATAAGGTCCGTGCAGGAGCACGGGATTATCATACGGAGATACCCGACGCGTGCGGCGCGCGGTCGTCTGCGGAGACGGGGCCCCGACCTGCCTGCCAGAAGGAACTTTTCGGCAGATCTGGGACCTCTTGCTTCGCCATGGCGTCAGCGGCGGCTAACCGTCTTGGACGGCTACGACTGCGGCTTGCGCGACCTGGAGGTCCTGAGCTACCGCCCCTCCGGACACGCCGACCGCGCCGAGCAGTACGCCGTTCTCGTCGCGGATCGGCAGGCCGCCGGCGAAGACGACGAGGCCACCGTTCGTCAGCTCAAGGCCGGGCGATGTACCGCCCGGTTTGCTGAATTCCCCGATCGCCTCGGTGCTGAGCCCGAACAGGGCAGCGGTCCTGGCCTTCCCAAGAGCGATGTCGATCGAGCCCAGCAAGGCCCCGTCCATGCGGGAGAAGGCTTTCAGATGAACACCGGCGTCAAGGATGGCGATATTCATTGGAACGCCGATTACTTCGGCGGCCTGGCGGGCCGCGGCGAGCGCCGCTTCGGCCTGAGATTGGGTAATGCTCATGTCAGTGCTCCTCGAGTGAAAGGTCCGGCCGTAACGTGACGGGGCAGGGGTTGTTCGCATCACGGCCGGATGGGGCGTCAGATCTGGTTCTCCCAGGCGGCGAGTTGGTGTTCCTTCAGCATGTCCTCGATCACCTTGGGGCAGACGTTGCGGAAC
>NZ_NWTB01000048.1:2500-5000 GCF_002531875.1 Sinorhizobium sp. FG01
TGAGGACCATATCGAACACGTCGATGGCATCTGACTGGCCCGGTTGTAAAAGGTAACCGGGCTTTTGGGCTGGCGGTGCGGCACACTGAAAGGTGTCCGTATGGCCAGGTTTGGCACCCCTCCGAGCGATGAGCGCGGAGGAAAGGTTTGCCAAAGCCAAATAAGGATGAGCATTGGCAATGAGAACGATCAAGTGTCAAAAGGGCATTTGGTGGATGCCTTGGCATGCACAGGCGATGAAGGACGTGATACGCTGCGATAAGCCGTGGGGAGCTGCGAATGAGCTTTGATCCATGGATCTCCGAATGGGGCAACCCACCTTAGATGCTTGGAAAATTTAAGCCGTGCGAAAGCACGGCTTAGGTTTCCAAGCATTGTTGAAAGGTATCTTATCCTGAATTCAATAGGGATAAGAAGCGAACGCAGGGAACTGAAACATCTAAGTACCTGCAGGAAAGGACATCAACCGAGACTCCGCAAGTAGTGGCGAGCGAACGCGGACCAGGCCAGTGGCAATGAGGAATAAAGTGGAACGATTTGGAAAGGTCGGCCGTAGCGGGTGATAGCCCCGTACACGTAGAACACTCATTGTCCTTGAGTAAGGCGGGACACGTGAAATCCTGTCTGAACATGGGGAGACCACTCTCCAAGCCTAAGTACTCGTGCATGACCGATAGCGAACAAGTACCGTGAGGGAAAGGTGAAAAGCACCCCGACAAGGGGAGTGAAATAGAACCTGAAACCGGATGCCTACAAACAGTCGGAGCCCGCAAGGGTGACGGCGTACCTTTTGTATAATGGGTCAACGACTTAGTGTGACATGCAAGCTTAAGCCGGTAGGTGTAGGCGTAGCGAAAGCGAGTCTGAATAGGGCGCCTTAGTATGTCGCATTAGACCCGAAACCGAGTGATCTAGCCATGAGCAGGTTGAAGGTTGGGTAACACCAACTGGAGGACCGAACCCGCATCTGTTGCAATAGATTGGGATGACTTGTGGCTAGGGGTGAAAGGCCAATCAAACTCGGAAATAGCTGGTTCTCCGCGAAATCTATTTAGGTAGAGCGTCGACCGAATACCCCCGGGGGTAGAGCACTGGATGGGCTATGGGGACTCACCGTCTTACTGATCCTAACCAAACTCCGAATACCGGGGAGTACTAGTCGGCAGACACACGGCGGGTGCTAACGTCCGTCGTGAAAAGGGCAACAACCCTGACCTCCAGCTAAGGTCCCCAAGTCATGGCTAAGTGGGAAAGGATGTGAGGATCCCAAAACAACCAGGATGTTGGCTTAGAAGCAGCCATCATTTAAAGAAAGCGTAACAGCTCACTGGTCTAAATAAGGGTCTTTGCGCCGAAAATGTAACGGGGCTGAAGCCATGCACCGAAGCTGAGGATGTGCCGCAAGGCACGTGGTAGCGGAGCGTTCCGTAAGCCTGTGAAGGGATACCCGTGAGGGGTCCTGGAGGTATCGGAAGTGCGAATGTTGACATGAGTAACGATAAAGAGGGTGAGAGACCCTCTCGCCGAAAGACCAAGGGTTCCTGCTTAAAGTTAATCTGAGCAGGGTTAGCCGGCCCCTAAGACGAGGCGGACACGCGTAGTCGATGGGAACCACGTTAATATTCGTGGGCCTGGTGGTAGTGACGGATCGCTTAACTTGTCTGGACTTATTGGATTGTCCAGGCTTGGACGCGGTCCCGGGAAATAGCTCCACCGTATAGACCGTACCCGAAACCGACACAGGTGGTCAGGTAGAGTATACCAAGGCGCTTGAGAGAACTGCGTTGAAGGAACTCGGCAAATTGCACGCGTAACTTCGGAAGAAGCGTGACCCCATTATGGGCAACCATGATGGGGTGGCACAGACCAGGGGGTAGCGACTGTTTATCAAAAACACAGGGCTCTGCGAAGTCGCAAGACGACGTATAGGGTCTGACGCCTGCCCGGTGCTGGAAGGTTAAGAGGAGGGGTGCAAGCTCTGAATCGAAGCCCCAGTAAACGGCGGCCGTAACTATAACGGTCCTAAGGTAGCGAAATTCCTTGTCGGGTAAGTTCCGACCTGCACGAATGGCGTAACGACTTCCCCGCTGTCTCCAACGCAGACTCAGTGAAATTGAATTCCCCGTGAAGATGCGGGGTTCCTGCGGTCAGACGGAAAGACCCCGTGCACCTTTACTATAGCTTTACACTGGCATTCGTGTCGGCATGTGTAGGATAGGTGGTAGGCTTTGAAGCAGGGACGCCAGTTCCTGTGGAGCCATCCTTGAAATACCACCCTTATCGTCATGGATGTCTAACCGCGGTCCGTCATCCGGATCCGGGACAGTGTATGGTGGGTAGTTTGACTGGGGCGGTCGCCTCCGAAAGAGTAACGGAGGCGCGCGATGGTGGGCTCAGAGCGGTCGGAAATCGCTCGTCGAGTGCAATGGCATAAGCCCGCCTGACTGCGAGACTGACAAGTCGAGCAGAGACGAAAGTCGGTCATAGTGATCCGGTGGTC
>NZ_NWTB01000049.1:0-5008 GCF_002531875.1 Sinorhizobium sp. FG01
TCATCATGAACAGCCGTTCGTTTGGACGGTCGGTTCCTCGTGCCCAAAGCATTGACAACGGACATCAGAGCGGTGTTCTCAGGCCACGGACTTAGTTTCTGGGTTATCGGCGTAGGCCCAAGGCAGTAGGTCGCCGAGCTGGCTAGTGGGGTGGCCATTGACGATCCTGGTGATCACGTCCGTCAGATAGGCCATCGGCTCGACGCCGTTGAGCTATGCTGTTTATGCCGACCGGCGAATTTTGCCGAGGACCTCTTCCAACATACCAGTCGAAAGGCGCTTTTCTCGCCGTTTTGGCTGGAGACTTGTCATTGATACTCGGCATAGTTCTCATGCTCAGAGGGGCATTCAGGAATTCCAGAAGCCGGTCGCTTGGTCGAAATCGCTCGGCCTTGGCGCGTTCGTACGGCTTCAGCTTTGCGGCGCGGAGTCCTTCAGTTCAAGATGTGCCATGAAGATAGGTCAGCGTCGTTTCCATCGTCTCATTGCCCAACCACAGGGCAATGACCGAGCAGTGACGCCCGCCTGTAGCAACTCCAGGGCAGCGCTGTGCCGCAAGACATGGGGCGATACCCGCTTTGAGCAAAGCGAGACGCAGTGCTCGCGCGCTTTGGCGACATATTTGTTCAGAAGTGCCTGCACACCGTCGGCGCTAAGGCTGCCACCGTAGACATTCGGATATCCGTTGCGCCTCGCTTCCCTGGTTCCTTGAGCCAACGCCGGAGGGCTTGCTGTGCAACCTTGGGGAGCGGCGTATTTCACTCTTTGCGGCCCTTGCCCACGCATTGCTCATGCGCGCCCTGGCCCAGCATTAGTCTCGGTCAAGATCGATGATCTCGGAGACCCGCAGCCCCGTTTGCGTGCTCGATCCCGGCTCCCGCAAAACCAAAACCGGGTACTTCTGGGCACTGGCGCGTGATGACCGCGCATGGGGCGGTGGCGCACCGCCGGGCGTTGCCTTCACCTACGCCCCTGGTCGTGGAGGACAGCATGCTGAACAGATATTGCAGGGCTTCACCGGCGTTCTGCAGGTGGATGGCTACGCCGGATACAATCGACTGATCGCGCCGGACCGTGTCGGTCCCGACATTCGGCTTGCCTATTGCTGGGCGCATCTATGGACGCCCCCGGTTTTGCAAGGAGTAAATTAGCGAAATTTGGCGATCGCCGCGGCTGCAGTCATCTATTCGGCCTCTCAGTGTATCACACCCTGTGATACCGGCCTTGATGGTAGATCCGCAAATCAGCGCCCAACCACGCGACGCGAACTCGAAGTTCGATGCGCCCAACGGGCTCTGCTGATTCCGGTTAACCCGGCTTTGCCATCGTCCGCCTTCTATCCTCGCAACCGCTTCGACCAGCGGTGGCCGAACTCGAGAATCATGCCATACTCATTGCCACCGGCGGGGTTGGGTGGTTGTAGGTCCCACCAAATCGGAGCAAGGCCCAAACGACACGTGCTGTCTTGTTGGCGATCGCGACTGCCGCAACGTTGGCAGGTCTTCTGTCTCTCACTTTTGCTAGCCAGGTCCAGGAACGACCTCTCCAACGCATGATTGAGCGACTGCCGTGGATGAGCAATCTTCGCAGATAACCATTCCCGCACTTGCTGATCCCACCGAGGCTCTCCTTGCCGCCAGTCAAATGTTGTCGCGGAACTAATCCCAACCAGGCCGCGAAGTGGCGGCCCGACTTGAAATCCGTGGGCTCTCTCATCGAGGAAACCAATGCGGTGGCGGTGATGACACCGACGCCGGGAATGCTCATCAAGCGCCGGCAGGCATTGCTGCTCCTCGCGACGGCAATCAAGTCGCGATCGATCTTGAAAAGTTTGGCACTGACTTCGCGAAGCTGGTAGGTATTGCAAAGCATGCCGAGCGACTGCCGGCAGCTCATCGCAGTCGGGGTCTTCTATCAGCTTGGTCAAGAGACCGATTTTATGTGACCGATTGGGGCCGATGATGCCGAACTCCGCCAGATGTCCTCGGATTCCGTTGATCAATTGGGTGCGCTGGCGAATGAGCATCTCACGGACCCGTTGAATTACCAGAACCTCCTGCTGCATCTCCTCCTTGATGGGAACGAAGCGCATTGTTGGGCGGGTGACTGCCTCGCAGATTGCTTCAGCATCAGCAGCATCATTCTTGTTCGTTTTGACATACGGTTTGACGTACTGCGCCGGCAGGAGGCGAACATCGTGCCCCATGTCACGCAGCAGCCGCGCCCAGAAATGCGAGCCTGGACATGCCTCTAGCCCCACTAGGCATGGCGCAAGTGCGCGGAAGAAGCTCTCGACCCCTTCCCGTTTGAGTTTACGACGGATCACCGGCCGACCGGAATTGTCGGCAGCGTGAACTTGAAAAACAGATTTTGCGATATCGAGACCGACAACACTGACGCGAGCTTCCATAATGAACCCTCTGGTTGATACGCCTCCATCATCTCTCGCGGCTGGCTCCGGCGGAAGGGGGTGTCCATACCATCATGCACGGCGCAAGCTGGTGGAGATCACCCGCACGGGAGCCGCACCGATTGCCGAGGAAGGCGTGAAGCGGATTGGCGAACTTTACCAAATCGAGGCCGACTTGCGCGGGCTGGCTCCGGAAACGCGCCTGGCTGAGCGACGGGAGCGATCAAAGCCGCTCATAGCCGACATGGAAACTTGGCTCACCTATCACCGTGTGCCCGCGTCGCTGCCAAATCGCCCTTGGGTGAAGCCCTGAAATACATCGCCAAATACTGGGATGGCCTGTGTCTCTTCCTGACCGACGGCCGCATCGAGATCGACAACAACAGCGTCGAAAGAACCATCCGGCCGATAGCTCTCAATCGAAAGAATGCGCTTTGCAGGGCATGACGCGGGAGCCGAGAACTGGGCGACCACCGCCTCGCTCATGGAAACCGCGTTATGCCGCGCGCGGCATAAGCAGGTTTATGCCGACCGTCGAACTATGCCGATTAAGCAAGTTTTTGCCAACCTTTTCTGTAGCATAGCGGTAGCCTAATCGGCATAGCGTAGGGTCTCTCCGTCGCAATTGACGCGAAGGAGAGGACGCATGAACGCAAGTGACTATTTGAAGCGCAGCGCCCTATATCGGAAGCTGATCCACGGTCCGTATCGGGAGTTTGCGCGCGTTTAGGCCGCCAAGATGTCAAACGAAGGCCTGGGTAGGCGATGCACCTGGCGGTCGCTGAGCCTGTTTCGAGACCTGATGGACTGGCACGTCGGCAATGGACATGATCCGCAGGATTTAAGCGAAGTTCATGTCGAACGTTTTCTTGAGCATCGTTTCAAACATTGGAGTCCCGACACGGGCGACCGATCGGCGCTCCGACGCTTGCTTTCAGCGCTACGGCAAGAGGGCTTAATACCGGCCGCCCTGCCAGTTGAGCTCACGGAGCACGAGCAGATTGTCGATGTATTCGCGGCATATCTGTCGAATGAGAGAGGGCTTGCCGCCTCGACGGTGGGAAGCCACAAGCTTCTGTCACATCGATTTCTGCTGGAGGTCTGCACTACCGGCGCAGATGGATTTGCAGCGCTCACCCCGGAGATCGTCATCGGTTATGTCGAGCGACATGCGCTCGATGGCTCCGCCGACAGTGGCGAAGCAATGTGCGGAGTGGTGCGTGCCTTCCTGCGCTACTTGCATTTGAAGGGCTTTATTTCCACGGCGTTGGCCGATTGCGTGCCGTCCATCCGTCGCTGGCGACTTGCCGGTCTTCCAACATTCCTGCCGCCGGAGAAGATCCAGAAGGTTCTCGATGCCTGTGATCGGACGACGGCAATGGGTTATCGGGACTATGCGGTTCTGATGATCCTGGCCAAGCTCGGTTTGCGCGCCAGCGAAGTTGCCACCCTCAAGCTTGACGATATCGACTGGCAGTCGGGCACGATCATCGTGCACGGTAAGGGGCGGCGGCAAGCAATTATGCCGCTACGTCACGACGTCGGAACAGCTATCGTGACTTATATTCGGCATGGGCGGCCAGCTTCAGCGTGCCGTCGACTATTTCTGAGGACGCTCGCTCCGCACGTCGGTTTTGCCTCCGGTTGTGCTATCACCATGATCGCCAAGCAAGCACTCGACCGGGCCGGCATTGACGGCTATGCGCATCACGGCGCCCATCTTTTCCGCCACAGCCTCGCGACCGACCTTTTGCGGTCGGGCGCCAGCTTTGCCGAGATCGGCCAACTGCTCCGCCATCGAAGCATCGACAGTACAAGGATCTATGCCAAGCTCGATGTTGAGAAGCTGCGTGAACTGAGCCTGCCGTGGCCGGGAGGTGCCCAATGAGCCGGCTTCGCACTGCGCTCAACCGCTACGTTGGCATGCGCCAAGGGCTGGGATACAAATATGACGGTCCGGCACGACGGTTGTCGGAGTTCGTCGCTTTCATGGAAGCCCGCGGCGCCGAGACAATCACGACTGATCTGGCAATGGAGTGGGTGACGTTGATGGGCCGGCAGCCGAGTTGGTCCATCCGACTGGCTGATGTGCGTTGTTTTGCCCAGCACCTCGCTCATTTCGACCCTCTGACGGAAGTGCCACCAAGCGACGCTGTGCCGCCGGCCCGGCGAACAAGGCCATACATCTATAGCGACATTGAGATCCAGGCGCTTCTGGCGGCGGCCCTGTCGCTGCCACCGGTCATCGCCCTTCGACGCTGGACATATCATTGTCTGTTCGGACTGATAGTGGTCGCTGGACTGCGCCATTCCGAAGCGCTCGGCCTGCTCCGGGCCGATGTCGATCTCGACCAGGGCATTCTCACCATCCGAGAGACAAAGTTCGGCAAGTCACGGCTGGTCCCGCTGCATGCCACGACAATCGCTGTCCTTTCAGATTATGCCGCTCGACGCGATGCACACCTTGGTACGCCACGCAGTCCCTATTTCTTCGTCGCCGAGCTGCATTGTCGAGCATCGCATCCGCCAGAAGCCGCTTCAGCTTCGTGTTCTCGTCCTCCAGCGTCTTCAGCCGCTTGGCTTCCGACACCTCCATGC
>NZ_NWTB01000050.1:0-4663 GCF_002531875.1 Sinorhizobium sp. FG01
TTCGCCCAAGCCGCCGGCAAACGCAAGAGATCACCATGACAGGAGCGCGGGCGATGGGATCGTGACGAGGATCCGACAGCCGTCTTTCGGCGCGCTTGCCATGTGGCGCCAGCTGTCTGGCTCGGCCATCATTTTCCCTGCCTTGTTGCAGGTTGAAAGTGTCGCCTCCCCATCGGAAACGGTCAACGCAAACTTTGCACAACCCATCGTCAGCGACGGCCGTCTTCAGGCGGGCTGTTCGGATTCTGTCCGTAAGCCCGCGAGCAAAGAGGCGTAACCGTCAAATGAAGGAATGAGCGTGGTCATTTTAACCGCCAACCACCTTGACCCTAAAATGGGCGGGTCGGCGGTTAATCCTCTGAAGGCGGTTGGTCAGAATGCGGGAGCATTATCTGGGTCGCGTCGCTATCGCATGGCGACGTTTGGGCGCGCTGCAGACGAGAATTGGCTCAAGTCCAACCCTCAACTGTGACACTCCGAGTCGAGCTGGGATCGAGGAACCGCCCACGCGCTCGATACGATGTCGGAACACCTCGCAGATGCGCCGAGCTTTCGCCGCATCCGCAAGCATCTCAGGCCAAGGCGGCTAGTTACGCCGCCGAAGCAAAATTAACCGCGGGGCTGCAGCAGCGCCAGTGCAACGGTCGATACGGCAAGGACGGCGGTAAGGGTTAGGGGCCCAGTAGCGCCATAGTTGTCCACGACATAGCCGCCGAACACCGCGCCGATACTGATGGCGACCTGGAAAGAGACGACCATCAGACTGCCCACTGCTTCAAGCGCGTCAGGCGCCCCGCGGGATAGATTGGTAGGCAGCACCACCGGCGCCATGCCAAAAGCGAAGCCCCAAAGCATAGCGAAGCCGAAGGCGACGACGATATGCGCGCCCCAAAGCACCAAAGCGAGGGTAGCAAACGCCATTAACGCCGCGGTGGCCATGAGTGCCGTGCGGATATCAGCGTCAGCCATTCGGCCACCGGCAATATTGCCGATCACAGAGGCAATGCCAAACCCGAGCAGCGCGAGGGCAATCGGCCAGGTTTCAAGGAGCGTCACCTGTTCGAGGAAGGGCCGCACATAGACGGAGCCGGCAAAATGCCCCGTCATCAGTAAAAGGATAGCAAGCATTCCCAGTTGAACACCACGCCGCCGTGTCAGCCGCAAGACATCGGCAACGCTGTTGCTTGTGCTCGCAGGCAGCGTCGGCAGGCTAAGAACCTGCAACAGCAGGGCAAATGCGGCAAGCCCCGCTGTCATGGCCATGGCGCTGCGCCAGCCCAGCCAGTCGCTGATCAACGCGCCCATCGAGGGCGCAGCAATGGTGGCGAGCGAGACGCCGAGGGTGACGACCGCCATGCCCCGACCCGTCGCATTGGTGCCGACCAGCCTCGCCACGACGGCAACTGAAAGCGCCCAGAAACCGCTAAGCGCGATGCCCAATCCGGCCCGGCCCAACAGCAATAGCCAGAAATCGGTCGCCAGCGCCGCAAGAATATTGGAGCCGATCGCCAAGGCACTAAGACCGACCAGCACCGTCTTGCGGTTTAATCTGCCGATGAGAACATTGCTCAACAACGCCGTCACGGCGCCAACGGAAGCGGTGGCGGTGACGACCTGTCCTGCCGTTCCCTCACTAATGCCGAGATCGCTTGCCATTGGAGTCAGCAGACCTGCCGGCAGGAATTCGGCCGACACAAGGGCAAAGCTCGTAGCCGCCATCGAAAGGACCGCAAACCAGGTGGCCGCGCTCCAGGCGACCGGCTCAGCGGCATCAATGTCTATCAGCGCGCTGTCAAACTGTGATGTTGTATCCGTCATTGAAGCATCTCCGAGGGTTGGAGATCTTCTTAGACCAGTCTGGCGGGATCATATGTACCTTAAAATCCGAAATCTATGTCCGTTCGTCCGGATATGCTGCGGCGCACAACGCCCGGCGAGACGTTGGTGATGCGCTTGAACGCCCGAGCGAAGGACGCCTCGGATTCATAGCCTAAACGGGTTGCGACCTCGGCAACTGACATGCCGCTTTGCCCCAATAACTCGCGGGCGAGCTGCATTCGCAGACGAGCGAGATAACGTGCCGCACCTTCCCCTAAAATAGCGCTGAAGCGCTCGGCGAAGATCGAGCGTGATTGACCTGCCACACCGGCGAGGCTGTCGAGGGTCCAGTTATGGCCGGGGTCGCGGTGGATGGCGGCCAGTACGCGACCGATATGCGGGTCGCGGATGGCGGCGAGCCAGCCGGTGGTTGAGGCTCCGCTGCAATTAACCCAGCAGCGGATGAGCCGCGCGACGAGCAGGTCCGCCATACGCGATAAAACGGTTGCGCTGCCCATCTGTGGCTGTGCGGCCTCTGCTGTCATAGCCGCTAGCAGGGGACTAACAATAGGGTCATTGCCGGCCACGTCGCAGCCCTTGATGATTGACGGCATCAAAGCGATCAAGGGGTTAAGCGCACCGGCGCCCAAGGCCATGGAGCCGCAGAAAAGGGTGCTGGTCTCACCCGTTCCCTCCCGCACCACTTCGCAGACGTTGCTACCCACCTTGGTCACCTGGCAACTCTTGAGCGAGTCGTCGACGACACCGGGCGCGCTGGCCAGCCGATGGGCGATGCCTTGCGGCAGCAGCACCAGATCACCATCGTGCAACTCCTGCCAGCCATGCGTTTCCGTATGGATCCAGCACGGCCCCTGGCTCACGAAGTGAAAACGAAGCGACGATTGTTGCGGAAAGGCGATGCTCCATGGATGTCGCAGCTCGCAACGGCCATAGTTGACGCCACTCAAGCGAAAGTCTCGTAGGACTTCGCTTAGCGCATCCATCGGGATATTTGGCGGCGAAGGGGATTGCGACGAACGGTCAAGCATTTGCCCAATTTAGATGCCGCCCGTCCGCAATGCAAGGTGGCCGTGGTTGAATACAACCGGCATTGTGGCGACCGCTTCGCGCTCTATGCACCCAGCGGCTTCTTGATCGTGCACGCTTCATGTATTCAGCGAACCGAATTACCCGTTCGGAGTTGTCGAGTAGCCAACCCAGGTCCGGCCGCCTACTTGACGCTAAGTGTCGTCAAAGCGTCTCCACGAACCGGATAATGTCGTCGATCATGGGGGCGTCCCAAAGATCATTGTGACCGAAACCGTCGTAGATCAGCATTTGCTTGGGCTTGGGTGCGATTTCATATAGCGCCTCGCCCGAAGAGAGTGGAATGACAGCGTCACGCCGACCGTGGATGAACAGCTTCGGCTGCCTGACCTCTGCTATTCTCAGGTCGGAGCGGAACGGATCCTTGATAAGGAGTGCAACCGGGAAGTAGGGGTAAATCGTCTGAGCGAGCGATAGCACCGACAGGTAGCCAGAAACGAGAATGACGGCGATAGCCGGTCTGCGCCGCGCAGTATCGATGGCGACGCCGCTTCCCAGAGACTGGCCGAGCACAGTGATCGGGCCTTCAGATCCTGCAGCAAGCCAGTCGAATGCGGCAACTCCGTCGGTGAGTAGGCCTACCTCGCTCGGTGTCCCGGTCGACCCGGGATAGCCGCGATAGGAAATTGCCAGCAGGCCGATGCCTCGTGAGGCCAGCGCTTGGGCGAGAAAGCTATAGTTGTCGATCCGGTCAGCGTTGCCAAGAAAGAATAGCACGGCCGGCTTGCGGGGTTTGCCCCGGCTATAGAGTCCGAAAAGCGTCTCTCCGTCGGGCGTCCTAATATAGACAGTCTCGCCCCAGCTTGCGTGCCCAGGCGCTTGTCGCGCACCGGGGTAGAGGAGGGCTCTCTGGGAGATGTACGTCACGCCGAGGAGGGACACATAGGCGATAGTCGCCACAGTCAACAACATAAACAGCAGTTTTGCGGTGCTCACGACAACGTCCACCGATGGCTCCGCTGCTCTCGCTGCCTCATCGCCCCAATCGGATAGGGGCGATGAGGCCGATGCCCTACGGCATCATACTGCGATAGCGTTCGCGCTCGCGCCGAACCTGCTCCAAAGTATACGGGTCGACACTGTCGTCAAACCGCGTCCATCCTTCCCCCGCGTAAATGCTCCTGCGGGCGGCAGGGTCGACGCGATTGCGTTGCTGCAGGATGGCCTCTGCTTTGAGGGCAAGACTGTCATCGACTTTTGCGGTCACCAAGGTGCCGCCGCGGCGAACGCCCTCGGCATAGACATGGGCGTCTTCCTCATCGACGCCGGAATCCGTCAATGCACCGATCAACCCTCCGGCGGCGCCTCCAGCAACAGCCCCGGCTGCCGCCCCGGCCGCGGTAGACGCCAGCCATCCTGCCGCGACGACAGGGCCAACGCCGGGAATGGCCATCAAGCCAAGTCCCGTAAGCAGACCGACCACCCCGCCTCCTAAGGCGCCGAGGCCGGCACCAGTTCCCGCGCCTTCGGCTGCGTCCGAGCCTTCGGTCGAGTAGCGGTCATCAGCATTGTTTGCAACGATGCTGATATCATCTGACGGCACGCCGGCGGCTTCGAGGTCGCTGACGGCGTCGCGGGCATCTTCGTAGTCGTCAAATAGCCCTGTTACGGTTCGCATTATCGTTCTCCTTTTGGTAAAGCACGTTTCGGGCGATTACTGAGCTGTGACGTTGCCCTGATAATCGAGGGCGACGGCCACTGATTTGCCGTCCTTCATGGCAGTTGCCTGCCACACACC
>NZ_NWTB01000051.1:0-3499 GCF_002531875.1 Sinorhizobium sp. FG01
TGCGTCAACCTCACCCCAAAAGCGGGTCTCTCCCTCCCGGCCGGATTCAGCGACAGCGATCGCGTTCTTCAGTTTGGTGCCAGAACCGCGCGTCGTCGTCGTTGCATACATCTATTGCATGTGAAACGTACATTGCACCTTCGGCTAAAAGTTGGTGCGTGCTTCATAGAAGGCCATGGAGTAAGATAGCCAACGGTTACCTCGGTGCTGCCGATCGGTATCGAAGAGGAAGGCTGGAGCTGCAAAATTATGCTGGATGATCTCGATCGACGGCTCATCGCCGCACTTCAAAAGAACAATAGATTGTCGTTCGCAGAATTGGCTGAGATCGTTGGTTCTTCGGCAGCCTCGTGCATGCGGCGAGTCAACAAGCTTCGAGCGGACGCCGTGATCATTGCCGACATTGCGCTCGTGGATCCGAAAGCTCTGGGGAAGTCCCTGACTGTTGTTGTTAACGTGGAACTAGACCGGGAACGCCTGGATCTTGTCGACGAGTTCAAGCGCGCCATGCGCGCTGCAAAAGAAGTAACCCAATGCTACATGGTCACGGGAGACGCAGATTTCGTCCTGATCGTCGCAGTGGAAGACGTCGAAGCGTTCGACGTGTTCGTTAAGACTAAGCTCTATACGAACCCCAACGTGCGCAAGTTTAGAAGCATGATCACACTCGACCGTGTGAAGTTCGAACCTCGCATCTTGGTCTAAGGCCTATTCGGCCTGATTTTTTTTGTCAGCAGACTGTGATTTTTGATGCGCCTATTGCGCTTGCGGCCCCGATTTGATCGTGCATGCGCATGGTTTGATGCGATGAATAAGTGCATCTGGCGTTTTGCCGGATCGTACGGACAAGCGGCTTCGGTTCTCTTGTTCTTCACGCAGACGTTAGAAATTCCAGATCAAACGGGATTGTAGAGCGACCGATAAATAGCAACAGGCTTGTGCGTGGAAAGTACATGAAGTCCCTCAAGGACGGCATGACGCGCGCAGAGATCTTTGCGTAGCCACGTTTAGAGGAAGAAAACATGACAGTTGCCACGACGGAGCCGGTGGTGGGAGTTCCGAAACTCGAACCTAGGCATAAGGATACGCGCCGTTATCCACACGGTATCGCCTTCATGGACGGACAGTATCTCCCAATGTCAGAAGCGAAGGTCTCGGTCCTTGATTGGGGCTTCTTGCACTCGGACGCCACCTACGATACCGTGCACGTCTGGGCGGGGCGCTTCTTTAGATTGGATCTGCATCTTGATCGCTTCTTCAGGGGAATGGAGCGTCTCAGAATGAAGTTGCCCTACGATCGCCAAGAGGTCGAACGGATTCTTTCGAACTGCGTTGCTCTTTCAGGGCACAAATCAGCCTATGTAGAGATGATATGCACGCGCGGCGGATCACCGACATTTAGCCGCGACCCGCGCGAAGCTGAGAACCGGTTCATTGCCTTTGCTGTGCCTTTCGGCTCGGTTGCCAACAAAGAACAGTTGGAGCGAGGTTTGCACGTCGGCGTAAGCGAAACCGTTCGAATCCCGCCAAAGTCAGTGGATCCGACAATCAAGAATTACCACTGGCTTGACCTGGTGAAAGGCCTTTTCGACGCTTACGATGCTGGGGCCGAAACCGCCCTAGTTTTGGACACCAATGGAAATATTGCCGAAGGTCCAGGCTTTAACGTCTTCATTGTTAAAAGCGGTCAATTGAAGACTCCAGCCTTTGGGGTTCTTCCAGGGATTACGCGGCAGACCGTATTCGACCTGTGCAAGGAAGTCGGACTAGTGGTTACTGCTGTGGACCTATCGCGTGATGAACTGAACGAAGCGGACGAGGTATTCATCACCTCCACTGCGGGGGGTATCATGCCAGTGACGCGTGTTGATGGTTCCTCCATCAGTAGCGGCAGAGTTGGGATCGTGACTCGCCAACTGATGGATCTGTACTGGCAAAAGCATTCGGATGATGCTTGGTCGACTCCTGTAAACTATGCTTGACTAGTAAAGCGCTAGCTTTGGAGAGACGGTTCCCCCGCTAAGTGAGGAGCCGGCATTTTGGGCAGGACACCCCAGGATACATTTATGACCGAAACCTTTCTTGCGCACCTTAGACAGGAGCTGGCAGAACTTAAGTCCGCCGGTCTCTACAAGTTCGAACGGATTATTACGTCGCCCCAGTCTTCGGAGATCAGGGTTGCCGATGGTAGAAATGCATTAAATTTCTGCGCCAACAACTATTTGGGCCTCGCGGACAACGAAGAGATCGCAAACGCGGCCAAGAAGGCGCTCGACCGCTATGGTTATGGGATGGCTTCGGTACGCTTCATTTGCGGCACGCAGGAGGAGCACAAGCAGCTTGAAGCGAGGATTTCCCGCTTCCTGGCCATGGCAGATGCCATCCTTTACTCCTCCTGCTTCGATGCAAATGCCGGCCTGTTCGAGACGCTTCTAGGCGAAGAGGATGCAATCATCTCTGATGCGCTAAACCATGCGTCAATCATTGATGGCGTGCGGCTCAGCAAGGCGAAACGCTTTCGCTACGCCAATAACGACATGGCGGCGCTGGAGGAGGAACTGAAGAAGGCGGACGGTGCGCGCTTCAAGTTGATCGCGACCGATGGCGTGTTCTCGATGGACGGCATCATCGCAAATCTCAAGGGCATCTGCGACCTGGCCGACAAGTACGATGCTATGGTCATGGTGGACGATAGCCACGCCGTCGGCTTCGTCGGTGAGCATGGACGGGGCTCTGCCGAGTATTGCGGCGTGGAGGGTAGGGTAGACATTGTCACCGGCACGCTCGGCAAGGCGCTCGGCGGCGCCTCGGGGGGCTATACCTCCGGCGGGACGGAGGTGATCGATTGGCTGCGTCAGCGCTCTAGGCCCTATCTCTTCTCGAACACGCTGGCGCCGGTGATTGCCGCTGCCTCGCTGAAGGTGTTCGACATCGTCGAGAACGGAAGCACTTTGCGCAAAAAGCTGTATGCTAACGCCGAACGTTTTCGGTCGAAGATGAGAAAAGCCGGCTTCAGCCTGGCCGGCGCCGACCACCCCATCATTTCGGTGATGTTGGGCGACGCGTTTCTGGCCCAGCGCATGGCCGAGGAAATGCTGACGCGTGAAATCTATGTTGTCGGATTTTATTTTCCGGTCGTCCCGAAAGGGCAAGCACGTATCCGGACTCAAATGTCTGCAGCGCATTCCTTCCCTGATATCGATCGCGCAGTCGAGGCCTTCGTGGAGGTCGGCAAAGAACTCGGCGTCATTCCATAGCCAAATCCGCGCGCAGTGGCAGATTCATCTCGAACAAAATTCGCATAGTTCAGATGGGCTTGTGTTGCCACAAAATCGAGCGGCAGGGTCGTCTCGGACGCGGGCAGCGGCACCCCTGTGCTGGCCAGTTGCAAGTGCTGGACTGACAGGCTGCGCCCGTACACTTCGTAACCATACGGCCGAGGCCGCGGTGGCTTCGATTTCGCTAGGGGGCGTTCAAATTAAAGAGCTGCAACGCCCTC
>NZ_NWTB01000052.1:0-3434 GCF_002531875.1 Sinorhizobium sp. FG01
TCGTAACCATACGGCCGAGGCCGCGGTGGCTTCGATTTCGCTAGGGGGCGTTCAAATTAAAGAGCTGCAACGCCCTCGATACATGTCGTAACGTCGCCACCGATCCAAATCTGATCTTCGACCAGCTCCACATGAACACGTCCTTCCCGTCCAAGGACGGTACCCTGGCTGGCAATGTATGACGGAGGCGCGATGCCGTTGCCAATTAACCATTGAGCGATGCCAGCGTTTAAGCTGCCGGTTACCGGATCTTCAAAACCGGCCGCGGTAAAGGCACGCACCTCGAAATCCGCATCCCGCCCATCATTCGTAGGATCCCAGGGAGCAACGACACCGACCCGCAATCCGGACAGAACGGCGAAATCCGGGCGCAGCGCCAGGACGTCAGCCCTGGAGCGTAGCAGAACAGCGAGCCAGCCGGGGCCATTGTCCACCCAGTTGGCGTCGATGATGTCATCAAAGGTCAATCGCAGCCCTTTGATGGCTCGCGTCAGTATGTCGAGTTCCACCGGACCCGAGCGGCGCAGTTCGGGGGCTTCGAAGCAAAGTCGTTCATTGTCGCGCCGAATGTGGATTAGTCCTGCCTCGCACTCCTGGACAATGTCGCCACTCTTTGGACTTCCACCGGAAGACAGCCATACATGGCAACTCCCCAAAGTGGGGTGGCCCGCGAAGGGCAACTCAGCAACAGGCGTAAAGATGCGAACACGGTAGTCGGCATCCGCCGCCCTCGGCTGGAGAAGGAAGGTCGTTTCGCTAAGGTTCGTCCAGCGTGCGAAAGCAGCCATCTCGGATGCAGTCAAGGAATCTGCTCCGATGACAACCGCCAGCGGGTTACCTAGCAAAGCTTTGGAGGAGAAAACGTCAACCTGCTGGAATGAAAACTTCGTGTTTCCGCGTCTCACCATGATGTCCTACGTTCTCAATTTACGCGGCTTTGCCGCATTCGGTGCAGTTTTGGTTGACGGCCCAGTTCCACGGGAGCAATTGCTCGAGGCGCGCGATCGGCGTGTCGGCGATACGAGCGAGAACATCGGCAAGCCATGCCTGCGGATCGATGTCGTTTAGCTTGGCAGTCATGATCAGAGTTGCCATGAAGGCGGCTCGTTCGGCCCCGCGGTCTGATCCGGCGAAGAGCCATGACTTGCGGCCGAGAGCGAAGCCGCGAAGCGCCCGCTCGGCTGCATTGTTCGTCAGGCAAATTCGACCGTCATTGAGGAAGGACGTGAAGCCATCCCAGCGCTTCAGCATGTAATCGATCGGCTCAGCCACGGGTGAACTGCGCGACAGCTTTGCCCGCTCGGCCCGTAGCCATTCCTCGAGCGCATCGACGATTGACTGGCTTTCCTGCCGACGGCGCTGCAGCCGCTCATCGGCGGCAAGTCCGTTGACCTCGCGCTCGATGTCGAACAGTGCATCGATGCGTTTGACCGCCTCCAGCGCGACCGGCGAGATCGGCGCGGCGTTCTTCCCGCGCTTGGCATTGGTGGCGATGTCAGCGAGCACGAAGAACTTGCGCCGTGAATGTGCCCAGCACAGCGCCTGCGTCAGCGGAACGGGATCGCGATCCACCTTGAACAATGGGTTGTAGCCGCCATAGGCGTCCGCCTGCAGAATACCGGTGAAGGTTTTGAGATGGCGCGCGGGATGTTCCTGCCGCCGATCGCGCGAGGCATAATAGAGTGCCGCCGGCGGCGATTGCCCGCCAAACGGCCGGTCGTCCCGGACGTAGGTCCAGATGCGACCGGTATCGGTCTTACCGCGGGCGAGGATCGGCACGGTGGTGTCATCGCCATGCAAACGCTCGGCGGCAAGGACATGCGCTTCGATCAGTCCATGCACCGGCTTTAATGCCGCGGCGCAGCCCCCGACCTGGTCGGCGAGCGTCGACAGGCTGAGGTCGATGCCCTCGCGGGCATAGCGCTCGCTCTGCCGGTTCAGCGGCTGATGTTGACCGAACTTCTCGAACAGGATCATCGCCAAGAGGTTCGGTCCGGCAAAGCCGCGCGGCGTCACATGGAAGGGTGCCGGCGGCTGGGTGATCTTCTCACATTCGCGGCAGGTAAACTTCTCGCGCACGGTCTGGATCACCTTCCACTGGCGCGGAATCACCTCCAGCGTCTCAGTGATGTCTTCGCCCAGCTTTGCCAGCTTGCCCGAACCGCAGCACGGGCAGTTTGATGGAGCGGCGATGACGACGCGCTCGCGCGGCAGATGCGCGGGGAAAGGTTTGCGCGACGGACGCTTGCGCTCGAAGGCCCTGACCGTCGAGGAGCGTGCGGCCATCTCCGCCGCCAGTTCGTCTTCGCTGGCGTCGGCTTCCAGCTCCTCAAGCTGCAGTTCCATCTGTTCGAGAAGCCGGGCTTTGCGCTCCGACCGGCTGCCATGGATGTCGCGCTTCAGCTTCTCGATCTCCAGCCTCAGCCGGGCGATCAGCGCATCCGAATGCGAGTTTACCGCCTGCGCGCGGGCGGCGAGCGCTTCCGCCTCACGACGGGCCGCGCGCTCGGCGAGGATCATCGCATGCGCACTGGCAAGGTCGTCGGGAAGCTGATCGGCCGCATCGGTCATGGCGGGATGGAATCATATTCGCTCCCGCCATGCCAGCGGTTTTGCTCATCCCGCCGACGTCGGACGCCAAGTTTTTTGCGGCATTCGCCAGTCGATGCCTTCGAGCAAATAGCCGAGCTGCGCGGGCGTGATCACCACCGTGCCGTCGGCCGCCGACGGCCAGATGAAGCGGCCGCGCTCGAGCTTCTTCGTGAATAGGCAGGCACCCTGGCCGTCGTGCCAGATCACCTTGATCAGGCCGCCGCTCCGCCCCCGGAAGACGAACAGATGGCCGCTCATCGGATCGCGCTTCAACGTCTCCTGCACCAGCAGCGACAGGCCGGGGAAGCCTCTCCGCATGTCCGTAAAGCCCGTGGCGAGCCAGACCTTCACACCACTCGGAACCGGGATCATCGCCGCTCCAGGACATCGAGGATCCGCGCCAAGGCTTCGGTGTCGACGTCACTCTCGACCCGGAGACGACGCCCACCGCCAAGCTCGATCGTCACCATGCTTGCTTTCTTGCGCGACCGAGAGACCGGCGGTGGCTCCGCCCTGGTCGGCGGCGCTGGAAGCGCTTCGACGACCTCCACCGGAACCAGTTGCGGGACGGACGGCGCGGAGATTTGGCAGAGTTCCTTGCGCCAGCGGAAGAGCTGGCTCACATGGATGCCGGCCGAGTGAGCGATCTCGGAAACGCTTGCGCCTGGCTCAAGCGTCGCCGCGACCAGCCGCTCCTTCTCCTCCCGAGACCAGCGCCGACGACGCTCGACCGATGTGATCACTTCAATCTGATGCTTCGTCATAGGACTACTCCTAGTGTTTGCACTAGGACTTGCAGCCTTCAGCCTGCCTCAGCAAGGCGGCCGTCACCGGATGGGTAC
>NZ_NWTB01000005.1:0-453094 GCF_002531875.1 Sinorhizobium sp. FG01
AAGGAGACGCTCTCGGCGAGTAAGCCATAGGCTGTTGAAATTTCATCATCGGCCGGCTTCAACAGCGTATCGAAGACGAGCGACAGTCCGACGGCCGGCTCCCCCTTTGTCGCCAGGAGCGGATTGAAGCTGTCGAAGGTGCCGGTCTGCGAGAGTCTGATATCTCCCCCCTTCGGGGCATCGGGATTTGCATAGTCGAAATGCTTGAAACCGGGCGGATATTTGAGTTCGCCGATGAGCGATAGACCATGATGCCAAACGGGCTCTTCTTGAGCCTCTGCCAAGGGCACTGTGAACAGGGATATCGCCAGGAAAGCGGCTGCCAGCTTCATTCGTCCAAAACCGCCACAGTCCAGCATCCCGTCGTCTCTCCTCGTATTTTCAGTAATCCTTGAAACCAGAATAGGCCAAATCTGGGCAATTGACAGGACTTGCCCAAAATCAGGCGAAATTATTCAGTCACATCCGGGTGAGTCGCAAGGCTGATGCAACCGCGGCGAATCAGGATAGTATCGGCGGGATCGAGCCCGCCTGTTGCGCGTCGCTGCCGATGGGGGAATGGAATGGGATTTGACACGCGTGCCGCGCTTCGACGCTGCGGCTCCGCACTGCTGGCGCTGATGACGAGCACGGGTCTTCTCGCGACCGATGCCGCCTCGGCCGACGGCACGCCTGCCAAGGAGCTCTTCGGTGCCAGGGCCTTGCCGACCGCGGCGGCGCCGACGTCCTACGGCTTCTATTCCAAGGGCTGCCTTGCCGGCGGCATCGCCATTCCGACCGACGGCCCCACATGGCAGGCCATGCGTCTGTCGCGCAACCGCCGCTGGGGGCACCCCGAGATGATCGCTCTGATCGAGCGCTTCTCCAACGACGCGGCCGAAAAAATCGGCTGGCCAGGGCTGCTGCTCGGCGACATCTCGCAGCCGCGCGGCGGCCCGATGCTGTCCGGCCATGCCTCGCACCAGATCGGCCTCGACGCCGACATCTGGCTGACGCCGATGCCGCAGAAGACGCTCAGCTATGAGGAGCGCGAATCGATTTCCGCGACCTCGATGCTCGACAAGAGCAAGTTCCTGACGATCGACCGCTCCGTCTGGACGCCGTCCCATGCGCGGCTGATCATGCTGGCGGCGAGCTACCCCGAAGTCGAGCGCGTCTTCGTCAATCCGGCGATCAAGAAGAAACTCTGCGACACCTGGCGCGGCGATCGCGCAGCACTCGGCAAGGTGCGACCGATCTACGGCCACGACTACCATTTCCATATCCGCATTAAATGCCCGGCCGGCTCGCAAGGCTGCAAGGACCAGGCCGCAGTGCCCGCCGGCGACGGCTGCGACAAGTCGCTCGCCTGGTGGTTTACCGAGGCACCCTGGGCGAAGCCGAAGAAAAAACCCGGCGAGAAGCCGCCGAAGCCGAGGTTTGCGACGCTTGCCGACCTGCCGAAGGCCTGCGCGCTGGTGCTGAACGGCCCGGCTCCAGCCTCCGAGCAGCAGGCGACCTTCGGCACGGCCTACCATGCTCCGGCCGCCATTCCCGCCGCCGCGACGAGCATCGAAGCCGTCATTGGGGCCGCGGCCGAGACGCCGTTTGCCGAGATCCCCGTGCCGCTGCCGCGTCCGGCGCTGCAATAAGGAAACATGCAGCAGTGTCTTTGCAATTTCACGGCACTCCTGTATAGCCGTTCAAATCGATTTAAATCGGGATCGAAGTGGGATTGCGCCGTGCTCTCCGCTCTGGCCCCGTGAGCTTGCCGGGGACGCCGCATGGCCGATCGCAGATGTCTCGCCCTGATCGCCCACGATCAGAAGAAGGATGATCTCGCCGCCTTCGCTAAGACGCACGAGGCCACGCTTTCTAGTTGGAAGATCGTCGCCACCGGCACGACCGGCGGCCGCGTTCTCGACGCCTGCCCCGGCCTCGACGTGACGCGGCTGAAAAGCGGGCCGCTCGGCGGCGACCAGCAGATCGGTGCCTTGATCGCGACCGGCGACATCGACTGCCTGATCTTCTTCGTCGACCCGCTGACCGCCATGCCGCACGACGTCGACGTCAAGGCGCTGATGCGTCTAGCCATCGTCTACGACATTCCGATGGCGCTCAACCGGGCGACCGCCGAGCAGTTGATCGACTTCAGGCGCAACTGATACATCTTCGGAAATTGTACGCGCGAGCCGGGACGAATCTGCCATGCTGACTGCGAATGACCAGAGCTTCTCCTTTCCGATCTTGATCGGCGATATCGGTGGCACGAACGCCCGCTTCGCACTGCTCGCCGACCCGTTCGCCGAGCCGCTGCAGCTGCCGCCGATCAAGACGGGAGACTTCGAGACGATTGAGGAGGCGCTCAAGAAGAGCATTCTCGATCATGTCTCCGAAAGACCCCGTTCGGCGATCCTCGCCGTGGCGGGGCCGATCAAGAGCGACGAGATCCCGCTGACCAATGCCGGCTGGGTGATCCGGCCGAAGGACATGCTGGCGAAGCTCGGGCTGCAGGACGTGCTGGTCATCAACGACTTCGAGGCGCAGGCGCTCGCGATCGCCGCTCCGGCCGAAGAGGATGTCGTGCAGATCGGCGGCGGCAGCGCCCGGCCGCGGAGTTCCCGCGCGGTGCTCGGCCCCGGCACTGGCCTCGGCGTCGCCGGTCTCGTCTTCGCCCAGGACACCTGGATCCCCGTACCGGGCGAAGGCGGGCATGTGGATATCGGTCCGCGCAGCGAGCGCGATTTCCACATATGGCCGTTCCTCGAGCCGATCGGAGGCCGCATGGCGGGGGAGCAGATCCTTTGCGGACGCGGCATCATGAATCTCTACCGCGCCGTCTGCGCGGCCGATGGCCTGGAGCCGTCGCTCAAGGATCAGGCGGAAGTGACGACCAGCGCGCTTTCCGGGCAGGATCCGGCGGCGGTCGAGACGGTGTCGCTGTTCTGCACCTATCTCGGCCGCGTCGCCGGCGACATGGCGCTGGTCTTCATGGCGCGCGGCGGCGTCTATCTCGCCGGCGGCATTTCGCAGAAGATCTTGCCGGCGCTGATGAAGCCGGAATTCCGCGCCGCCTTCGAGAATAAGGCACCGCATTCGGCGCTGATGCAAACCATACCGACCTTTGCGGTCGTCCATCCGATGGCGGCGCTTTCCGGGCTTGCCGCCTTCGCACGCGCGTCAAGAGACTTCGGTGTTGCAATGGAGGGACGGCGCTGGCGAAGCTGAGCGGCGGACCGATGCAAGGACTCGCCAAAGCAGCTTCAAACCACTATAGACCCCCGACACGTGGCGCCGACGTGCCACAGCAGGCCAGGGAAAACGGGCTTCTTGAACGCCACGAACAGAAAACAGCGCGCGATGGATTCCGAGACGATCACCGGAATTCTGCGGCGCGTCATCGCTGAGAACGGTCGCGACCACATCCGGGGCTATGCCTTCGCCATTTCCTGCCTGATCGTCGTCGCGGCAACGACCGGTTTCACCGCCTGGATCATGGAAACGGTCGTCAACGAGGCCTTCGCCAACAGGCGGGCGGATATCGTCCTGGTGATCTGCGCGGCCATTTTCGCCGCCTTCGTCCTGCGCGGCCTGGCGACCTACGGTCAAGCCGTCGCGCTGTCGAAGATCGGCAACAACATCGTGGCGCGCTATCAGCGCCGGCTTTACTCCCACATCATGGCGCTCAGCGTCGGCTATTTTCACGAGCATCGCTCGGCGCAGCTTGCGGCGAAGATCAGCCAGAACGTCAGTGGCATACGTGACGTGCTCAACATGACGGTCACGTCGATCGCCCGGGACTTCCTGACTCTGATCGGCCTGATCGGCGTCATGTTCAGCAAGGACTGGCTGCTGTCGCTGATCGTCTTCTTCGTCGCGCCGCCGCTGTTTCTCGGCCTGCGCTACATATCCAGACGTCTGCGTCTGGCGACACGCGAGGCCATCGAGGTCAACAGCCGGGTTCTCGGGGCGATGCAGGAAACGATCCAGGGCATCACCATCATCAAGGCCTTCACGATGGAGAACGAGCTCCGCCGCAAGGTCGAGACGATCATCGATCGGGCCGAGAACCGCGCCAACCGCATCGCACGCCTGAGCGAACGCACGGCGCCGATGACCGAAACCTTCGCGGGCCTCGCCATCTCCAGCGTGCTTGCCTATGCCGCCTTCCGGACGATCTACGGCAACGTGCCCCCGGGTGCTTTCTTCGCCTTCGTCACGGCGCTCTTGATGGCCTATGATCCGGCCCGCCGCCTCGCGCGGCTGCAGGTGTCGATGGAGCGCGCCGCCGTAAATGCCCGCATGATCTACGAGATCCTCGACACGATACCGCATCAGCGCGATCGCCCCGATGCGACCGAGCTCAAGCTCGGTGGGGCGACCGTCGAACTGCGCGATGTCCGCTTTTCCTATGCCAATGGCGACGAGATCCTTAAGGGTGTGAGCTTCCGCGCCGAGGGCGGTAAGACGACGGCGCTCGTCGGACCCTCCGGTGCCGGCAAGTCGACCATCATCAGCCTCATTCCGCGCTTCTACGATCCGCAGTCGGGCGAGATCCTGATCGACCGCCAGAACATCGCCGGCGTTACCAAGCAGTCGCTGCGCAACGGCCTCGCCTATGTCTCGCAGCAGCCATATCTTTTCGAAGGCTCGATCCGCGACAATATCCGTTACGGCCGTCCCGATGCCACGGATCAGGAAGTCGAGGAGGCCGCACGGCTTGCCTACGCGCACGATTTCATTCTGGCGCAGCCGCAGGGCTACGACACGCCGGTCGGCGAGCATGGCGTGACGCTCTCCGGCGGCCAGCGGCAGCGCCTGTCGATCGCCCGGGCGCTGGTGCGCAACGCGCCCATCCTGCTTCTCGACGAGGCCACCTCGGCGCTCGACACCGAGTCCGAGGCCGCCGTGCAGAAGGCGCTCGATCAGGCGATGAGCGGGCGTACCGTGATCGTCATCGCCCACCGGCTCTCGACCGTCGTCAATGCCGACAAGATCGTCGTGATGAAGGACGGCAAGGTCGTCGAGGAGGGATCGCATGAGGAGCTTGCGCGGCGGCCGGACGGTCTCTACGCTCGCCTCCACAACCTCCAGGGCAACGGCGCGGACCTGCCTGACGAAGCGAAAATCCTGTAGATACGAGGAAATCTGGCGATGAGCGAAACGGACATGAAGCTCGTGGTGGTCGGCGCGGCCGGTCGAATGGGCCAGACGCTGATCCGGATCGTTCACGAGACGGCCGGCGTGCGGCTGCATGCCGCGATCGAGCGCTCGAATTCGCCTTTCATCGGCCGGGACGCCGGCGAGCTTGCCGGCCTCGGACCGATCGGCGTCCCCGTCACCGACAAGCCGCTCGAAGCCTTTGTCGAGGCGGAGGGAGTGCTCGATTTCACCGCGCCGGCGGCTAGCGTCGAATTCGCCGGCCTCGCGGCACAGGCGCGCATCGTTCATATCGTTGGCACGACCGGATGCTCCGCAGACGACGAGGCGAAGATCCGCGCGGCCGCCCGCCATGCACGCATCGTCAAGTCGGGCAATATGAGCCTCGGCGTCAATCTCCTGGGCGTGCTCACGGAGAAGGCGGCGCGCGCGCTAGGCCCTGCCGATTGGGACATCGAGATTGTCGAGATGCACCACAAGCACAAGGTCGACGCGCCTTCGGGCACGGCGCTCCTCATCGGTGAGGCAGCGGCGAAGGGACGCGGCATCGATCTTGCGGACCATTCCGTCCGTGTGCGCGACGGCCATACCGGCCCCCGCGCGCAAGGTACGATCGGCTTTGCGACCCTGCGCGGCGGCTCGGTCATCGGCGAGCATTCCGTGATTCTTGCGGGCGAAGGTGAACTGGTGACGCTGTCGCACAGCGCCACGGACCGCTCGATTTTCGCGCGTGGCGCCGTCACGGCGGCTCTTTGGGCGCGCAGCCAGAAGCCCGGCTTCTACTCCATGCTCGATGTTCTCGGGCTCAACTGACACGTCAAACTGCTGAAGGGAAATCGAAATGAGCGGCACTCTCGTCCTCGTCCGGCACGGCCAGAGCGAATGGAACCTGAAGAACCTTTTCACCGGCTGGCGCGATCCGGACCTGACCGAGCTTGGCGTCGAGGAAGCAAAGGCAGGCGGCAAGGCGCTCGCCGAATACGGCATCAAGTTCGACATCGCCTTCACCTCCGATCTCGTCCGCGCCCAGCGCACCTGCCAGATGGTGCTCGACGCCGTCGGCCAGTCGTCGCTGGAAACGATCCGCGACCAGGCGCTCAACGAGCGCGACTACGGCGATCTCTCCGGCCTTAACAAGGACGATGCCCGCGCCAAATGGGGCGAGGAGCAGGTGCATATCTGGCGCCGCTCCTATGACGTGCCGCCGCCCGGCGGCGAAAGCCTGCGCGACACCGGCGCCCGCGTCTGGCCGTACTACCTGACCGAAATCCTGCCGCGCGTGCTCGCCGGCGAGAAGGTGCTGGTCGCCGCCCACGGCAACTCGCTGCGCTCGCTCGTCATGGTGCTCGATCGCCTGACCAAGGAACAGGTCCTGAACCTCAACCTCGCGACCGGCGTGCCGATGGTCTACAAGCTGAAGGCGGATTCCACCGTCGCCTCCAAGGAAGTGCTCGGCGACATGTCGGCCGCGCATTGAGCGCCCACATCCTCGATCGAAGCAAAAGGGGCGCCGCGGCGCCCCATTTTGTTTCATGCCTTTCCCGCTTCCCAGCCGAGGATCGCCCGCTTTCGCGTCAGCCCCCAATGATAGCCGGTGAGTTCGCCGCCCTTGCCGAGCGCCCGGTGGCAGGGCACGACGAAGGAGATCGGGTTGCGGCCGACGGCCGCTCCGACGGCGCGCGACGCGGTCGGTTGGCCGATTTCGCCGGCGATCTTCGAATAGGTCGTCGCCTTGCCGAGCGGAATGTTCAACAGCGCCTGCCAGACCCGGATCTGGAAGTCCGAGCCGATCAGCACGATGTTGAGCGGCTCGTCGGCGCACCAGCGCTCCGGGTTGAAGATGCGGGCGGCATAGCGTGCCGTTGCCGCGCTGTCCTCGAAGTAATTGGCGTTCGGCCAGCGCCGGGCCATGTCCTCGAAGCTCGCCCGCTCCTCGCCGGCGTCGGCAAAGGCAAGGCCTGCGAGGCCGCGCTCGGTCACCATCACCAGCGCCGTGCCGAAAGGGGAAGGGTGGAAGCCGTAGCGGATCGTCAGCCCCGCGCCGCGCGCCTTCCACTCGCCGGGCGACATCGCCTCATGGGTGACGAAGAGATCGTGCAGCCGGCCGGGGCCGGAGAGCCCGACCTCGATGCTGGTCTCGAGCAGCGGCATCTCCTCCTGGCGCAGAAGGCGCTTGGCATGGTCGAGCGTCACCGCTTGCAGGAAGGCCTTTGGCGAAAGACCGGCCCACCGGGTAAAGACCTTCTGGAGCTGCGTCGGCGACTGGCTGAGGCGGCGGGCGATCGTTTCCAGCGACGGCTGGTCGCGGTAATCCTCGGTCAGCATCTCGATGACGTGGCGCACCGTGTCGTAATCGGTGCCGTCCGGGGTGATGTCGATGGGAATGGTTGTGACGACGTTCATGGATCATCTCCTGTCATGCCGCAGGAAACCATGCCGGAGACCGGATAACCACCCGATTCTTGATTCATCTCGACCGCGCCGTGGCGAGCGCCCGGGAGAAGGCGACGGCGAAGGTTTCGCGATCGTCGCGGTTGAGAAACGAACCGACGTCCGTCTGCCGGCCGTCGCCGCTGATCCTCATCGAGACGATGCCGATCTCCTGGTGGCGCTTGATGCTGAAGCGCGCCCAGAAGGGGTTGAAGCGATGCTCGATCATGTTTCCCGATGGCGCGAACTTCCTCACCGACACGTCGGTGCGCGAGACGCTGACCTCCTCGCGGGCGCGCGCCGAATGGTAGTTGAGCCAAAAGGCGCCGAAGAGCAGCACGAAATCGAGGCCGAAGAAGAACACGATCGGCCAGGCGCCGATGACCAGGAACACCAGGACATGCACGGCGCTCATCGCAGCCGCGATCATCAGCAGGATCTTGAACCCTTTGAGGCCGAGCGAGCGGTAGGGGGTGAGTTCCGCCGAAAAGATCGGCGCGTCGTTGATGCTTGTCTCGGCGTTGCCTTCGGTCATAACCAATGACTATAGATGCAGCATGAAAAACGTGAAACGCAAATTGTCGCCGGGACCCGCGAAACCGCGCGCGGCAACGGCTGCCCGCCGATCCACGCGGCAGCGCAGTGTCTATAGCAAGGCGGAGATCGAGGAAATCTTTCGCCGCTTCTCGGTCCAGCGGCCGGAGCCGAAGGGCGAGCTCGAACATGTCAACGCCTTCACGCTGCTGGTGGCGGTGGCGCTTTCGGCGCAGGCGACGGATGCCGGCGTCAACAAGGCGACGCGGCCGCTCTTTGTCGTCGCCGAGACGCCCGAAAAGATGATGGCGCTCGGCGAAGACAAACTGCGCGACTATATCAAGACTATTGGCCTTTACCGCAACAAGGCAAAGAATATCATCGCTCTCAGCCAAAAGCTGATCGCCGATTTCGGCGGCGAGGTGCCGAAGACGCGCGAGGAGCTCATGACGCTGCCGGGCGTCGGCCGCAAGACCGCCAATGTGGTGCTGCAGATGGCCTTCGGCCAATCGACCATTGCCGTCGACACGCATCTCTTCCGCATCGCCAACCGCATTCGCCTCGCACCCGGCAAGACGCCGGACGAGGTTGAGGCCAATCTGATGCGGGTCATCCCGGAGACATATCTCTACCACGCCCATCATTGGCTCATCCTGCACGGCCGCTATGTGTGCAAGGCGCGCCGGCCGGAATGCGAGCGCTGCATCATCGCCGACATCTGCAAGTCGCCCGAAAAGAGTTGCGACATTCCGGCGCCGCTTGTCGAATTGCCGCCACAGGTCCTTCCGGTCGCCGGCTGACGACCCAGCTCTTCATGGGTCGATCAAGCGATCGATCAGCCTGTCGATCGCATAGGCATAGTCGGCCCGCGCCGCACCGGCATCGATCTCGAGCGCTGCCCGGTCGAAGGCGGCGGACAAGAGGAAGGCCATCGCCTTGACCGCCTTCTCCTCGAGGCGGTGGGGAGCCATGGCCGCGCTCAATCCTTCTTCGAGAGTTCTGCCGCCATGCGCGGCGTCGATCGCCGCCATCTCGGTGACGCCGAGGACGGCCGGGCCGTCGAGCAGCAGCAGGCGCACCCGGCCGGGAACCGCCATCGCGTCGAAATAGGCGGCTGCCCCGGCGAGCAGCGCCTCGCGCGGCGCGAGGCCGTCGGGAGCGAACTGCTCGATCGTTGCGGCGACTTCGCGCGCCTCCCTTTCTATCACCGCCCGAAACAGCGACTTCTTGTCCTCGAAATGGTGATAGAGCGCGCCGCGCGTAAGCCCCGCCGCGGCGACGATCTCCGGCGTCGCCGTGTCGGCATAGCCCTTGTCGACGAAGAGTGCGTGTGCCGCGTCGATGATGGCGGCGCGGGTCGTGTCCGAGCGTTCGCGATTCGACCGGCGGCTTCTTTCTTGTTGCATACATGCAGCCTGTATGTTAATGAGATACATACAGATTGTATGATAATGATCGATGGAGGAAAAGCATGAAAACCACGAGCTACTATCCGGTGATCATGACCGCCGATGTGCGGGCTACAGCCGATTTCTATGTGAAGCATTTTCGCTTCGAGGCGCTTTTCGAGAGCGACTGGTACATGCATCTGCAGTCGAGCGAGGACGAACATGTCACGCTTGCCGTCCTCGACTACCGCCACGAGACCGTTCCGGAGCAACGTCGCGCCCCGGTTCAGGGTCTGCTTTTGAACTTCGAAGTCGAGGATCCCGACCGGCTCTATGCCGAGATGCGAGACGCTGGGCTTCCCATTCTCAAGGCCCTCTGTGACGAAGACTTCGGCCAGCGGCATTTCATCACCGCCGATCCGAACGGCGTGATGATCGATGTGATCAAGCCGATCCCGCCGAGCGCCGCCTTCGCAGACGCCTATGATGAAAGGGCGCTGCCGGCGTGATGGCGGCATTTTCGCAGCATTGTTAGAGCTCCGGCGCTACTCGCGCGCCTCAAAGGCGGTACGGCTCTTCCAAATGGTCGGAAAACCGCTATTAACGAACACCGGCCATTCAGGAACCGGACGGAGCTCATGACGAAATTCGATGTACTGACGATCGGCAATGCGATCGTCGATATCATTGCGCGCTGCGATGACAGCTTTCTCGTGCACAACGGCATCATCAAGGGCGCGATGAACCTCATCGATGCGGAGCGGGCGGAACTCCTTTATTCGCGCATGGGCCCGGCTGTCGAAGCCTCCGGCGGCAGCGCCGGCAACACCGCCGCGGGTGTGGCGAGCCTCGGCGGCCGCGCCGCCTATTTCGGCAAGATCGCCAGCGACCAGCTCGGCCAGATCTTTACCCACGACATCCGCGCACAAGGGGTGCATTTCCAAACCAGGCCGCTCGACAGCCTGCCGCCGACCGCGCGCTCTATGATCTTCGTCACCGAGGACGGGGAGCGCTCGATGAACACCTATCTTGGCGCCTGTGTCGAACTCGGTCCGGAAGACGTCGAGCCCGACGTCGTCGCTCAATCGACGGTCACCTATTTCGAGGGCTATCTCTGGGACCCGCCGCGGGCCAAGGACGCGATCCGCGAGGCGGCAAAAATTGCCCATGCGCACGGGCGCGAAACGGCGATGACTCTGTCGGACAGCTTCTGCGTGCACCGCTATCGGGACGAGTTCCTCGACCTGATGCGTTCCGGCACCGTCGATATCGTTTTCGCCAACAAGCAGGAGGCGCTGGCGCTCTACGAGACGGAGGATTTCGATGAGGCGCTTCGAATGCTCGCCGGGGACTGCAAGCTCGCCGCCGTGACCCTCAGCGAGGAAGGCTCGATCGTCGTTCGCGGCGAGGAAAGGGTGCGGGTCGGCGCGACGGCCGTCGCGCAGGTGGTCGACACGACCGGCGCCGGCGACCTCTATGCGGCCGGCTTCCTCTACGGCTACACGACCGGCAGATCGCTCGAAGACTGCAGCAAGCTCGGCAACCTGGCTGCCGGCATCGTCATCGGCCAGATCGGCCCGCGCCCAATGGTCTCGCTTGCCGGTGCCGCAAGGGAAGCCGCTCTTCTCTAGGGTTGGACAGCTACTTGAAGGCCTCGCCCGGATAGGCGCCCCAGATTTCGCTCTGGGCGATCCAGCCTTCCACCCCTTGCGTCTCGGCATGGCACCAGTCGCCATTGCACTCGCCGATATGCAAAAGCACGCCCGGCTGCATGCGGGCGACGATCGGTGCGGTGCTCTGCGGGTCGCGTCGCAGATTGACGAAGACGCCTTCGCCCTTGCCGCGCATCCACGGTGCGGCAACGGCGGTGCGATCGCCGGAAAGCAGCGCCTGGTTGACCCAGCCCTCCGTGCCGTCGGCGTCCCGGATGCGGCGCCAGTTGTCATATTCCTGGATGATCTCGACGGGAACGCCGTTCTTCAGATAGCGGAAGGCGACGGCGTAGTCGAGGCTCGGCCCGATCCTGAGATTGACGCTCTTGGACTTGAGGCTGACGAAGCGGGGGAGCGGCAGACCGCTCGGACCCTTGGCCGCCTGGGCGAAGGCGGCGGAATTCATGCTGGCCGTTGCGAGGACCGTGGCCAGCAGCAATAGAGAGGCTTTGGAAATGAAGTGACGCATGACGAAGCCCATGTTCCGATCCTAAGCGAAGCCTTGCGGTGTCTCAGCGGAGCCGTTCGCCTTCTCAGACGCACAAGGCTCGCCGTGGCACGTTGAATTGCCGCATATTCCAAACCTCGGGTCGGTTCCGATCCGAAGAAGCACCCAGAGACGCGCCTCGCCGGGCGCGCGCCGCGAATCCTTTACCCGGACAGCGACTTTCAATTGTCTTCCCCACCGGGTCTGGTAGAAATTGCGGCTATAGGGGAGAACTATCACCCAACTTGGTTAAGGACCCGTCAACGAGGGCCGCTCGCAGGAATGACAAGCAAGAAGAAGCCAACCGTCTACATCACCCGGAAACTGCCGGAAGTCGTCGAAACGCGCATGCGCGAGCTGTTCGACGCGGAACTCAACATCGACGATACGCCGCGCAGCCAGCCGGAGCTGGTTGCTGCGGTGAAGAGGGTCGATGTGCTGGTTCCGACGCTGACGGACCGGATCGATGCGGCGCTGATCGAGCAGGCGGGCCCGCAACTGAAGCTCATCGCGGCCTTCTCGAACGGCGTCGACAATATCGATGTCGATGCCGCCGCCCGCCGGGGAATAACCGTCACCAACACGCCGAACGTGCTGACGGAAGACACCGCCGACATGACCATGGCCTTGATCCTAGCGGTGCCGCGCCGGCTTGCCGAGGGCGCGCAGGTGCTGACCGACCGCAAGGGCGAATGGGCCGGCTGGTCGCCGACCTGGATGCTCGGCCGGCGCATCGCCGGCAAGCGCATCGGCATCGTCGGCATGGGGCGGATCGGCACGGCGGTCGCCCGCCGCGCCAAGGCCTTCGGGCTGTCGATCCACTATCACAACCGCCATCGCGTCAAGCGGGAGACCGAGGAGATGCTGGAGGCGACCTATTGGGACAGCCTCGACCAGATGCTCGCCCGCGTCGATATCGTCTCGGTCAATTGCCCGTCGACGCCCGCCACCTATCATCTGCTCTCGGCGCGCCGGCTGGCGCTGATGCGCCCAGACAGCTACATCGTCAACACCGCCCGCGGCGATGTGATCGACGAGACGGCGATGATCAAGAGCCTGCGGGAGGGCAAGATCGCAGGGGCCGGCCTCGATGTCTTCGAGAACGAACCGGCCGTCAATCCCAAGCTCATCCGGCTTGCCGGCGAGGGCAAGGTCGTTCTCTTGCCGCATATGAGCTCGGCGACGCTCGAAGGCCGCATCGACATGGGCGACAAGGTGGCGATCAACATCCGCACCTTCTTCGACGGCCACCGCCCGCCGGACCGGGTGCTGCCGGGGCGGGATTGAGGCGGCTACCGGGTGTTTTCGGGTGCAGCCGCCGCGCAACGCCCCCACAAGAGGATCGTTGTGGGGAGCGGCAATGCGGGACGCCGCCCTTATCGCAGCATCTTCCGCATCTCGATCGATGTCGGGCGGGTGAAGCCCGGATGGGCGGAGCGGCCGGTCTCGACGAAGCCCCAGGCCGCGAAGGTGGCGTGATTTTCGGTGAGTTCGATCCGCGTCTGGAGCCTCAGCGCCGGCAGTCCGAGGCTTCGGGCGGTCTCCTCCGCGGCGGTAAGCAGCTGTCGGCCGAGACCTTTGCCCTGATGGCCGGGATCGATGGCGAGCTTGCCGATATAGAGGCAGTCCGGTTCGGGCTTCAAGAACACGCAGCCAAGAAGATCGGCGCCGTTGGCGACGACGAAACCGACCTCGTCCCTCGATTTTTGGCGCAGGGACTCGACCGTCAGCGCATGGGCGGAGGAGGGCGGGTCGATCCGCCCGTCCATGGAGGCAAAGGATTTCAGGATCAGCGCCAGGAGCTCATCGTAGCGATCGAAGCCCGGGTCGAGGCGGAGCGTTTCCATTCCGTCGCTCAAGCCCGGCCGCGCCGGTAGCGGATCGTGTTGAAAGTGGCGGCGAGGCCGTCATAGAGCAGCAGCCGGCCGATAAGCGGCTCGCCGATGCCGGTGATGAGCTTGATCGCTTCCATCGCCTGAAGCGTGCCGATGACGCCGGTCAGCGCTCCGACCACGCCGGCTTCGGCGCAGGCCGGCACCGCGCCCGGCGGAGGCGGCGTCGGGAAGAGATCGCGATAAGACGGATTGGGGTGCCCGCCGGCATCCGCCTCGTAAGGCTTCAACACGGTGACGGAACCGTCGAACCGCCCGACCGCGCCGGTGACGAGCGGAAGGCGCGCCGCCTCCGCCGCATCGGCCGCGAGGTAGCGCGTATCGAAATTGTCCGAACCGTCGACGACGAGGTCGTATTGCTGGAAGATCGCCTCTGCATTTTCGGATGCGAGGCGCAACGCGTGCGGCGCGACTTCCACATGCGGGTTGAGATTGGCAATTGCGGCGGCGGCGCTTTCGACCTTCGGCCGGCCGACATCGCCGGTGGCGTGGATGACCTGGCGCTGCAGGTTGGACAGCGACACGGCGTCATCGTCGACGATGCCGAGCCGGCCGACGCCAGCCGCGGCGAGATATTGCAGCACCGGGGCGCCGAGCCCGCCGGCGCCGATGACCAGCACGCGCGCGGCCTTCAGCTTCTGCTGTCCGGCGCCGCCGATCTCAGGGAGCACGATATGGCGCGCGTAACGGTCGATTTCCGATGAGTCGAGTGCTGCTGCGGTCATGTCCGTCTCCGTGGATGCCTGTCGGCGCCTTTTTTAAAGCACGCCATGGAGCAGGCGGATGTCACTCCGAAACGCGGCCGTTTGCAACCGTCAGATGGCAGGCCCGTCCGCCGAGCGCCTCGAACATCGCCCGGTCCGTCCCGGTCATGAAGGCCTGACCGCCGAGCTCGTCGACGCGGTCGAAGAGAGCCGCCCGCCGCCCCTGATCGAGATGGGCGGCGATCTCGTCGAGCAGCAGCACCGGCGCGTGCCCGGTCATGTCGCCGACGAGCCGCGCATGGGCGAGCACGAGCCCGACGAGCAGCGCCTTCTGCTCGCCGGTCGAGCAGCGTTCTGCCTCCATGTCCTTTTCCCGGTGGCGAATCAGGAGATCGCTGCGGTGCGGCCCTTCGAGCGTTCGCCCCGCCGCCGCATCGCGGATGCGGCCGTCGCTGAGCATCGAGAGATAGCGTTCTTCGAGGTCGTAGGCGGGCAGGCCGTGACAATCGTCGAGAAAGCCGGCAAGCGAAAGACCGGCGGACGGGAAGCTGCCGCCGCCTTGGCTGCGTTCCACAAGTGCCGTCAAAAGCCCAAGCATTTCCAGCCGCGCAAGCGCCATCGAGACGCCCAAGCCCGCCATTTCGCGCTCGATCGCGGTCAGCCAGGCGGGATCCGGCCGGAATTCCGAGAGCAGCCGGTTGCGGCTGCGCATCGCTCGGTCGAACTCGCTGGCGCGCCGGCCATGCTCGGGATCGAGCGACAGCACCAGCCGGTCGAGAAACCGCCGCCGATCCGAGGATGGACCGGTGAACAGCCCGTCCATCGCCGGCGTCAGCCACAACACGCGCAGATGGTCGGTGAGTTCGTCGACGGTGCGGGCCGGCGTGCCGTTGAGCCTCAGGCGGCGCGACTGCCCTTCCTCCGCACCCGCCGTGCCCGTGCCGATCTCCACCGGCCCGTCCATGCCCTCGACCGCCGCGAAAACCGAAAAACCGTCCGCCGCGCCCACCCGGGCGACATCCGCATAAGCCGCGCGACGCAGCCCCCGCCCCGGCGAGAGAAAGGAGATCGCCTCCATAAGGTTGGTCTTGCCCGCGCCGTTCTCGCCGGTCAGCACCACATGGCGCTGGTCGAGCTCGAGCGACAGCGCCGCGTAGTTGCGAAAATCACTGAGTTTCAGGCGGCTGAGATAGACCTTATGGGGCATTGCGGGTCCGCGTTCGACGTGCCTGTCAGGTAGGACGAAAGCCCGGCCGAGGCAAGCCGAAAGGCTCTCGCCCGAGGCGTGGACCGGTCACGTGGCCGGGCCCTGCGCCAAACCGCTGTGGGAAAGCCCCGTTTTTCCGCTGCTTCGGAACTTTTCACGGGCGTGCAGGTACAATATGACAGCGGCATGACAATCGACAACCGTATGGATCGCTGATGCTCGGCCTGTTTCGCAAGCTCCTCCCCCGTGAAGACCGGTTCTTCGATCTCTTCGAGCAGCACTCGCGCACCGTCTTGGAGGCGGCGGAGGCGCTGAAGGCGTTGCTCGCCGGCGGACCGGACATCGAACGTCATTGCGACCGCATCGTCCAGCTCGAGGACGAGGCCGACGGGATCACCCGGGAGGTCCTGCTCGCTGTGCGCCGCAGCTTCATCACACCCTTCGACCGCGGCGACATCAAGGATCTCATCCAGTCGATGGACGATGCGATCGACATGATGCACAAGACGGTGAAGACCATCCGGCTCTACGAGCAGCAGAGCTTCGATCCCGGCATGCAGGCGATGGGCGCCGCAGTCGTCGAGGCTGCCCACCTTGTCGCCGAGGCCATTCCGCTCCTCAACCGGATCGGCGTCAATGCGCATCGCCTGAGCACGATCGCAGAAGAGGTCACCCGCGTCGAAGGCCGTTCCGACGAGCTGCATGAGCAGGGCCTGAAGGACCTCTTCAAGCGCCATGGCAGCACCAATCCCATGGCCTATATCATCGGCAGCGAAATCTTTGGCGAGCTGGAGAAGGTCGTCGACCGCTTCGAGGATGTTGCCAACGAGATCAGCGGCATCGTGATCGAGAACGTCTGATGGACGCCACACTCGCCTTCCCGCTGCTTGTGGGCCTCATCGGAGTCGCCCTGTTCTTCGACTTTCTGAACGGATTGCACGATGCGGCGAATTCGATCGCAACGATCGTGTCGACGCGGGTGCTGCGGCCGCAATATGCCGTCATGTGGGCGGCATTCTTCAACTTCATCGCCTTTTTGTTTTTCGGCCTGCACGTGGCCGAGACGCTCGGGAAGGGGATCATCAATCCCGGCATCGTTACGCCGCAGGTCATCTTTGCGGCATTGATCGGCGCCATCGCCTGGAACATCCTGACATGGGTCTTCGGCATCCCATCGAGTTCCTCGCATGCCCTCGTCGGCGGCCTTGTCGGCGCGGGCCTCGCAAAGGCCGGCTTCAGCTCCATCGTCTGGTCCGGCCTCCTGAAGACCGCCGGCGCCATCGTCATGTCGCCCGGCATCGGCTTCGTGCTCGCTCTCCTGCTGGTGCTGATCGTCTCCTGGCTGTTCGTGCGCCAGACGCCGTTTGCCGTCGACAGCACGTTCCGCGGCCTGCAATTCGTTTCGGCCTCGCTCTATTCGCTCGGCCATGGCGGCAATGATGCCCAGAAGACGATGGGCATCATCGCCGTGCTCCTGTTTTCGCAGGGCTATCTCGGGCCGGAATTCCATGTGCCCTTTTGGGTGGTCATCACCTGCCAGGCGGCGATCGCGCTCGGTACGCTGTTCGGCGGCTGGAGGATCGTCCACACCATGGGATCGAAGATCACAAAGCTCAATCCGATGCAGGGTTTCTGTGCCGAGACCGGTGGCGCCATCACGCTGTTTGCAGCGACCTGGCTCGGCATTCCGGTCTCGACAACGCACACGATCACCGGCGCCATCATCGGCGTCGGGTCGGCCCGGCGCGTCTCGGCCGTGCGCTGGGGGATTGCCGGAAACATCGTCGTCGCCTGGGTGATAACAATGCCCGCCGCCGCGCTGATTTCGGCCCTCTCCTATTACGCGGTCGACCTCGTCGGCTAGAGAGCGCGCGCAGCCGCCAGCACATGGACTGACCGACTCGCCCCGAAATGGTCGGCGCTCAGGGGCCGCCGCGACATTGGCAGTATTTCCGGCGGGGTGTATATATTCGTAGCCTGAGGAATTGTCTCTGGAGGGGACGATGACGGACGTCAAATGGACGATCAAGGGCCGCGAATTCATTCATTGCAATTGCGCCTATGGCTGCCCCTGCCAGTTCAATGCCCTGCCGACGCAAGGGCATTGCAGCGCCGTGGGGGTGATCGAGATCGAGGAAGGCCATCACGGCGATACGCGACTCGACGGCCTGAGGTGCGGGATGATCGTCGCCTGGCCGGGTGCCATCCACGAGGGCAGGGGCGAAGTCGTGCCGATCGTCGACGAGCGCGCCTCGGACGCCCAGCGCGAGGCGCTGCTGCGCATCATGAGCGGCCAGGACACCGAACCCGGTGCGACCTTCTTCCAGGTGTTCTCGACGACCTTCGAGACGTTCCACGATCCGGTCTTCGCGCCGATCGACTTCGAGGTCGACATCGAGAAGCGGACGGCGCGCGTCCGCGTACCGGGATGGATGGAGGCGCTCGGCGAGCCGATCCTCAATCCGGTGACCGGCGATTCGCATCGCGCCCGCCTCAACCTGCCGAACGGGTTCGAGTACGACACCTGCGAGATGGGGCGGGGCTGGGCCGACACGACCGGTGTCCTGCCGCTCTCGCTAGCGGACTCGCACGCCCATTTCGCCAGGATCCATATGACCGAACGCGGCGTGGTGCATTGACACCATGACCGACACCACGCTCGAAGCCCTGTTGCGCCGCGACCGGGCGATCGTCGCGGCGGCGATCGCCGCTCTGGCAGCGATCGCCTGGATCTACATCCTGTGGCTGGCCGCCGGGATGGACGGCATGCCGATGCCGGCGGCGGGTGGCGACGGAGCCATGCCCATGGAACCCGGCATGGACATGGATATGGACATGGACATGGGAGGCGGGACGAGCGCCGGTCCGCTCGACTCGGTGCTGGGGATGTCGCCACGTCCCTGGGGCACCGTCGAGGCCGGCATCACCTTGACCATGTGGGTGGTGATGATGGTCGGCATGATGCTTCCTTCGGCGTCGCCGATGATCCTTCTCTATGCCCGTGTCGGACGGCAGAGCCTACGCGACGGCAAGCCTTTCGCTTCGGCTGGCTACTTCACCGGCGGCTATCTCGCCGCCTGGGCCGGCTTTGCGCTGGTCGCTACGCTCGGGCAATGGCTGATCGAAGGCATCCTGCTGACCCCGGCGCTCGCAAGCGCCAGTCGTCTCTTTAGCGGCATTGTGCTGGTCGTCGCGGGCCTTTACCAATGGACGCCGCTCAAGGACGCCTGCCTGACCCAATGCCAGGCGCCGATCGTTTTCCTGCAGCGGCACGGCGGCTTCCGAAGCGATCCGGGCGGCGCCGTGAAGCTGGGCTTCCGCCACGGTCTCTATTGCGTCGGCTGCTGCTGGGCGCTGATGGGCCTCCTGTTCGTCGGCGGCGTCATGAATGTCTTATGGATCGCCGCGATCGCTGTCTTCGTGCTGGCCGAAAAGCTGCTGCTGGCCGGGCGCATCCTGTCGCGGATTGCCGGTTCGGCGCTTGTGATCTCTGGTATCTGGCAATTGGCTGCGGTGCTGGGCTGGCCTGCCGCTGCCATGTGAGAGTGGGTGTGTGTTGTGTGTGGCGCCCCTCATCCCGCTGCCGCGACCTTCTCCCATTTTGATGGGGAGAAGGGGTAAACCGCGCCCTCCAGTCCCCTCTCCCCGTCATGACGGGAGAGGGCTAGTCCCCGGGTTAAACCCGAGGAGAGGGGCAAATGTGAGAGGCGAACTAATCGCTCAGCGTATCGAAGAAATCCTTCATGCGAGAGAAGAAGCCCGCCGATTGCGGATTATTTTCCTTCGACGAGATCTGCTCGAACTCCTGCAGCAATTCGCGCTGGCGCTTGGTGAGCTTCTGCGGCGTCTCGATCTGGATCTGGATATAAAGGTCGCCCGTCTGGTTGGAGCGCAGCACCGGCATGCCCTTGCCCTTCAGGCGGAACTGCTTGCCGGCCTGGGTTCCCTCCGGCACGGTGACGCGCGATTTCGTGCCGTCGAGAGTGGTGACGTCGAACTTGCCGCCGAGGGCGGCCGTCGTCATCGAGATCGGCACGCTGCAGTAGAGATCCGCCCCGTCCCGTTGATAGAACTCATGCGGCTTGACCGACAGGAAAATATAGAGGTCGCCGGACGGGCCGCCGCGCAGGCCGGCTTCGCCCTCGCCGGAAAGGCGGATGCGGGTGCCGTCCTCGATGCCGGTCGGAATGTTGACCGACAGCGTGCGCTCCTCGGTGACCCGGCCCTGGCCATGGCATTTCGTGCAGGGATCGGTGATCGTCTGGCCGCGGCCGCCGCAGGTCGGGCAGGTGCGTTCGATCGAGAAGAAGCCCTGGGCGGCGCGGATGCGGCCTGAGCCCTGACAAGTGGCGCAGGTCTTCGGGCTGGTGCCCGGCTTCGCACCGGAACCGGTGCAGACGTCGCAGGTGACCGAAGTCGGCACGCGGATCTGCGCCGTCTTGCCGGAAAACGCCTCCTCGAGGGTGATCTCCATATTGTAGCGGAGATCGGCACCGCGTTCGCGGCCTCCTGAAGAGCGACGCTGCCGGCCACCCATCATCTCGCCGAAGATGTCTTCGAAAATGTCCGAGAAGCCGCCGGCGCCGCCGCCGGCAAAGCCATTGCCGAATCCGGCTCCCATGCCCCCCTGCTCGAAGGCGGCGTGGCCGTATCGGTCGTAGGCGGCCCGCTTCTGCGGGTCCTTCAGCGTCTCATAGGCCTCGTTGATTTCCTTGAAGGATTTTTCCGCTTCCTGGTCCCCGGGATTGCGGTCCGGGTGATATTTCATCGCCAGTTTACGGAAAGCGCTTTTCAGCTCCTTCTCGTCCGCGTTTTTTTGAACGCCAAGCGTTTCGTAAAGATCACGTTTCATGCTTCAACGGTTGTCCAGTTGACAAGGCTTGCCAGCGCGAAGGGTCCGACCCTGATTATCTTGCCACAGGATTTAGTAAACCTTGAAGCGCGATACCATAGCCCAAACGTCGTCCGCGTGGTTTTTTGACGGGAATAATGGTGTTCCCGCACCATTTCCCGTCCTTATCGCCTCGTGATGCCTTCGCCTACCCGCCTCATCGGCCGGCTTTTCATGTCACGGCGAGGTCTCGGTATACAGAAAAGCCCGGGATCGCTCCCGGGCCCTGTTCGTCCGAGGACGCGAACCTTATGCCGACCGCTTGCGGTCGTCCTCGTCCTTGACTTCCTCGTAATCGGCATCGACGACATCGTCGCCGTCGCGCTTGGCGTCGGCGGCCGCATCCGCGTGCGCCGCTTCGGCCTGCTGGGCTTCATAGATCGCCTGGCCGAGCTTCATGGAGACTTCCATGAGCGTGTTGGTCTTCGCCTTGATGTCCTCGGCGTCCGGCTCGGACGCTTCGACGGCGGTCTTCAGCGCCGCGATCGCGTCGCTGATCGCCTTGCGATCCGTCTCCGAAACCTTGTCGCCATATTCCTTCAGCGACTTCTCGGAAGAATGGATCAGGCTTTCGGCCTGGTTCTTGGCTTCGACCGCTTCGCGGCGCTTCTTGTCGGCCTCGGCATTGGCCTCGGCGTCCTTGACCATCTTCTCAATGTCGGCGTCGGAAAGGCCGCCCGAGGCCTGGATGCGGATCTGGTGCTCCTTGCCGGTGCCCTTGTCCTTGGCCGAAACCTGGACGATGCCGTTGGCGTCGATGTCGAAGGTCACTTCGATCTGCGGCATGCCGCGCGGTGCCGGCGGAATGCCGACGAGGTCGAACTGGCCGAGCAGCTTGTTGTCGGCCGCCATCTCACGCTCGCCCTGCGAGACGCGGATCGTCACGGCGGACTGGTTGTCGTCGGCGGTCGAGAAGACCTGGCTCTTCTTGGTCGGGATCGTCGTGTTGCGCTCGATCAGGCGGGTGAAGACGCCGCCGAGCGTTTCGATGCCGAGCGACAGCGGCGTCACGTCGAGGAGCAGCACGTCCTTGACGTCGCCCTGCAGCACGCCGGCCTGGATGGCAGCGCCCATGGCGACCACCTCATCCGGGTTGACGCCCTTGTGCGGCTCCTTGCCGAAGAGCTGCTTCACGGTTTCCTGGACCTTCGGCATGCGGGTCATGCCGCCGACGAGAACGACTTCGTCGATCTCGGCAGCCGACACACCGGCATCCTTGAGGGCCGCCTTGCACGGCGCGATGGTCTTCTGGATCAGGTCCTCGACCAGGCTCTCGAACTTGGAGCGCGACAGCTTCATCGTCAGGTGCTTCGGACCGGACGCATCGGCGGTGATGAACGGCAGGTTGATCTCGGTCTGCTGCGAGGACGACAGCTCGATCTTCGCCTTTTCGGCAGCTTCCTTGAGGCGCTGCAGTGCGAGCTTGTCGTTCTTGAGGTCGATGCCCTGTTCCTTCTTGAACTCGGCAGCCAGGTACTCGACGAGACGCATGTCGAAGTCTTCACCGCCGAGGAAGGTGTCGCCGTTGGTGGACTTCACCTCGAAGACGCCGTCGCCGATTTCAAGCACGGAAATATCGAAGGTGCCGCCGCCGAGGTCGTAGACGGCGATCGTCTTGCCTTCCTTCTTGTCGAGGCCGTAGGCGAGTGCTGCCGCGGTCGGCTCGTTGATGATGCGCAGCACGTCGAGGCCGGCGATCTTGCCGGCGTCCTTGGTGGCCTGGCGCTGGGCGTCGTTGAAATAGGCCGGGACGGTGATGACGGCCTTCTCGACCTTCTCGCCAAGATAGGATTCGGCGGTTTCCTTCATCTTCTGAAGGATCATCGCGGAGATCTGCGACGGGGAATAGCTCTTGCCGTGCGCCTCGACCCAGGCGTCGCCATTGTCGGCCTTGACGATCTTGTAGGGGACCATCCCCTTGTCCTTCTGGGTGGTCGGATCCTCGAAGGTGCGGCCGATCAGGCGCTTGATCGCAAAAAGGGTGTTTTCGGGGTTGGTGACCGCCTGGCGCTTGGCCGGCTGGCCGACGAGACGTTCGCCGTCGTCGGAAAAAGCCACCATAGACGGGGTTGTGCGTGCGCCTTCGGCGTTTTCGATTACCTTCGCGTCCTTGCCGTCCATCACGGCGACGCAGGAGTTGGTCGTTCCGAGGTCGATACCAATAACTTTAGCCATGTCGTTCTCTCCTTGCAGCGGACTGTCGGAACCCGGTCAGGCATTCATGGGACAGCCCCTAACGGGATGGTCATTTGCATTTCATCGCAGCCGCGGCTGCGCCGATGCGGCGTATATAAGGACCGGCGTTTCGGACTGCAAGGCATTCTGCGGGCGGATCAGGGGCAAAAGCAAGCCGCCTCTCCGCGGTCCTGAACAGGGCACCGGCGCGCGCGATAGGTGCGCCAGCGATCCGTCAGGCTGGCCTTGCGGTGTGCGCCGCGCTCAACCCCCGGTCAGGAGCTCGAAAAGCGTGGTACGCCGGGTCGCGCCGGTCGTCTCTCCGACGCCTGCCGGCGGGATGGGGCCGCCCGCCGGCTCTTCCATCGGGCGGGACTGATCGGCGGCGACTGCACCGTCCATTGTCGCTGGCCGTTCCGGAAAGGCTGCGGGATCACCAAAGCGGTCAGGCAGGGCCTCGCCGCCGGCGACGGGGCCGGTCTCGTCGAAGACCGGCTGGACACCGGTCGTGCCGAACAGCGGCGAAGGCGAAAGTCCCTGATGGGCGGCGACCATGAAATCGTGCCAGGCCTTGGCCGGCAGCCCGCCGCCGGTCACCTTCTTCATCGACTTGCCGTCGTCATTGCCGAACCAGACGCCGGTGGTCAAATTCGACGTATAGCCGACGAAGAGCGCGTCGCGGAAGGATTGCGTCGTGCCGGTCTTGCCGGCCGCCTCCCAGTCGGGCAGCCGCGCCTTCTTGCCGGTGCCGTCGGTCAGCACCCGCACCATCATCCGGTTCATCTCGCTGACGATCGCCGGGTCGAGCACGCGCGGCGGGTTGTCATAGGTGTTTTCGTAGAGCACCGTGCCGTCGGCGGTGGAGATGCGGCGGATGACATGCGGGGTCGCCTTGAAGCCGCCATTCATGAAGGGTGCGTAGGAGGAAGTGAGCTCGACGAGCGTGACCTCGGACGTGCCAAGCGCGATCGATGCATTGGCTTGCATTTCGGAATCGATCCCGAGGCGATGCGCGAGCTTGACGACGTTCGGCGGTCCCACCTCCATGACGAGCTGGGCGGCGATGGTGTTCAGCGAATTGGCCAGCGCATCGGCAAGGGTCACCTCGCCGCGATATTTCTGGTCGTAGTTCTCCGGCGTCCAATTGCCGATCCTGACCGGCGCGTCGTTCCTGACCGACATGGGGCTGCGGCCGATTTCGAGCGCCGCCGCATAGACGAAGGGCTTGAAGGCCGAGCCCGGCTGGCGCTTGGCCTTGGAAGCCCGGTCGAACTGGCTCTCCGCATAGTCCCGGCCACCGACCAGCGCCCGGATCGCGCCGGTGCCGTCGATCGACACGAGTGCCGCCTGCGAGGCGTTGAGCTTGCCGCCCTCCCCGTCGAGGGTGGCGGCGATCACCTCCTCGGCCTTCTTCTCGAGCGTCAGATCGATGGTGGTATCGACGATCAGGTCCTGCTTGATCTCGCCGATCATGCCGGGAAGCTGGTCCATCACCATGTCGGCGACATAATGCTCGGCGCCCGACCAGAAGCTCTTCGCCCGGGTCGGCGTCTGCGACATCGCCGTCTTGATCTCGGCATCGCTGATGAAGCCTTCCTCGCGCATGGCGCCGAGCACCACCTGGGCGCGCGCTTCGGCGGCTTGAGGGTCGCGCGCCGGCGAAAGCCGCGACGGCGCCTTCAAGAGGCCGGCCAGCACCGCCGCCTCGCCGAGATTGACGTCGCGCGCCGACTTGTTGAAGTAGCGCCGCGACGCTGCCTCGACGCCATAGGCGTTGGAGCCGAAGAAGACGCGGTTGAGATACATCGCCAGGATCTGGTCCTTGGTGTATTTCTGCTCCAGCCAGAAGGCGAGCAGCACCTCCTGCACCTTTCGCTCGAGCGTCCGCTCCGGCGAGAGGAACAGGTTCTTGGCAAGCTGCTGCGTCAGCGTCGAGCCGCCTTGAACCATGCGGCCGCTCGTCAGATTGGTCAGCATGGCGCGCGCCAGCCCGAGCGGGTCGACGCCGAAATGCGAATAGAAGCGGCGGTCCTCGATGGCGATCACCGCCTGCGGGATGTAAGGCGACATGTCCTCGAGCGCCAGCGCCTCGCCGCCGGTGGCGCCGCGATTGGCGACGATGTCGCCGTTGACGGCAAGGATCTTGACGTTCGGCGGCCGTTCCGGGATCGACCAGCTCGTCGCGCTCGGCATGCGCGCGCCGTAATAGAGCACCAGCCCGCCGACGCCGATCGCCCCCCAGATGCCGAGCACGACGCACCAATAGGCAAGCCGCCGCAGCGGGGCGAAAAAGCCGCCGCCGGACCCGCCGCCGCGGCTGCGCCGGCTGCGCGTTTCGCGGCCGCCCTTGCCGCTCGGCCGTGCACGCGTGGCCTTGCGTCCGCTGCCGCTGACGCGATCGCTCGCATCGACCCGCAGATCGTCGTCGTCATCGTAGTCGCCGCCGAAGGAAGGCTCGATCCGCTGCCCTGAGTTTCTGCTCGCCATGCCGGAAGGATTGTCCCCTGAAGCCGAACCGGTTGATCGTCGCTCCAGGCGACACCGGCGGCGCGATTGTCGTGCGGCGCCGGTCCTGCCGCTCCGCTCCATGCCGATCCCTCGACTGTAAATGCGGCAATTTAAGGGGGAGTTAAGAATTGACGCTGGGAAAAACCCAACGCCTTCAAAACCTTGGCGGCGCCGGCCGCGCTTCCTGCCATTGGCAATGCCGCTGCGGCGGCCTTGTGCCCGACAGGCATAACACTAGATATGGAATGCGAGGACCGGCCGCGGCCCGGCGTTCCAGGAAAACGGATCGGCGCCAGTGACCAGAATAAACTGCATTCCACCTTCGGAACTGAGTGGCCCGCATCTGCTCGCCGAATATCGCGAACTGCCGCGCGTCTTTGCGCTCGTGCGGGCGGCCATCGCGCGCGGCGAGACCCCGGGCGATCCACGAAATCCGCCCGCCTATACGCTCGGCAAGGGCCATGTCCGGTTCTTCTACAGCCGGCTTTCCTACCTCGCCAAGCGGCAGGCGAGCCTGATCGCGGAAATGCAGCGGCGTGGCTATCGGCCGACCTATCGCGAGGCCGAAGACCTGCTCAGCGGTTTCCCCTCGGAATGGTGCAATGACTGGAATCCGACCTCCGAGGCCATGACAGTCAATCGCGAGCGTATCCGGGAGCGGCTGGCTGGAACAGCGCGCCGAGACGCCGGTCACGCGGCCGATGATTCGCCCGCCTTGCATTCACTGCAATGCTGCGATGCAACATTGTCGCTATTAAATCAGCCGGAATGACTTATGATCATCCTCATCGAAGCGCTGCACCTCCTCCCGCGGCGCCCGATGCGGGTCGGTTTCACTCCTCCTCCCAGGAACCGGCCAAGTTTGAAAGACCCCGACGCCACCTCCTCCCGGCTCGGGGTCTTTTTCTGTCAACGCACCCGCTTCTCGCAGCGACTGTGGCGCGCGCCCCGAGAAAGTCGTGGTTTAAGCTGCTGGACGCGTGTATCGACGAGCCCATGGGACCCAAGGCTAACGGCTACGTCTTCGCGCTGCTGGCGATCGTCATCTTCTCGATCCAGGACGGGCTTTCCAAACATCTCGGCTCCAACTATCCGCCGGTCTTCGTGGCGATGATCCGCTACTGGGCCTTTGCCGCCTTTGCCGTCACGCTGGCGTGGCGGTCGCCGGCAGGGCTCCGCGCCACCGCGGTGACGAAGAGGCCGCTGCTGCAAATATCGCGCGGCGTGCTGCTGCCGGCGCAGATCGTCGTGGTGATCACCGCCTTCACGGTAGTGGGCCTTGCCCATTCGCAGGCAATCCTGGCGGCCACGCCGATCTTCGTCGCCTTGCTGTCGATGCCGCTTCTCGGCGAGCGCGTCGGCTGGCGCCGCTGGTCGGCGATCACGGCCGGCCTCGTCGGCGTACTCTTGATCCTGAAGCCGGGAGAGGGAACGTTCGACGTCGATTTCCTCTTGCCGCTCGCCGGCGCGCTGATGTTCGCGGTCTATGCGATCACGACGCGGCTCGTCAGCCGCGAGGATTCGGCGATGACCAGCTTCTTCTACACCGGCGTCGTCGGCGCCGCGGCGATCAGCCTCGTCGGCCCGTTCTTCTGGGCGACGCTGTCCGGTCCGGACTGGGTGTGGATGATCCTCCTCTGCGTCACCGGCAGCCTGAGCCACTATTTCCTCATCCGCGCCTACGACCTGCTCGATGCGGTGGCGGTGCAGCCGCTCACCTATCTTCAGCTCGTCTTCGCCTCGATCATGGGTGTGACGATCTTCGGAGAGACCCTGACGGCGAACATGATCCTCGGATCGCTGCTGGTAGTGGCGGCCGGCATCTTCACCGTCTGGCGCGAGCGGGTGGTCGCAAGGCGCAAGGCGGGACTGCCGCCGGCATAGGACGGTTCGGTCGCCTCAACTCAAAATCGTCGTGATCATGACCAATCCTACGGGCCTTTGGTCGGCGATTCGGCCGGCCATGTTCATCCTTGTGAAAGGAAGACGATGAGGCTTCGTTCGATCATGCTGCCATTATTGGCAGCAGCCCTGGCGGCGTTGAACGCCGAGGTCAGGGCGCAAGAATCCATCCCTTATGTCGACGACCGTTCCGACGGGGCGGCGCTCGTTCGCTCGCTCTATAACGCCATCAACCGCAAGGAATATGCCAGGGCCTATGCCTATTTCGGCGATTCGAAGCCGGTCGGCGAGTTCAAGGCCTTCGCCGATGGTTACGCCAAGACCGAATCGGTTGACATCCGGATCGGAAAGGTGACGACCGAGGGTGCCGCCGGCAGCATCTACTCGGCCGTGCCGGTGGCGATCAAGTCGGTCGAGCAGCAAGGCAAGATCCGCTTCTTCTCCGGCTGCTATGTCGCACGGATCATCAATCCCTCGCCGCAGGTCCCGCCGTTCACACCCTACCAGATCGAGACGGCGCGCCTCGAGGCGGCAGAGGGACCGATCGACGAGGCGATTCCGGGAGAGTGCAACGCGCCTTGAGGGCGCTTGCATTTGCCGCTCACCCGTAATGACGGGAGAGGGAACGGAAGCCGGCGCGGCATACCCCTTCGACCCGCATGCAGGGAGAAGATCGCGGCAGCGGGATGAGGGGCAAGGCTCCCGATCCGGCGATCTCAGCTACGACCCTTCGCGTCCCGCTGCTCCAGAAAGCGCGAATGCTCGAAGACGAAGATGATGACAAGCGCCAAGACGAACGGGATCAAAAGATAAAGCAGCCGAAAGATTGCCAGCGCCGCCAGCACGTCGGCCGGATCCATCTCGGGCAGTGCGGCGATGAAGACGAGTTCGAGCACGCCGAGCCCCCCCGGCGCGTGGGAGAGCAGCGCCGCCGAGAAGGAGGCGAGGAAGATGCCGAGAACGACGACATAGCCGGGATTGCCGGCTTCCGGCAGCGCGAAGTAAATGATGCCGGCGGCGCCCAGCAGTTCGACCGGGGCGATCACCAGTTGCCGGAGCACGATCGCCGGCCGCGGGTAGTGAAGCTGGAACCATCGGGTGCGCAGCGGCCGAAGCCCTACCAGGCTCCCGAGGATGTAAAGACCGATAAACGTCAGGAGCAGGCCGCCCGTCGTCAGCGACATCTCGATCGGCAGCACCTCGGCAAAGCGTTCGATGATGTCCGGCTTGGCGAGCAGCACGATTGCCGACAGCATCAGCGTGCCGAGGGTGAACGTGAAGGAGCAGAAGGCGACGAGAATGCCGATCTCGCCGGGCGTCAGCCCCTTGGAACGGTAGGCGCGATAGCGCACCACGGCGCCGGAGAACACCGAGGCGCCGAGATTGTGCGACAGCGCATAGGTCGTGAACGAGCAGAGCGTGATGAACCAGATCGAGATGCGGTGGCCGAGATGGTCGAGCGCCAGCTTGTCATAGGCGGCAAGGGCCGCATAGGCGACGAGGGTCGAGCCTATGGCCAGCGACCAGCTTCCGATCGAGATCGCTTGGAAACTGACAATGAACTCGTTCAGTGAAAGTCCACGCAGTTCATGGACCAGCGCACGCACCGAAAAAACGATTGCCGCCAGCCCCACGGCGGGCCAGAAATATGCCTTTAGCCGTGTCATGCTGGCGCCAGGGCGATGGATCGACCGCGGCTTGTGCAGGCATGAAGGGCGTTGCCAGAACGGGCATATCCGCCGTCGCAGAAAGAATCGCGCTGGAGACGCGATGCCTCGATACTCACCCTTGCCAACAGCCCATTCCCATTCTGTGCTTTCCAAAAGGGAAGCATTCCGGCGCGGTGAGGTCAAGCAGCGCTGGCCGGATATCTGATTGGATGTCCTTTCATTGAGGGTCAGCCGCCGCGAACGCCTTCGCAGCGGCTAACGAGAGTCATGCCGCAAGCGCATCAAGGATGCGGATCCAGGAGCGAATGCCTTTGTGGAAGGATGTCAGCTCGTACTTCTCGTTGGGCGAGTGGATGCGGTCGTCGGCGAGGCCGAAGCCGACGAGCAGCGATTCCATGCCGAGCATCTTCTGGAAGTCGCCGACGATCGGGATGGAGCCGCCCATGCCGACGACGATCGCCGGCTTCGGCCATTCGGCGGAGAGCGCCGTCTTGGCGGTGGTGAGAAGCGCCGAGTCGTAGGGAAGATGGATAGCCGGCGAAGCACCATGGCCGTGGAACTCGACCGAGCAGTCCGCAGGAATCTTCGAGCGGACATAGGCGCGGAAGCTCTCGCGAATCTTTGCCGGATCCTGGTCGCCGACGAGGCGGAAGGAGACCTTGGCGGAGGCTTGCGCGGCGATCACCGTCTTGAAGCCTTCGCCGGTATATCCGCCGGTGATGCCGTTGACCTCCGCAGTCGGGCGCGCCCAGGTCAGTTCCAGCACCGAGCGCCCGTTCTCGCCGGAGGGAATGGAAAGACCGACATCGCCAAGAAATTTCTCCGCCGTGCGGCCGAGCATTTCCCAGCTCGCCTTGATCTCGGCCGGCGTCTCCTCGACGCCGTCATAGAAATTGTCGAGTGTCACGCGGCCGGTTTTGTCGTGCAATCCGGCCAAGATGTCGGTGAGAATGTGGATCGGGTTGGCCGCGGCCCCGCCGAAAAGGCCCGAGTGCAGGTCGCGGTCCGCCGCCTTGACGATGATCTCTTCGCCCACGAGACCGCGCAGGCCCGCCGAGATCGCCGGCGTCTCGCGGTCCCACATGCCGGTGTCGCAGATCAGCGCATAGTCGGCCTTGAGCTCGGCGGCATTCGCCTCGAGGAAGGGTTTCAGCGAGGGCGAGCCGGATTCCTCTTCGCCTTCGAAGAGAATGGTGATGCGGCAGGGAAGCGCCCCCTGCGTCTCCTTGTAGGCTCGCACTGCCTCGACGAAGGTCATAAGCTGCCCCTTGTCGTCGGAGGTGCCGCGACCGGTGATCACTTTCCGGCCGGGCTCGAGTTCCTTGATCCCCGGCTCGAAGGGAGGAGCCTCCCAGAGGTTGAGCGGATCGACCGGCTGGACGTCGTAGTGGCCGTAGAAGAGCAGATGCGGGGCGCTCGCTTTCGCGGCGGCATGATGGGCGACCACCATCGGATGGCCGGGCGTGTCGCGCACCGCGGCTTCGAAGCCGAGAGCTTGGAGTTCGGCCACCAGCCATTCGGCCGCCCTGCGGCACTCGGCCTTGAAGGCGGGGTCGGTCGAGATGGACTGGATGCGGACGAGATCGAATAGCCGCTCAAGGCTCTCAGGAAGGTTTGCGTCGGCGCGCTCGAGCACGGGGGTGATGTCTGCCATCATGCGAATCCTTTGTGGGTTTCGCGGGCGAACCTAGAATCGAATGGAGGCGGCTTTAAGCGAAATCTTTTGATGCAACGACAAATTGTCCGGATGGCAGTCAGGAGGCGTCGCCGCTGCGCGCCGCATTGGCGAGCGCCATGCGCATATATTCGAGCATGAGCTCCTTCTCGAAGCGCCGGAAACCGGAGAGCAGGGATTGCTCCGCCGCCAGTGCCGCCTCCTTCGCCGCCGCCTCCATGCCCCGGGCCTGCTCCGTCAGGAAGATCTGCTGCGAGCGCCGGTCGTTCGGATGCTTGCGGCGGATGACGAGTCCGTCGCGCTCCATCCGGGCGAGCGTATTGGCCATGGTCGCCTGTTCGATGTCGAGGCGGTCGAGAAGCTGCTTCTGAGTCAGCCCGTCTACGGCCCACAGTTCCAGCAGAATGGGAAACTGCCCCGGGGCGAAACCGAGCTTCTGTGCCCGCTGCTGCAGCGCGCGCGAGAAGCTCCTTGCCAGCAGGCTGGCCAGATATGTCGCGGAGTCCATACGATCGAAGGCCATGCCCATGCGTAGGCCCGAATCGGCATGAAGACAAGTTACAAAGCAGGCGATGGAGTGGGATCTACAGCGGCGCGCGTCTTATCAGCCGCGCAAAGGTCGCTGTAGCACTTTGGATTGCTGCATGTCTTTCTCCTCGGTCGATCCAAGGAGACATGCAGTAGCCCCAAACAAAAACCGCCACGGCGCGGAGGCGGCGCCGTAGCGGCTTCGTGAAAGCGGGACAAAGGCCCGGAGAGGGGGATGAGGCCTTTGTCCACATCTGGTGCGGGCGGGGGACAGGCCAATCACCAGACGACGGCATCGTTTCAGTGCCGCTCACCTTGATTTGAGGATTCAAATGTGGCTTTTCAAGGATTGTCCGGCCCGCCCGCACATTACAAATGCGTAACGTTTCCGTGAGGCTTCGGGCGAAAACCGCAATGGACCTTTGCCTCCCCCCGCGCTATCCATGGCCGCATGAAAAACGGTGATCATCTCTTCCTCGTCGACGGCTCGGGCTTCATCTTCCGGGCGTTCCACGCCATCCCGCCGCTCAACCGCAAGTCGGACGGGCTTCCGGTCAATGCGGTGGCAGGCTTCTGCAACATGCTCTGGAAGTTGCTGACCGATGCGCGCGACACGTCGGTCGGCGTGACGCCGACCCATTTCGCAGTGATCTTCGATTATTCCTCCAAGACCTTCCGAAACACGCTTTACGACCAGTACAAAGCGAACCGCACGGCGCCGCCGGAGGACCTGATCCCGCAATTCGGGCTGATCCGCCACGCCACCCGCGCCTTCAACCTGCCCTGCATCGAGAAGGAAGGCTACGAGGCCGACGACCTGATCGCCACCTATGCGCGGCTCGCCGAGGAAGCGGGCGCCGGCGTCACCATCGTTTCCTCCGACAAGGACCTCATGCAATTGGTGACCGCCAATGTGTCGATGTACGACAGCATGAAGGACAAGCAGATCACCATTCCTGACGTCATCGAGAAATGGGGCGTGCCGCCCGAGAAGATGATCGACCTCCAGGCGATGACCGGCGATTCCACCGACAATGTTCCGGGCATTCCCGGCATCGGCCCGAAGACGGCGGCCCAGCTCCTCGAAGAATATGGCGACCTCGACACGCTGCTTTCGCGGGCCGGCGAGATCAAGCAGCAGAAGCGGCGCGAGGCGATCATCGCCAATGCCGAGAAGGCGCGCCTGTCGCGCGAGCTCGTCACCCTGAAGAAGGACACGCCGCTCGACGTGCCGCTCGAGGATCTGCGGCTCGATTCGCAGGACGGACCGAGGCTGATCGCCTTCCTGAAGACGATGGAATTCAACACTTTGACGCGCCGCGTCGCCGCGGCGACCGAGACGGATGCGGAGGCGATCGAACCGGCGCATGTGCCGGTCGAATGGGGCGCCGAGGCGCACGGGCCCGATCTCGACGTCGGCGAGGCGGCCGGTCCGCCGCCGACGCCGGCATCGTCGAGCGCTTCGCCGCCGCGCGGCACTGCCGCCAAGGCTGCGGTTTCCTTCCTCACGGGCAAGGGTGACGCCTATGTCACCGGAGCGACGCCCCAGGAGCTGGCGCAGGCGCGCGCCGACTATTTCGCCAAGGCGCCTTTCGACCATTCGGCCTATGTGACGATCCGCGATCTCGCAACCCTCGACCGCTGGATCTCCGATGCCCGTGAGGCGGGCGTCCTCGGTTTCGATGCGGAAACCAACTCGCTCGACCCGATGCGGGCGGAGCTCGTCGGCCTTTCGATGGCGTTTGCCGATTACGGCAACAATCCCCTGGGCGGTACCATCCGCGCCGCCTATGTGCCGCTGATCCACAGGAACGGCGTAAGCGATCTTCTGGGCGGGGGCATGGTGGAAAACCAGGTGCCGGCGCGCGAGGCGTTGAGCCGGCTAAAGGTCCTGCTGGAAGACCCGTCGGTGCTCAAGGTCGCCCAGAACCTGAAATACGCCTATCTGGTCATGAAGCGGCACGGCATCGTCCTGCAGAGCTTCGACGACACCATGCTGATGTCCTATGTGGTCGATGCCGGCAATGGCGGGCACGGCATGGATTCGCTTTCCGAGCGTTGGCTCGGCCACGTGCCTATTCCCTACAAGGACGTCACCGGCACCGGCAAGGCGTCGGTGAGCTTCGATTTCGTCGACATCGACAAGGCGACCGCCTATGCCGCCGAGGACGCGGAGGTGACGCTTCGTCTCTGGCATGTATTGAAGCCGCGGCTGGCCGCCAAGGGCCTGACGCGCGTCTATGAACGCCTCGAAAGGCCGCTGGTCGCTGTCTTGGCTCAGATGGAGGAGCGCGGCATCACCGTCGACCGCCAGATCCTCTCGCGCCTTTCGGGCGAACTGGCGCAGGGCGCCGCAGCGCTCGAAGACGAGATCTACCGGCTGGCCGGCGAAACCTTCACCATCGGCTCGCCGAAGCAGCTCGGCGACATCCTGTTCGGCAAGATGGGCTTGCCGGGCGGCTCGAAGACGAAGACCGGTCAATGGTCGACCTCCGCTTCGGTGCTCGAAGAGCTTGCCGCCGTCGGACACGAACTGCCGCGCAAGATCGTCGACTGGCGCCAGCTCACCAAGCTGAAATCGACCTACACCGACGCCTTGCCCGGCTTCGTGCATCCGGAGACGAAGCGCGTCCACACCTGCTACGCGCTCGCCGCCACCACGACGGGGCGGCTTTCCTCCTCCGAGCCGAACCTCCAGAATATTCCGGTGAGGACCACCGAGGGCCGCAAGATCCGGACTGCCTTCATCGCGACCCCGGGCCACAGGCTGGTGTCGGCCGATTACAGCCAAATCGAGCTGCGGGTCTTGGCGCATGTGGCCGAGATTCCGCAGCTTCGCCAAGCCTTTGCCGATGGCGTCGACATCCATGCGATGACCGCATCGGAGATGTTCGGCGTGCCGGTGGAGGGGATGCCGAGCGAGATCCGCCGCCGCGCCAAGGCGATCAATTTCGGCATCATCTACGGCATCTCGGCCTTCGGGCTCGCCAACCAGCTTTCGATCGAGCGCTCGGAAGCGGGCGAGTACATCAAGAGATATTTCGAGCGCTTCCCCGGCATTCGCGACTATATGGAGAACACCAAGGCTTTTGCCCGCGAGCACGGCTATGTCGAAACGATCTTCGGCCGCCGCGCCCACTACCCGGACATCCGCTCCTCCAATCCCTCGCACCGCGCTTTCAACGAGCGCGCGGCGATCAACGCGCCGATCCAGGGCTCGGCCGCCGACGTCATTCGCCGGGCGATGGTGAAGATGGGACCGGCGCTGGAAGCGGCGAAGCTTTCCGCCCGCATGCTGCTCCAGGTCCACGACGAATTGATCTTCGAGGTCGAGGAGAGCGAAATCGAGCGCACGCTTCCGGTGATCGTGTCGGTGATGGAGAATGCCGCGATGCCGGCGCTCGACATGAAGGTGCCGCTGAAGGTCGACGCGCGCGCCGCGCAGAATTGGGACGAGGCGCATTAGGAGCCTTTGACAGCCGCTGCCGGGTCGCCCTCCGCACAAGGGCCCCTCACCCTAACCCTCTCCCCGCTTGCGGGAGAGGGGATTGAGGCGGTGCCGCTTATCCCTTCTCCCCGCCTGCGGGGAGAAGGTGCCGGCAGGCGGATGAGGGGCAGCCTCGTGGCAGTGCTACGCATCCTCGACCTCGCCGGCCGCGCCGGCGGTCTTGCCGAGAATGGCACGGCGCAAGGTTTCCGCATGCTCGCGGCCCTCGTCGGCCCGCCGGGTGTTGGCGGCGGCTGCGGCGTCTCGACCGCTGCGCCGCGCATCGTCGGCCATCTTTTCGCAGAGTGTCACCCTTTCCTCGATGATCCGCAGCGCCACCCGCATCGCCTCGTCGACGGAACCCTCCGACTCGGCCGCCAGCGTATCTGACGTATAGGCATGACCGACCTGACAACGGAAGCGGAGCGGCGGCCAGCTCTTCATCTGTGAAAGAACGCCTCCGCAAGCGGGGCAGGACAGGGGAACGGCGTCGGCAATGGTGGCGATCGCTTCAGGGTCGATCTGCCGGCCCAGCGCAATATCGACCTCGAGTCTGAGGTCATCCGGTATAGCAACCGGCGGCCCGGCCGCCTCGCTCGTGAGCTGGACGAGCAGCTGAGGCAGATCCGCAAGCGAAGCGCGATAGTCGACGTCGCTCGCCTTCAGGGCTCCGAGCGGCATGTCGGGTGCAGCCGCATCCTGCGGGTTCTGCACCACGGTTACGCCGCCGCAGCGCTTGAGATCGGCAAGACCCGCCGCGCCGTCGTTCAACATCCCCGTCAGGACCACTCCGACGGCTCGGGTGCCGTAAGTCATGCCAACCGATCTGAAGAGCGGGTCGACCGCCGGTCGAGCCAGATTCTCGCGCGGTCCTCGGCCGAGCCTGACGATACCGTCTACGGCGAGAAGATGATGGTCAGCGGGCGCGACATAGACATGACCGGCTTCGATCCGCTCGCCGTCGCTCGCCGTCGTCACTGGAACGGCGATGTGTTCCTTGAAGATCTCTGAGAGCAGGTTCTTTCCGCGCGCGCCGACATGAATGACGATGAATAGGGTGGCGGCGAATTCGGGAGGAAGCGCGCGAAGCAGCTGCTTGACGGCGCCAATTGCCCCCGTCGACCCTCCAATAGCAATTACGTCGCGGCTGCCCATGGCATGCTCCATTCTTCCCACAACGTTCCACGTGCGGATAGGTTCGACGGTCGGATTGTGCCGTGCCCCATGGCAAGAGTAAGGGGGAAGATTTTCCCAACACCTCTGTTGGGCCGCTTGATCCGCTGTCATAACAAATTACACTGGAGTCGCCTTTCGAAGTAGAATGGCCGCAAAATCCGAATCCGGAGTGGAAGACACGTCGAGCCAAGAGCGTGGCTGATCGGGCAACGTTGTCGGGGAGATTGAGCATGGATCAGAAATTCGATCCGCCGATAGTTGGCATCGGAGCCTCGGCAGGGGGCGTGCAGGCACTTCAGACGTTCTTCGAACACATGTCGACCGATACCGGTGCGGCCTTCGTTGTCATCATCCACCTTGATCCGCGCTCCCGGAGCGAACTGGCCAGCATCCTGGCGTCTCGCACGCAGATGCCTGTGACGCAGATCGAGGACCAGGCGGAACTGGAAAGCAACCACGTCTATGTCATCCCGCCAAATCGGCGGCTGAAGATCGCCGACGGCTCCATCTCCGCGCTTCCATTCGAGCAGCCCCGTGCAGCCCGCGCTCCGATCGACGTTTTCTTTCGGTCGCTTGCCGAGCAGCACGGAACCGGTTTCGCCGTCGTTCTCACCGGCGCAGGGGCGGATGGTTCGATCGGCGTCAAGGCCATCAAGGAGGCCGGCGGCATCGTGCTCGTGCAGGATCCGCGCGAGGCGGAATATGCTTCGATGCCTCGCAATGCCATCGCCACGGAAGTCGCCGACTTCGTCCTTCCCATCCGCGAACTTCCCGAGAGGCTCAGCGAACTGCTGGCCAGCCGCGACCACCTTCCTCCCGGCCATGTGCTATCCGGCGATGAAGACCTCCTCGGGCGGATCCTGGCGCATGTGCGCGTGCGGACCGGACATGATTTCTCGCAGTACAAGCGCGCCACCATTCTTCGGCGCATCGGACGGCGGGCGCAGGTGACCAGGAAGGAGACGCTCGCCGATTACTACGCCTATATGCGCGAGAACGTGGAGGAAGCGCAGGCGCTGTTCAGCGACTTTCTAATATCGGTTACGACATTTTTTCGCGATCCGGAGGCCTTCAAATCGCTTGCGAATAAAGTCATTCCGCAATTGTTTGACGGAAAGGAGGCCGGTGACAGCATCCGGGTCTGGGTTCCCGGCTGCGCGACGGGGGAGGAGACCTATACGATTGGCATCCTCCTCCTCGAGGAGGCGGCGCGTCGCGAGCTCGCGCCGGAGATTCAGGTTTTCGGCTCGGATCTCGATGCAGGCGCTCTCGCGATCGCCCGTGAAGGGCGCTTTCCCGTGACGATCGAAACCGACCTTAGCGAGGAAAGATTGCGGCGGTTCTTCCAGCGTGAAGGCGATCACTACCGGGTGCGCCGCGAACTGCGCGATGTCGTTCTGTTTGCCAGCCACAGTCTGCTCCGAGACCCGCCCTTTTCCCATCTCGACATGATTTCCTGCCGCAACCTCATGATCTATCTCGATCGACAGCTCCAGCAGCAGGCATGCACCATCTTTCACTACGCCCTCAATCCGGGAGGCTTCCTTTTCCTCGGATCGTCGGAAAGCGCCGACAACCCGAACGGGCTCTTCCGCATGGTCGATCGCGAGGCACGCATCTACAGGTCGGTGCCAGGCGCCGGCGACCGGCGTCCGGTTCTACCCGTGCTGGTCGGTCCCCACCATGGGCTGGAGCGAGCGCCGAGTAGCGCGCGGCCGCCGATGCCGACCGGCAGTATCGGCGACGTCGCTTTGCACAGGCAGATGCTCGAGAAGATCGCTCCGCCGAGCATGCTCGTGGATGAAAGCCATCGCGCCATACATCTTTCCGAGAACGCCGGTCGCTTTCTACGGCCATCGGGCGGGCCGGTCAGTACCGATGCGACGGACCTCGTGCGCGAGGAGTTCCGATTCGACCTTCGGGCAGCGCTCCACCGCGCCTTCGAGCGGAACGAAGCGACCCTGAGCATGCCGATCCTCGCCCAACTCGACGGGCAGCCGCATCGTGTCTACGTTCAGGTGAAGCCGGTCCTCCACGGAAGCGACCCGACCCGGCATGCCCTGGTGCTGTTCATCGAAGGCGATGTGATCGACCCATCCGCAGGTCCCGCCGAGAGGGTGGACGGCCATCCTCCGTCCACGCAGGCCGTGCGGCAACTGCAGGAAGAACTGCAACTTGCGCAAAGTCGGCTTCGCGCGACGAGGGAAGAATCGGAGGCGGCCACGGAGGAACTGCGTGCCGCCAACGAAGAACTTCAGTCGATGAATGAGGAGTATCGGTCGACGGCGGAAGAGCTCGAGACGAGCAAGGAGGAACTGCAGTCGATCAACGAAGAGCTGCAGACCGCCAACAACGAGCTCAAGCTGAAGCTCGAAAGCGTTTCGCGAGCCCATAGCGACCTGCAGAACCTGATGTCGGCAACAGACGTCGCGACGCTCTTCCTCAACCCGTCGCTCCGTATCAAGCGTTTCACGCCGCGCCTGATGGAGATTTTCAACGTCACCCAGAATGACGAAGGACGGCCGATCACCGACTTTACCCATCATCTGAAATATGACGGCCTGGCCGAGGATGCGCGCTCGGTCTTAGAGAACCTTGCGCCGATCGAACGCGAGATCAAGAGCAACGACAACGGCTGGTATCTTGTGCGAATGCGTCCCTATCGCACGATCGACGACAAGATTGATGGCGTCGTCGCGACCGTTGTCGACATTTCCGAGCGCCGTCATGCCGAAGCGGCAGTGAGGGAAAGCGAACAGCGCCTCGACCAGGAAATGCGCCTGGTCGAGCTGTCTCGCTCGCCAATATTCGTCTGGGACTTCGACGACGGCATCAAGCAGTGGAACCGCGGCAGCGAAGAGCTCTACGGCTATTCGCGCGAGGAAGCCCTCGGCAAGCAGAAAGAACAGCTCCTCAAGACTGCCGTTCCGGGCTCATCCTTCGACAAGCTGAGGAAAACCCTGCTCGAAACCGGCCGCTGGAGCGGCGAATTGCATCACACGACGAAAGACGGCCAGGTGCTGACGGTGGAAAGCCAGATCGAGCTCGTTCCCCTCGGCGACCGTCGGCTTGTCCTGGAAAGCACCCGCGACATCACCGATCGCAAGCGCTGGGAACGGCGCCGGCAGCTGTTGCTGAACGAATTGAGCCATCGCGTGAAGAACACGCTCGCCGTCGTGCAATCTTTGGCGCGCCAGACCTTGCGCACCACTCATTCGAGCGAGGACTTCGTCGAGCGTTTTGAAGGGCGCCTCGACGCCTTGGCGAGCGCTCACAAGCTTCTCGTCGATTCGGAATGGAGCGGGGCCGAGCTCGGCGCCCTGGCGCTCAGCCAGCTCGAGGCCCACACGGGCACCGACGGGCGCAGGCTGCAGATAGAGGGAGAGCCGGTCATGCTGACGCCGGATATCGCCACGCCCTTCGGTCTCGTCCTTCACGAGCTTGCCACCAACGCTGCCAAATACGGCGCTTTCGCCACGGCAGACGGGCAGGTCAGCCTCCGCTGGAAGGTGGGGAACAAGGACCGGCGGCTGGCGGTTACTTGGGAGGAACGCGGTGGTCCGCCGGTCGAATCGCCGGCCGAACAGGGTTTCGGCGGCGTGTTGATCGAAAAGAGCTTGCCAGGAGCGACGGTGCACCGTGATTTCCGGCCAGACGGCGTCGTCTGCACAATCGAGATCAAGCTCCCGGAGAGCCCGCAAAATGGAGCGGAAAGCTGATCATAACCTGCCTCTTGCCGGCGCCAGAATTCTGGTCGCCGAAGACGAGCTTCTGATCGCGCTCGACATGGAGGCCGCATTCCGCGACGCCGGCGCCGACATTGTCGGGCCATGCATGACGCTGGAAGCCGCCTTGGATGCGGCCAGAAACGAGCCGCTTTCTCTCGCCGTGCTTGATATACGCCTCGGGAATGCGACGACTGAGAATGTCAGCGATCTGCTGGCCGAACGCGGCATCCCCTTCCTGTTCTACAGCGGACAAGCGCTGCCCGACGCGATGCAACGGAAATGCGACGGCGCGGTGGTGGTCGACAAGCCGGCTACCCAGCAGGACCTCGTTGGCGCCGCCGCAAGCATGCTGACGGCCTGAGGTTTCTGTTCGCTTCAGGCGGCGGACTGGGCGGGAAGAGTCTGCCGGAAGCTGGCGAAGAGGCGCTTGAGGGCGTCGCGCCCCTCGGCTGCGAGATCGAAACGGCGGCCGAAGAGCAGCCATTCGGTACAGAGGCCCGTCATCATCCAGTGCAACGTGCGGACGGCGGAAGTCGGCGTCCAGTTGTCGCGCAATTGCCCGCGCTCGAGCGCGCGGGCGAAGGCGAGTTCGAGCATGGCGGTGTGGCGCTCCTTCATCTCCTTCTGGCGGTCGAGCACGGCGGACATTTCATTGTCGTAGTCGCACCGGAGCATGATTGCGAGAACGCGCTGCCGCTGCTCGTCTACCGCAAGCATTTCGAGCCAGTCGCCGGTCGCTGCCTCGACGATCGCCAGCGTGTCGGAGGCCTCGGTCTCGATCTCGCGGGCGATCATGTCTTCCTGCGGCAAAGGCACCGCATCGTAGAGCGCCAGGAAAAGATCGGTCTTGTTGGCGAAATGCCAGTAGATGGCGCCGCGGGTCACGCCCGCTTCGCTGGCAACCTTGTCGAGGGTCGTGCCCGAAACACCCTTCTTGTAAAAGACGCGCTCGGCGGCGCTCAGGATCTTCTTTCGGGTTTCCTCGGCATCGGCCTTGGTTCGGCGCATGTCATTCTCCTTGCTGGACGGCCCGCCGGTGAGGGCGGGCCGTTGATACGCTTACTCGGCGGGTGTGGCACTCTCGGATGCGGCCACAGGTGCCGCGCCCCTTGCTTTTCTCCACCCGAAGATCTTCATGACGAACACGAAGAACACCGGCACGAAGAAGATCGCCAGCACCGTTGCCGAGATCATCCCGCCCATGACGCCGGTGCCGATGGCGCGTTGGCTGCCGGAGCTCGCGCCCGTCGCGATCGCGAGCGGCAAGACGCCGAGGGTGAAGGCGAGCGAGGTCATCAGGATCGGGCGGAAGCGCAGATGCACGGCTTCGAGCGTCGCCTCGATCAGCGGCTTGCCCTGTTCGCGCAGCTCCTTGGCGAACTCGATGATCAGGATGGCGTTCTTCGCCGAAAGCCCGATGATCGCGATCAGGCCGACCTTGAAGTAGACGTCGTTCGGCATGTCGCGCATCATCACCGCCAGCACCGCGCCGATGACGCCGAGCGGCACGACCATGATGACCGAGACGGGGATCGACCAGCTCTCGTAGAGCGCCGCAAGGCACAGGAAGACGAGCAGGCAGGAGAGCGCGATCAGCAGCGGCGCCTGTGTGCCCGACTGGATCTCCTGCAGCGATTGTCCGGTCCATTCATAGCCGAAGCCTGGCGGAAGCTCAGCCACCAGCCGCTCCATCTCGGTGATCGCATCGCCGGAGGAGTAGCCCGGAGCCGCCTCGCCGCTGATGCGGACCGCCGGATAGCCATTGTAGCCGACCGTCTGCGTCGGTGCCTTGACCCATTCGATATTGGCGAAGGCCGACAGCGGCACCATGCCGCCGTTCGAGTTGCGGACATTGAGGTTCAGGAGATCGGCCGTCTGCATGCGCTCGTTCTCGTCCGCCTGCACCGTCACGCGCTGCATGCGGCCGGCATTCGGGAAGTCGTTGACATAGGACGAGCCGAGATTGGTCGATATCGTCGAGTTGATGTCGGCAAAGGTCACGCCGAAGGTGTTGGCCTTCTCGCGGTCGATGTTGACGCTGACCTGGGCCGCGTCCGGCATGCCCTCGAAGCGAACGCCCGTCACCACCTTGCTCTGGGCGGCAAGACCGAGAAGCTGGTCGCGTGCCTCAGCCAGCGCCGCTTCGCCGAGCCCGGCGCGGTCCTGCAGCCGGAAGGAGAAGCCGCCGGTCGTGCCGAGGCCCTGGATTGCCGGCGGCGACAACGCGAAGCTGATCGCGTCCTTGATCTGGCTCATCGCCATTGTTGCGCGGCCGGCGATCGACTGGGCCGCGTTGTTGGCGTCGCGCTCGCTCCAGTCCTTGAGCGTCACGAAGGCTAGCCCCGCGTTCTGGCCGGTGCCGAAGAAGGAGAAGCCGTTGATGGCGACGATCGTGTCGACCGCCGGCTCCTGGCCGAAGATATGCTCCGCCTGTTCAATGACCTCCGTCGTGCGGTTTCCGGTCGCTTCCGACGGCAGCTGCATCATGACGATGACGAAGCCCTGGTCCTCGTCCGGCAGGAAGGACGAAGGGAGCTGCATGAAGGCCCAGGCGAGGCCGCCGAGCAGTGCGAGGTAGATAATCATGAAGCGGCCGGTGCGCGTCACCAGGCGTCCGACCATGCCGGTATAGCCGCGCGAGGTCCGGTCGAAGCTGCGGTTGAACCAGCCGAAGAAGCCGCGCTTGGCGTGATGATGGCCCTTAGGGACCTGCTTCAGGAAGCTCGCGCAGAGCGCCGGCGTCAGCGACAGGGCAAGGAAGGCCGAGAATAGGATCGAAACCACCATGGTCAGCGAGAACTGGCGATAGATCACGCCGACGGCACCCGGGAAGAAGGCCATCGGAATGAACACCGAGGCGAGCACCAGGGTGATGCCGATCACCGCGCCGGTGATCTGCTTCATCGCCTTGCGGGTCGCCTCCTTCGGCGTCAGCCCTTCCTCCGACATGATGCGCTCGACGTTCTCGACGACGATGATCGCATCGTCGACGAGAATGCCGATCGCCAGCACCATGCCGAACATGGTCAAGACGTTGATCGAGAACCCCATCGCCAGCATGACCGCGCAGGTGCCGAGCAGGGCGACCGGCACGACCAGCGTCGGGATGATCGTGTAGCGGATGTTCTGCAGGAACAGGAACATCACCAGGAAGACGAGCACCATGGCTTCGACGAGCGTCTCCACCACCTTCTGGATCGAGACGGCGACGAAGGGCGAGGTGTCGTAGGGGATTGAATATTCGAGGCCCGGCGGGAAGAACTCGGCGAGCTCGTCCATGCGCGCCTTGATCGCCTGCGAGGTCGAGATCGCATTGCCGCTCGGCGAGAGCTGCACGGCGATGGCGGCCGAGGGCTTGCCGTTGAGGCGGGTCGAGAAGGAATAGTTCTCGCCGCCGATTTCGATGCGGGCGACGTCGCGCAGCCGGACGGCCGAGCCGTCGGCGTTCGCCCGAAGCACGATGGCGCCGAATTCCTCCGGCGACGAAAGCTGGCCCTTGATCACCACTGGGGCGCTGATCTGCTGGGTGATCGGGTTCGGCTGGGCGCCGATCGAGCCCGAGGCGATCTGGGCGTTCTGCGCCTGGATGGCCGCCGTCACGTCGGCGGCGGTCAGGTTGAGGCCGAGCATCTTGTCCGGATCGAGCCAGACGCGCATCGAGCGCTCGGTCGCGAACATCTGGGCGCGGCCGACGCCCTGAACGCGCTGGATTTCACTCAAGACGTTGCGGCTCAGATAGTCGCCGAGACCGATCGCGTCCATCGATCCGTCGGTCGAGGTCAGCGAGATGATCAGAAGGAAGCCGGAGCCGGCCTCGTCCACCTGGACGCCCTGCTGCTTCACCGAATCGGGCAGCCGCGGTTCGACGCGTTGCACCCGGTTCTGGATGTCGACCGAGGCCTGGCTGGGGTCGGTGCCCGGCTCGAAGGTCGCATTGATCTCGACGGAGCCCGACGCGCTCGAGGTCGATTCGAAGTACAGCAGGCCCTCGACGCCGTTCAGTTCATCCTCGATCAGCCGCGTGACGCTCTGATAGGTGTCCTGCGACGAGGCGCCGGGATAGGTGGTGTTGATCGAGATCTGCGGCGGCGCGACGTCCGGATATTGCGACACGGGCAGGAGCGGGATCGCAATGATGCCGGCGACCATGATGAAGATCGCCACCACCCAGGCAAAGATCGGCCTGTCGATGAAAAAGCTGGGCATGGGTAGGCTCTCACTTCACTGCGGTGGCGGACTTGTCGCCGGCGGCCGCCGCACTCTGCTGTTCGGTTCCGGGCTTGGCGCCCGGCTTCCAATCGGTGGGTTCGACGGGAGCGCCGGGGCCGATCTTCTGGAAGCCTTCGACGATGACCTTCTCACCGGCCCTGAGGCCCGCGGTAACCTGCCAGCGCTCGCCGACGGTTCGCCCGAGCGTGACGTTGCGGAACTCGACCTTCTTGTCGGCGGTCACGACATAGACCTGGGACTGGCCGGCATTGTTGCGCTGCACCGCCTGCTGCGGGACAGTAATCGCGTCCTTTTCCAGCCCCTGCTGGATCTGCACGCGCACATACATGCCCGGCAGCAGATCGTTGTTGGGGTTGGGAAATTCGCCGCGCAGCGTCACCTGGCCGGTGGTCGCGTCGACCGCCGCCTCGGAGAAGAGCAGCCGGCCCTTCAACCCATAGGGCGTGCCGTCGTCGAGGATGAGCTGCACCTCCGCCTCGTTCTTGCCGCTGATCAGCTGGCCGTCCTGAAGCGCCTTGCGCAGACGGATGAGGTCGGTCGCCGACTGGGTGAAGTCGGCATAGACGGGATCGAGCTGCTGAATGGTTGCGAGGTTCTGTGTGTCGCTCGCGCTGACCAGCGCACCTTCGGTGATCAACGCCCGGCCGATGCGGCCGCTGATCGGCGCAGTCACATTGGCGTATTGGAGGTTGAGCTTCGCCTCCGCGAGGCCCGCCTCGGCAATGCCGATGTCGGCCTCGGCCTGCGCGAGCGTCGCGATCGCGTCGTCATATTGCTGGACGGCCGCGACCTGCGCCTCCTTCAGCCGCGACTGCCGGTCGGCGGTCTGCTTGGCCTGGTCGCGCACGGCAATTGCCCGCTGCAGCGTCGCCTCGGCGCTGTCGACCTTGACCTGGAACGGCGCCGGGTCGATCCGGTAGAGCACGTCGCCTTCCTTGACCATCGTGCCCTGCTCGAACACCCGTTCGACGACGATGCCGGTAACGCGCGGCCGAACCTCGGCGATCCGCGTCGGCGTGATGCGGCCGGGCAGCTCGTTGGTGATCGGCAAAGGCTCCGCCGCGGTCGTGAAAACGGCGACCGCCGCCGGAGGAAAAGCCGGGGCCGCGGCCTGCTCGTCGTTCTTCTGGCAGCCGGCGAGAAGCAGCACGGCTGTCAGCGAGGCGGCCAGTATCGGTCGGGTCATATGCATCGCAATGTCCAATATGCAAAGGGACCGTCTCGCGGCGCCTGCCGCGCGGTCCGTCAGGGAGATGAAGCGGAGCCGGAATCGAAGGAAGATACCGGAAAGCTAATATACAAACAGGAATGTATGTTAATTTCGGGCGCAGTGCAACCGCCTGGGGCGACAGGCGGGGAACCGCAGAAAAGCCAATTGCCCCAGGCTCTTCGTCGCTTCGGCCCTTGGTTGATCACGCATGTGTGATTGCTTCAGAGCGACCCTCCCCAGGAGGGGCACGCATCTGCTGCCACGCCAATGTCGTCTTAGGCCCCCGAGAATGCGGACCCGCATGAACGGGGCGAGCGCGGTATCGCATGCCCCTCCCTCTTGAACCCCGAGCCGCTTTCGAGCGTAACTTGGATTGCGCCTACTGCCCGGAATTGATCACCCGCCCCTCGCTGTCGAAGCGGTGCATGCCGCCGATCACCGGGGTGGCATGGACGATGTCGTCGGCCGCGTAGCGGTGTTCGCCGAAGAGCCGCACCGTCAGCGGCCCGACCTCGTCGGATTCGAGATAGACGATGGTGTCGGCGCCGAGATGCTCGACATGGATCACCTTCGCCTTCCATTTGCCGCTCTCGCGCGACAGGCCGATATGTTCGGGGCGAATGCCGACGGTCTTGGCCTCGCCGTCGCCGAACCGCTCGCCGTCGATGAAGTTCATCTGCGGCGAGCCGATGAAGCCGGCGACGAAGAGATTGGCGGGCCGGTTATAGAGCTCCATCGGCGAGCCGACCTGCTCGATGCGTCCGCCGTTCAGCACCACTATCTTGTCGGCGAGCGTCATCGCCTCGACCTGGTCGTGGGTGACATAGATCATCGTCGCCTTAAGGCTGCGGTGCAGCCGGGCGATTTCGAGGCGCGTGTTGACGCGCAGCGCCGCATCGAGGTTCGACAGCGGCTCGTCGAAGAGGAACAGCTTCGGCTCGCGCACGATGGCCCGGCCGATCGCGACGCGCTGGCGCTGGCCGCCTGAAAGCTCCGCCGGACGGCGGGCGAGATAGGGCTCTAGCGACAGCATGCCGGCCGCCTTGCCGACCTTCTCCTCGATCTCGGGTTTCGGCACGCCGGCCTGCTTTAAGCCCAGGCCCATATTGTCCTTCACCGTCAGGTGCGGGTAAAGCGCGTAGGACTGGAAGACCATGGCGATGCCGCGTTTGGCCGGCGCCACATGGCCGACCTCGACGCCGTCGATCTGCACGCTGCCGGAGGTCGCGTCCTCGAGACCGGCGATGGTGCGGAGCAGGGTCGACTTTCCGCAGCCCGACGGGCCGACGAAGATGACGAATTCGCCGTCCTTCACCTCGAGGTCGATGCCCTTCAGCACCTCATGGCCGCCATAGGCCTTGCGGATGGATTGGAGTTGCAGTGATCCCACGTGTCGCCCTCTTCAAATTAAAGCTTGACCGGCCTGCCGCTGCGAACGCTTTCGTCCGCCGCCAGGCAGATCTTCAGCGATTGCACCGCATCGTCCATGTGCCGGTCGAGATTGATGTTTTCGCGAATGGCCTTGAGCACGAAGGCCTGCTCGCTGTCGCAGAGCTCCTGATGGCCTGGTTCGCCCTCCATAACGAGGTCCTCGTCGGCCTTGACAAAACGTCCGTCCGGCCCGGTCGCCGCACTGTGCAGGCGGATGACCGCGGTCTTGGTGTGGACGTCGATGTCGTCCGACTTGGCGGCCTGATCCATGACAATCGACACCGACCCGTTCGGCGAGATCACGTCCTTCACGAAAAAAGCAGTCTCCGAGATCATCGGTCCCCAGCCGGCCTCGTACCAGCCGACCGAACCGTCCTCGAAGATCACCTGCAGGTGGCCGTAATTGTACATGTCGGCGGCGATCTCATTGGAGAGCCGCAGGCCCATGCCGCGTACCTCGACGGGTTTCGCGTCGGTGATCTGGCACATGACGTCGACATAGTGAACGCCGCAATCGACGATCGGCGCCGTCGTCTGCATCAGCGACTTGTGCGTCGCCCAGGTCGCCCCGCTCGACTGCTGGTTCAGGTTCATGCGGAAAACATAGGGAGGCCCGAGCTTGCGCGCCTCGGCGATCAGCCGCATCCAGGAGGGATGGTGGCGCAGGATGTAGCCGACGATGAGCTTGCGGCCGTTCGCCCGGGCGCAGGCGACGACCCGCTCCGCATCGGCGACCGTCGTCGCCAGCGGCTTCTCCATGAAGACGTGGCAGCCGGCCTCCATGGCGGTGACCGCATAGGCCGCGTGGCTGTCCGAATAGGTGTTGATCGAGCAGAGCTCCGGCCGGAGTTCGAGCAGCGCCTCGTTGAACGAGGGCAGGATCTCGTAACCGGCAAGCGCTTCCGGCAACTCCACCTTCGAGCGGTTGACCAGGCCGGCGATCTCGAAGCCGGGATTCTCGTGATACGCCAGCGCATGGCTGCGGCCCATATTACCGAGGCCCGCGACGAGCACGCGGATCGGATTTGCGGAAGAACTCATTTGACCGCTCCTGCCGTGATGCCGCGGATCAACTGCCGCGAGAAGATGACGTAGAGGACGAGGACAGGGAAGATCGCCAGCGACAGCGCCGAGAGGACCGCGTTCCAGTTGGTGACGAACTGGCCGATGAAGATCTGCGAGCCGAGCGTGACGGTTTTGGTGGTTTCGGCCGGTGCCAGGATCAGCGGGAACCACAGGTCGTTCCAGATCGGGATCATGGTGAAGACGGCGACCGTTGCCATGGCCGGCCGCACCAGCGGCAGCACCAGCCGGAAGAAGATCGCATATTCCGATAGCCCGTCGACCCGGCCGGCATTCTTCAGATCGTCCGAGACGGTGCGCATGAATTCCGACAGGATGAAGACGGCGAGCGGCAGGCCCTGGGCCGTATAGACGAGAATCAGCGCCGTCAGCGTGTTGACAAGGTTCGCCGCCACCATGCCCTGCAGGATCGCCACCGTGCCGAGCCGGATCGGAATCATGATGCCGAGCGCCAGATAGAGGCCCATCAGCGTATTGCCGCGGAAGCGGTATTCGGACAGCGCGAAGGCGGCCATGGCGCCGAACAGCAGCACCAGCGCGATCGACACGACGGTGACGACGACGCTGTTCTGGAAGTAGCCGATGAAATCGCCCTGCTTCAGCACCGTCTCGTAGCCGATCAGGCTGAAGGTCTCCGGTGTCGGCACCGCCAGCGGTTCGCGGAAGATCGCATTTCGGCTCTTGAACGAGTTGGCGATCGTCAGGAACACCGGGAACAGCGCCACCAGCGTATAGGCGATCAGCGCTACATGGACGGCGCCGGTCCGGGCTATGGAGCTACGTGCTTTCGACATCGTTGATCTCCCTCAGAACTGATAGCGGCGCATGCGGCGCTGGATGACGAAGAGGTAGAGCGAGACGCCGGCCAGGATGATCAGGAACATGATCGCCGCGATCGTCGCGCCCATCGAGCGGTCGCCAAGCTGGAGCTGGAAGCCGAAGAAGGTGCGGTAGAGCAGCGTGCCGAGGATGTCCGTCGAGCCGTCCGGGCCTGCAAGCGCGCCCTGAACCGTGTAGATCAGGTCGAAGGCATTGAAGTTGCCGACAAAGGTTAGGATCGAGACGATACCGATTGCCGGCAGGATCAAGGGCAGCTTGATCTTCCAAAACTGGCTCCAGCCGGTGACGCCGTCGAGCTCCGCCGCCTCGATCACCTCGTCGGGAATGTTGAGGAGGGCCGCATAGATCAGCATCATCGGGATGCCGACATATTGCCAGACCGAGATCAGCGACACGGCGATGAGCGCCGAGTCCGGCCGGCCGAGCCAGGGCGCGAACAGCCATTTGAGGCCGACGAGATCCATGAGAAAGGGCGCCACGCCCCAGATCGGCGAAAGGATCAGCTTCCAGATGAAGCCGACGATGACGAAGGAGAGCAGCGTCGGCAGGAAGATCGCCGTGCGGTAGAAGGCGCTGAAGCGCAGCTTCGGGATCGACAGCATGGCGGCGAGCGCAATGCCGATCGGATTCTGCACCGCCATGTGGATCAGGAAGAAGACGAAATTGTTGCGGAGCGCGTTCCAGAAATCCGCCGCCCAGCGCGGGTCGCCGAACAGCACCTTGAAATTGCGCAGGCCGACGAAGGTATATTGGCCGTCGACGGTGTTATAGAAGGATTGCCGCAGCGTCTCGATCAGCGGCAGGATCATCACCGCCGTGTAGACGATGAGCGCCGGCAGCAGAAAGACGAGGATGTGCCAGCGCCGCGGACGCTTGAGCTCGCCGACTTCCATTGGGGTTTCGCGTGGTTTCATCGGCCTCTGGCCCGTTCTCAATGGCTGGCTCCATGAGCGCAGCCCCATTTCGCTCGAAATGCCGCATTCCATACCGCCACGGGCTTCATCAAAAGCTCTTGTGGTCTCCGGCAAGCCGGCTGTCGGTCACGTCCCGGCCTGGCGCCGGTATCAACAAAACTGCGGCGTCGTCTGCCGCGCGGTTCGCGCGGGGCATAGGGAGCGCACGGGCCGGCAGGGCCGCGCGCTCCTTTTCGATCTTACTTGGCCGGCTTATACCAGCTGTCGAGACCTTCCTGCAGCTTCTTGGCAGCATCTTCCGGCGTGCTGGTGCCGTTGATGACGTTGGCCGATGCCACCCAGGTCTCGTTTTCGAGGTTCGGCGTGCCGCGCGACAGGATCTGATAGGTCGAGCGGATCGTCGACTTGCACTTCTCGCGCCAGGCGACGAATTCCTGCGCCAACGGGTCGGTCATCTTCACCGCCGTCGAGTTCAGGCTGAAGAAGCCGGGAAGCGCATTGGCGTAAATTTCCGCGAATTCCGGCGAGGCGACCCAGGTCAGGAAGGTCTTGGCGGCATCCGCATTCGGGCTCTTGGCATTGAGGCCGATGCCGATGTCGTTGTGGTCGGAGATATAGCAGCTGTCCCCGGCCTTCTTCACCGGGGGCGGGAAGGCGCCCATCTTGAACTGCGCCTGAGTGTTGAAGCCGGCGATTTCCCAGGAGCCGGCCGGATAGATCGCGGCGCGGCCGAGCGTGAAGAGATTCTGGCTGTCCGGATAGGTCTGGGCCTCGAAGCCGTCACCGAGATAGTCTTTCCACTTGGCGAGCACGCGGTAGGGTTCGACCCAAGCGTCATCGGTCAGCTTCTGCTCTCCCTTGATCAGCGCCAGGCGGCCTTCCTCACCCTTCCAATAGTTGGGGCCGATGTTCTGGTAGCCCATGGTCGCAGCTTCCCAGAGGTCCTTAGTCCCCATCGCCATCGGGATGTAGTTGCCGTCCGTCTTGATCTTGTCGAGGGCAGCGAAAAACTCCTCTTCGGTCGTCGGAACGGCAAGCTTGAGCTGGTCGAAGGCATCCTTGTTGTAGATGAAGCCGTGGATAACCGAGGCCATCGGCACGCAGAAGCTCGTCTTGCCGTCATCGGTCGTCCAGGCCGACTTGGCGACGTCGGAGAAGTTCTCCATGCCCGCCAGGCCGGTGAGGTCGGCGAGGTGCTTCTTGTTGTAGAGTTCGAGCGAGGCGTCGAACGGGCGGCAGGTGATGAGGTCGCCGGCCGAGCCTGCGTCGAGCTTGGCGTTGAGAGCGGCGTTGTATTCCGTCGGCGCGGACGGCGAGAACACCACCTTGATGCCGGGGTTCTTGGCCTCGAAGGCGGGGATCAGCTTTTCCTGCCAGATCGCCAGGTCGTCATTGCGCCAGCTCTCGATCGTCAGCGTCACGTCCTGCGCCTGCGCAAGTCCGGCCGAGCCGAGAATGCTCGATGCGAGCAGCAAGCCTTTGATTGTCGTGCGGGTCATTCAGGTTCTCCCTCTTATAGGCGCCGCCACGGCGCGGTTTGGATCCCAGTTTATCGTTCAGGCCGAGACGATGGCGATCGCCCGGCGCAAATTCTGATTGGCACTGGCAAGCGCCGCTTCGGCTGCCGGCAGGTCCTGCGCGCCCGAAGCGAGCAGGATCGCCAGCTTGACCGATCCGGCGGCGGCACCAATCAGCCTTTCGGCTTCGCCGGCAGAAACGCCGGTGATGTCGGAGACGATCCGTGTGGCCCGACCGTGCAGCTTGATATTGTCTGCCCTAAGATTGACCATGTGGCCGTCGAGCACATGGCCGAGATGGATGCCGATCAGCGTCGAGAACATGTTGAAGGCGATCTTCTGGGCCGTGCCGGCGCCCATGCGCGTCGAGCCGGAGATGACCTCCGGCGGCGTCTTGAGCAGGATGGCGACATCGGCGCGCTCGAAAAGCGGCGCGTCGGGATTGTTGGCCATCCCGATGACCTTGGCGCCAAACTTCCTGGCTTCCTCGGCGGCGGCGAGTGCATAGGGCGTCGAGCCGCTGGCGGAAACCGAGACCAGGCAGTCGCCGGCTGTAATCCCGGCCTCGCGAACGTCGGCACGCGCGAGTTCCGTGTCGTCCTCGTAGCCGCCGGCAAGATCGCCGAGGCTCGCGGCACCGCCGGCAAGAAGAATGACGATCTGCTGCTGCGAGATTCCATAGGTGCCCGGCAGTTCGAGTGCGTCCGCCATGGCCATCAGGCCGGAACTGCCGGCGCCCGCATAGGCAAGCTTGCCACCGGCCGAAAGGATGCTTGCGGCAAGTGCCGCCGCGCATGCGATCGGTTCGATCGCCGCATCGACGGCCTTGGCTGCGGCCTGCTGACCGGAGGCGAGCACGCGCAGCGCGAGTGCCGGATCCATCAGGTCCAGGCCTTTGGCTTCGTCGTGGCGCTCCTCGGTCTTCATTGCCGGCATCGCGTCGTTCTCCTCTTTTCCAAATTAATGCCAAAAAAATACCAATTGTCTAGAAGAAATTTAACGTCTGCCTAAATAAAAAACGCCTCGCCAAAAATATCTCCATAAAATCAAACATATAACATAAATGGCGGCGTGCTCATGGAATCGCGCTTGGTTAATGGTATTTTTTTGGTATGTTAGACGGCGGAGGTGCCAATGACATCCTATCTGATCGGAATCGATGGCGGCGGGACGAGCTGCCGGGCGGCCGTCGCCGGTTCGGACGGTCGTATCCTGGGCCGCGGCAAATCCGGTGCCGCCAATATTCTGAGTGATCCGGAAACGGCGCTGCAGAATATTGCCGATGCCGCCCGCGCGGCATTCGAGGATGCGCGCCTGGACCCCGGCGGCATTATCTCGGCGCGTGCGATTGTCGGCGTCGCGGGGCATAATGTCGGCGATGCCGTCCACTATGTGAAGCGGCGCTTGCCCTTCGCCGCGGCCGATATCGAATCGGATGGACTGATCGCGCTTCAGGGCGCGCTCGGCGACAAGGACGGGGCCGTCGCCATTCTCGGAACCGGGACGATCTATATCGCCCGCCAGGGTGAAGTGGTCAGCTATATCGGCGGCTGGGGCTTTACCATCGGCGATCACGGCAGTGGTGCCCGCATCGGCCATGCCCTGCTGCAGGAGAGCCTGCTTGCCTATGACCGGATCCACGAAGCCTCACCGGTGACCGATTCCGTCCTCTCCGAATTCAACAACGATCCGCGCGACGTCGTCGATTTTGCGCGGCTGGCGAAGCCCGGCGAGTTCGGCCGCTTCGCCCCGCGTGTCTTCGACCATGCCGGGCGCGGCGATCCCGTGGCGACACGCCTGTTGATGGCGGCCGCGACGACCGTGGACGAGGCGCTCGACGCCGTTGTCTCCAGGGGCAGCCGGACGATCTGCCTGCTCGGCGGATTGGCGCCGCTTTACCGGCCCTGGCTGGCCGAACGGCATCAGCCGCTCTTCGTCGAGGCGGAAGCCGACGCGCTGACCGGAGCTGTTGCCCTTGCCGCCGCCCGCTTTGGAACTGGGCCGGAGGCGGTTCTATGAACCAGCAGCTTGCCGCCATCCTGCCGCTCGAAAGCCTCCAGTCGGGCGGTGCCGGCCCGCTTTACCTCAAGCTCCGGCAATCGCTGGAAGAGGCGATCCTGTCGGGCAAGCTCAATCATGGCGATGCGCTGCCCGCCGAGCGCGACCTTGCCGACTACGCCAATGTCAGCCGCGTGACCGTCCGCAAGGCCGTCGACGACCTGGTGCGCGACGGGCTGCTCGTGCGTCGCCACGGCTCCGGCACCTTCGTCGTCCGGCCGGTCTCCCGCGTCGAGCAGTCGCTGTCGCGGCTCACCTCCTTTACCGAGGACATGGCTCGGCGTGGCCTCAACACCCGCGCGGAATGGCTGGAGCGGGGGCTTTTCCATCCGTCACCCGACGAGATGATGACGCTCGGCCTTCCCGCCGATGCGCTGGTTGCCCGCCTCGGGCGGCTGCGCCTTGCCGACGATATGCCGCTTGCCATCGAGCGCGCCTGCGTTTCGGCCGAGTTCGTCCCCGATCCGCTGGCGGTGACCTCGTCGCTGTACGCCGCGCTAGAAAAATCGCATGCCCGGCCGGTGCGGGCGGTGCAGCGCATCTCAGCCTGCAACATCAAGAACCCCGATGCGACTATGCTCGGCGTCGCCGTCGGCGCGGCCGGCTTGTCGATCGAGCGTGTCTCCTATCTTGCTTCGGGACGCGTCGTGGAATTCACCCGCTCGCTCTACCGGGGCGACACCTATGACTTTGTCGCGGAGCTGACGATCCCTGAAAGCTGAGCCGACTTATCGGCGAAAGTGTAAGCGGCTCGCTCTTCGCTCTGAACCTATTCAGGAAAGGACCTGATGATGCAGACCAACATGCGGCGAGAAATCGACGAGATTCCTGAGGCCGTCGCACGATTGCTCGACCGCTCGGCCGCCGCCGTCGCCGCCGCCGGTACCGCACTGCGCGCCAAGGATCCGGCCTTTCTGGTGACGATCGCCCGCGGCTCATCCGATCACGCGGCCCTGTTCCTGAAATATGCGATCGAGCTCACGGCCGGACGCCCGGTTGCCTCGCTCGGGCCCTCGCTTGCCTCGATCTACGGCGCCGAACTGAAGCTCGGCGGTGCGGCGGCGATCGCCATCTCGCAGTCCGGCAAAAGTCCGGATATCGTCGCAATGGCCGAGGCCGCAACGCAGGCCGGTGCCGTCTCGATCGCGCTGACGAACACGCTGCCTTCGCCGATCGCCGACGCCTGCAGCCATCCGCTCGATATTCTCGCCGGCCCCGAACTCGCCGTGGCAGCGACCAAATCCTATGTTAACTCTATTGTCGCGGGCCTCGCCGTTCTCGGCGAATGGAGCGGGGATGCAGGCCTGAAACGCGCCGTCGCCGACCTGCCGAACCAGTTCGCCAAGGCGGTGAAGCTCGACTGGCAGGATTTTGCCGGCGATCTCGGCGAGGCCGAATCGCTCTATGTGCTTGGCCGCGGCCCGGCATTGGCGATCGCCAGCGAAGCGGCGCTGAAGTTCAAGGAGACGTCCGGCATGCATGCCGAAGCCTATTCCGCGGCGGAAGTGCTGCACGGTCCGGTGGCGCTCGTCGGCGCCCGCTTCCCGGTTCTGGTGCTTGCCGCCCGCGACGCCGCCGAGGGCTCGGTCGCCGAGATCGCCGACGGCATGAGCGCCAAGGGAGCGGTGGTGCATGTCACCTCGGCCCGGGCCAAAAAGGCAAAGCGCCTGCCCTTCGCCGAGACCGGCCACCCGCTCACCGACGCACTGGCGCTGATCCTGCCGTTCTACGGCTTCGTCGAAGCCTGGTCGCGCTCTCGCGGCTTGAACCCGGATGCACCGGCGAGCCTGAAGAAGGTAACAGAGACACGATGACTGGCAAAAGGAAGATCACCGGAGCGCGGATTTTCGACGGCATCGACTGGCACGACGGATGCGCGCTTCTCATCGAGGCCGGGCACGTCAAGGGTATCGTCGCGAGCGGCGCCGCTCCCGGCGATGCCGAGACGATCGACGCCCGCGGCCTGCTGCTGGTGCCGGGCTTCATCGACCTGCAGGTGAACGGCGGCGGCGGCGCGCTGCTCAACGAAGTGCCGACCCTCGACGGCATCCGGCAAATCTGTGCGGCGCATGCGAAATTCGGCACGACGGCGCTGCTGCCGACGCTGATCACCGACACGCGCGAGATGCGCACCAAGGCGATCGAGGCCGGCGTCGCGGCCAGGGCCGCGGCGATGCCCGGCTTCCTCGGACTGCATCTGGAGGGCCCGCATCTCTCTGTTGCCCGCAAGGGCGCGCACGATCCGGCGCTGATCCGCCCGATGGAGGATGCCGATCTCGCCGAGATGCTTGCCTGCGTCAACGCGCTCGGCTCATTGATGGTCACCGTCGCCCCGGAGAACACCACGAAGGAACAGGTGCGCGCCCTTGCCGGAGCCGGCATCGTCGTCAGCCTCGGCCACACCGATGTCGGCTTCGATACAGCCTGCGCCTATGCGAAGGCGGGTGCCCGAACCGTCACGCATCTCTTCAACGCCATGAGCGGCCTCGGCCACCGCGAGCCCGGCGTCGTCGGCGCCGCGCTTGCGACCGGCACGCTGCATGCCGGGATGATCGCCGACGGCTTCCATGTCGACCCGGCATCGATGGGCATCGCGCTGCGCGGCAAACGGGGACCGGGGCAGATCTTCCTGGTGACCGACGCCATGTCGCCGATCGGCACCGCCATGACGAGCTTCCAATTGAACGGCCGCGAGATCCTGCGCAAGGATGGGCGCCTGACGCTCGCCGACGGCACCCTTGCCGGCGCCGATATCGACATGCTCTCCTCCGTCCGCTTCGTGCACGAAAAGCTCGGCCTGCCGATCGAGGAAGCGATCCGCATGGCCTCTGCCTACCCTGCCGACGTCATGGGCATCGCCTCACACAAGGGCCGTCTCCTGCCCGGCACCGACGCCGACTTCGTGCTGCTGACGCCGGAGCTCGGCATGAAGTCGACCTGGATTGGGGGAGAGGTAGTCTTTACTGCTTAACGCGTGTCGTCGGGATGCAGCGGGTTCCGTCAATCCACCAGTGGCAGAGTGCCCCTCACCCTAGCCCTCTCCCCGCGCGGGGAGAGGGGACCGGAGGGCGCGGCATGTCCCTTCTCCCCGTTAGAACGGGGAGAAGGTGCCGGCAGGCGGATGAGGGGCGGACGCTAGAGAACGGCCTCTCTTGACCCTTACATTCAATGCGTTTCAGCGTCTCGCCAGGATGGCGTCCAGCCGCGCCTTCATCGCGCTGACTGTCGTCGCATCCGTGTGGCGACGTTCCGGCGGCGCGAAGCCCAGCTCCACTAACCCCTTGTCAGTAGCTGGCTCACGAATAGAGCAGGACGAGTGAACCTCGGCGACGCCAAGCCTCGGCAGGAGCCGATCGATCGTATCGATGGTGACGCCGGATCCTGGCATGATCGAGAGCCGGCCGTCTGACAGTTCCACGAGCTCTGCCAGCGTGTCGACCGCCTCCGGCGCGGTCCTGGCGCCACCCGAGGTCAGGATGCGCTCGAAGCCGAGCGCGACGGCGATCGAGATCGCCTCGGCGAAATCCGGCACCAGATCGAAGGCCCGGTGCAGGGTCAGCCCGAGGCCGGAGGCATGGCGCGTCAGGTCGGCGAGTGTTGGCACGTCGAGCCGCCCGCCCGGCAGCGATGCACCGAGCACGACGCCGGCGAGGCCCGCATTGCGCGCCGCATCGACGTCGCGCCGCATGATGTCGAGTTCGGCGGCGTCGAAGACGAAGTCGCCGGGACGCGGCCGGATCATCACGTAGGCCGGCAACGGTGTGCGGGCCGCGAGCGCCATCAGTCCGGCGCTCGGGGTCAGCCCGCCCACGGCGAGTGCCGAGCAGAGTTCGATGCGGTCGGCGCCGCCCTCGACCGCTGCCGCCAAGCCCCTGGCATCGTCGACGCAAACCTCGAGCAGGATGCCGCTCATCGGCCCAGCCCTCCGAAGCCGAGCAGCGCGGCGCCGATCAGGCCCGGCTCCACCCGGCATTCGCCGCGCACCACCAGCGGCCGGTCGAAGCGACGGAGGATGCGTTGACGTACCGCCTGGTCGATCTCGGCAAGAAGCGCCTCGGAATTGGAGAGGCCGCCGCCGACGGGCACGACCGTCGCGCCGGTGATGTTGACAACGAGCGCCAGAGGCGAACTGACGAGGTCGACGAAAATGGTGATCGTCCGCGCCGCCTCGGCCTCTCCGCTCTGCCAGGCGCCAATGATTTCGTGGCTGGAAAGCGTCCTGCCATGGATCGTCGCGTGCAGACGCTCGAGCCCGCGCGCGCCCCCGATCGTGTCGACGCAGCCGCGTTGGCCGCAGCCGCAGTCGAAGGTGGGAATGGCCATGGGCGGGTGCCCCGCATGGGTCGCGGCGACCGGTCCATGGCCCCATTCACCGGCAAAGCCGCCATCGGCATTGATCAGCCTGCCGTCGACCACCAGGCCGCCGCCGACGCCGGTGCCGAGGATCGCGCCGAAGACGATGCGGTGGCCACGGCCGGCGCCGATCCCCGCTTCCGCGAGCGCGAAGCAGTCGGCGTCATTGGCGATCACCACGGGCAGATGCAGCGCTGCCTCAAGCTCGGCCGCCAGTTCGCGGCCGTCGATGCAGGGTATGTTGGCGCATTTGATCCGCCGCGTTTCAGGGTCGATGACGCCGGTGATCGAGATCGCGACCCGATCGGGAAGGCCGCCCGCCTCGTCGAGCACCGATTCCATCGTTACGACGAAGCGGCGGAAATCGTTGAGCGGCGTCGTTCGGCGGGGCAGCGGGAAGATGCGCTCCGACGAGTGGGTGATCGCGCCCTTGATCGCAGACCCGCCGATATCGAAAGAGACGATCATGCCTCGCTCCGGATCAGCGCCTCGAGCGCCAGCGCGGCGGCAAGGAGCCGGTCGTCCTGGTGGTGCGGTGCAGAGATGAGGAAGCCGACCGGCATGCCGGCGGCGCCGGTGCCGCAGGGAATGGAGATGCCACAGAAGTCGAGGAAATTGCCTATCGACGTGTTGCGCAGCGTCTTCGCGTTCACCTTGAAGAACAGATCGTCGTCGGCAAGCAGCGGGTCGATCGGCGGTGCCACATGCGGCAGCGTCGGATGGGCGATCAGTTCGCCGGGCTTAAGGCTCTCGAGGGTCGCGTGGATCAACCGGTCGCGGGCGTTGAGGAGGGCGATATAGTCGCTGACGGCGATTTTTTCGCCGAGGCGCGTACGGACGACGACGCGCGGGTCCATGCGGGCGGCATCCGGCCCGGCAAGCCGCTCGCGGTGCAGCGCATAGGCTTCGGCGTTCACCAGGGCGCCGTGGCGGGCAGTCAGCTCGAAGATCGCGGCAAAGCTCGGGAAGGCCTGGCGCCGCACCCGGACGCCGGCTGCCTCGAGTCTCTTGATCGCCGCCTCGAAGGCAGCGACCACCTCGGCCTCCGCCTCGTCGAAGACGATCGTCTCCGGGATGACGAGCGAAAGATCGGCAAGCTCGGCGCGGCGGATAACCGGCGCCGTCAGGCCGTGCATGGCCGCATCCGCCCAGACGGCGTCCTGCACGCTGTGGCAGAGGGGTCCCAGCGAATCGAGACTCTGGGCGAGCGGAAAGACGCCCTTCATCACATAGCGTCCGCGCGTCGCCTTGTAGCCGACAATGCCGGTCATTGCCGCCGGAATGCGCACCGAACCGCCGGTGTCGGTGCCGATCGCCAGCGGCACGAGCCCGGCGGCGACCGCCGCGGCCGCGCCGGACGACGAGCCCCCGGGAATGCGGTGCACGTCCGTCGAGGCTGGATTGCGGGGCGTGCCGTAATGCGGATTGATGCCGAGCCCTGAAAAGGCGAACTCGCTCATATTGGTGCGGCCGACGCTCACCATGCCGGCGCTGCCGACCGCGGCGACGACCGCCGCGTCTGAAGAAGCCGGCGCATTGTCCTTGAGCACGACCGAGCCTGCGGCCGTGATGCTGCCGGCAACATCGAAGAGATCCTTCCAGGCGACCGGCAAGCCGTCCAAGAGGCCGCGGGAACGGCCGGCCTTGATCCGCTCGGAGGCCGCGTTCGCCTCGCGCGCCGCGCGGTCTCGCGTCAGCCCGACGAAGATCGACTGGTCCGCATGTCCTTCGATCCGCGTCAGCGTATCCTCTGTGAGCGCGAGGGAATCCAATTGTCCCGACTGTACGAGAACAGCGAGGCTGGCGAGCGTCTTGTGCTGGGTCATGGCTTCCCCCTGGTCGATTCACAGTCCGCCGCAACGGACCTGACTTGCTTCCGCTTTAGAATATCGCCGTCCATGGTGTTTGCCAGCGCCGGCCTGTTGAATCGTAGTGCACCGCGAAGGAGTGCGGCGCAAGTGCCTTGCCGCGGGCGACGCGGCTGCCTACATCGAACCCACTTGTCCTTTATGGAGATCGATCATGATCGTCGACTCGGCGCGGCTCGCCTCCGCCAATCTCTTTGCCGCCGAGACGCGCGCGGTTTTCTGGAAGGTCATCGCGCTCACGCTGCTGGCGCTCGTCGCCCTCTGGTTTGCTATGCGCGAGCTGTTCGTCTGGCTGGCGCTGCCCTGGATCGACGTGCTGATGCCCGGCACGCCCGAATGGGCGGGCTGGATCACGTTCGTCGTCGGCATTTTCGCCAGCCTCGGCCTCGCTCTCGCCTTGGCGCTGCTGCTTGCTCCGGTGACAGCGCTGATCGCCGGCTTCTTTCTCGACGATGTCGCCGAGGTGGTCGAGAAGCGCGATTATCCGGCCGAGCCGCCGGGCACCCCGCTGCCGCTTGCCGAGGCGATGATAAGCTCGGTGAAGTTCCTCGGAGTCGTCATTCTCGGCAACATCGTCGCGCTCTTCCTGCTGCTGGTGCCGGGCATCAATCTCATCGCCTTCTTCCTGGTTAACGGCTATCTGCTCGGCCGCGAATTCTTCGAATTTGCCGCCATGCGCCACCGCTCGCCGGCCGAGGCGCGGCTCTTCCGCGCCAAGCACAGGGCGACGGTGTTCCTTGCCGGCCTCGTGATCGCGGCCTTCCTGGCCGTGCCGTTCATCAACCTGCTGACGCCGCTGTTTGCCGCGGGCATGATGGTGCACCTGCACAAGAGGCTGTCGGCACGCGATCCCGGCTTTTCCGCGGTGAACGCCGTCGCAGCCGGGGCACGGGGCTGACTGCCATGCTTGACGGCGCAGCCAGGTTGGTCAATTTGCCCGTCGATAATAAAGAGATGGAGAAGCGCATGAGCGACATGGAGAGCCGGATCGTTCATTTGGAAGAAACGGTGGCGCATCAGGGAAAAACCATCGAGGAGCTTTCCGACCAGCTTGCCGAGCAATGGAAGGTGGCCGAGCAGATGCGTGCCAAGCTCGACCGGCTGACTGAGCGTTTCCTGACCCTCGAGGAACAGGCGCGCGAGGCGATCCCGGTGACACGGCCGCCGCACTATTGAGACGGGCAGCAAAAAGCCGCCAGCTCTTGCGAACCGGCGGCCTTGCGAATGTCTTGCCGATCAGTACGGGCAGGTCTCGTCCGACATGTAGTCGTGCACCTGTACCTTGCCGGAGATGATATCGGCCTTCACCTTTTCCACCGCATCGAGCATTTCCGGCGTGATCAGCGGCTTGTTGTGCTCGTCGAGCGCGTAGCCGACGCCGTCCTCCTTGAGGCCGAGATTGGAGATGCCGAACTCGAACTTGTCGTCCTTAGCCGCCGTGAAGGCGTCATAGACGGCGACGTCGACTCGCTTCAGCATCGAGGTCAGCACCTTGCCCGGCTGCAGCATGTTCTGGTTGGAGTCGACGCCGATGCCGAGCTTGCCCGCATCCGCCGCCGCCTGAAGCACGCCGACGCCGGTGCCGCCGGCGGCGTGATAGACGACGTCCGCGCCCTGGTCGATCTGCGACTTGGCGATTTCACCGCCCTTGACCGGATCGTTCCAGGCGTCCGGCGTCGTGCCCGTATAGGCTTCGAGCACCTTGACGTCTCCGCCGACAGACTTGGCGCCGCCGACATAGCCGCAGGCGAATTTGTGGATCAGCGGGATATCCATGCCGCCGACGAATCCGACAGTCTTCGACTTGGAGGCGAGCCCGGCGAGCACGCCGACGAGATAGGAGCCTTCCTGTTCCTTGAAGACGATCGATTTGACGTTCGGCTTCTCGACCACCATGTCGATGATGGCGAACTTCGTATCCGGATATTCCGCAGCGATCTTTTCGAGCGATGCGGCCCAGTTGAAGCCGGCCATGACGATCGGGCTATTGCCGTCGCTGGCGAAGCGGCGCAGCGCCTGTTCGCGCTGGGCATCATTGGCGATCTCGAATTCGCGGTATTCGATGCCCGATTCGGCCTTGAACTTTTCTGCGCCGTTGAAGGCCGCTTCGTTGAAGGATTTGTCGAACTTGCCGCCGAGATCGTAGATGAGCGCCGGCTTGACGTCGGCGGCCAGTGCCGTCGCAGACATCATCGAGAAAGCAAAGAGACCGAGAATGGGTTTTTTCATCTTGCAGCCCTGTTGTCGCAATTGGATCTTTTCGGGTTTCCGCGGGCGGCGTGAGCCTTGCCTGCGGAGCCCGCCCCTCTTCTGTTTAAGGCTTGGGTGGGCGCATCCTTGCACGGCTTCTTCAAAAAAACATCCAAAATTTTTCAGATGGTAAAAAAGCCGCCGGCCCGCTTTGGAGCGCTGGCGGCTGGCGCAAGCGGACGGACTTCGCTTCAGCCGAACGGACAGCTGACGCCGGTGCCGCGCAGGCCGCAATAGCCGTCCGGATTCTTGGCGAGATATTGCTGGTGGTAGCCCTCGGCGAAATAGAACGGGCCGGCAATTGCGATTTCCGTGGTGATCTCGCGGTCGTGATTGAAGGCCCTGAGCACCCGCTTGAATGTATTGCGCGCTGCATTCGCTTCGGCAAGCTGTTCCTCGTCGAAGACATAGATGGCCGAGCGGTAGGTGGTGCCGATGTCGTTGCCCTGCCGCATCCCCTGTGTCGGGTCGTGCTCCTCGAAAAAGGTCTTGAGCAGGCGGCGGAGCGACAGTTTTTGCGGATCGTAGACGACCAGCACGACTTCGGCATGGCCGGTCAGCCCCGTCGTCGTCTCCTGATAGGTGGGGTTCGGCGTCAGTCCGCCGGAATAGCCGACGGCCGTCACGTGGACTCCGTGGATCTGCCAGAAGAGCCGCTCGGCGCCCCAGAAGCAACCCATGCCGAAAAGCACCTTCTTCATGCCCTCCGGGTAGGGGCCCTTCAGCGACCGGCCGGAGACGAAGTGCGTCGCAGCCGTCGGAATTTCCTCGGCGCGGCCGGCAAGCGCGGTCTCGGCGTCGGGCAGGATGTTCTTCTTGTTGAACATGTCGATCAGAAACATCTGCGGCTCCTTCCGATGACCGAAAGCGTTGAGCGGCGCGGATTCAGGCCGCAAAGCGCCCGGCGGCCGGCTTCTTCTTGTATCCCGCCATCCACAGGACCAGCGCGACGACGACCATGACGGCGAAGGCCGGCTGCATGAAGATCCAGTGCAGGGCGGTCAGCCAGATGGCCGGCCCCGCATCGGTCCGCTGCAGCGATTGCACCCAGTTGAGCGCATCCGGCCCGAGCAGCCCGATCCCTTCCGCAAGCGGCGTCAGCACTGGCTCGGAGGCGGCCACCGACTGGATCGAATCGATGGTGCCCGCAAGCACCGCGGCCATCAGCGCGACGAAGCTTGCAAAGCGCAGCAAGAGCCGCATTCACCCTCCTTGGCCGGGTTCGCCCCTTAAAGCCTGTCGATCGTTTCCAGCCGCCCCATTCCCGCTCGGCGTGTCTTATGGAAAGAGATAGGCTCGCCGCCGGACGAGCGCAATGGCGGAGCGCGCCACAACATCTCACGCAATGTCAACAATCTGTCAGAAACCAGTTGATCCGCCGCCAATCATCAGTATATATCGCGCCCGTCCGCCGGTTTTGCCGGCAGCACGGTGGAGTTCACTCCCCCATCCAGCCGGAGTGACCAACGGCTGCAGACGGATGGACAGGTGGCCGAGTGGTTGAAGGCGCACGCCTGGAACGCGTGTATACGTGAAAGCGTATCGAGGGTTCGAATCCCTCTCTGTCCGCCATATTTTCCTTTGTGATCCTCGGCGCCTCCGCCCCGCTCGATGTTCGCGTGACAGCGGCACCGACCCGTGGCATAGGGGTGCCCGCAACCCCACCGAGCCGTCCCCCACATGATCCGCATCGAGAATATCAGCAAGTCCAACAGTCACCGCATTCTTTATATCGAAGCCTCCGCCGCCTTGAACCGCGGCGAAAGGATCGGCCTTGTGGGTCCGAACGGGGCGGGGAAGACGACGCTTTTCCGGATGATTACCGGCGAGGAACAGCCCGACGAGGGGCAGGTCTCGGTCGAGAAGGGTGTAACGATCGGCTATTTCGACCAGGATGTCGGCGAGATGGCCGGGCGGTCCGCGGTTGCCGAGGTGATGGAAGGGGCAGGGCCTATCAGCGCCGTGGCGGCGGAGCTGCGTGAGCTCGAGGCGGCCATGTCGGATCCGGAGCGGATGGACGAAATGGACGCGATCATCGAGCGCTACGGGGAAGTGCAGGCGCGCTACGAGGAGCTCGACGGCTATGCGTTGGAGGGGCGTGCCCGCGAGGTCCTTGCCGGCTTGAGCTTCAGCCAGGAGATGATGGACGGCGACGTTTCCAAGCTGTCGGGCGGCTGGAAGATGCGCGTGGCACTCGCCCGCATCCTCTTGATGCGCCCGGACGTCATGCTGCTCGACGAGCCGAGCAACCACCTCGATCTCGAAAGCCTGATCTGGCTGGAAGATTTTCTGAAAAGCTATGACGGCGCCCTGCTGATGACCTCGCACGACCGCGAGTTCATGAACCGGATCGTCACCAGGATCATCGAGATCGACGGCGGCGCTTTGACGAGCTATTCCGGCGACTATGGCTTCTACGAGGAGCAGCGGGCGCTGAACGAGAAGCAGCAGCAGGCCCAGTTCGAGCGCCAGCAGGCCATGCTCGCAAAGGAAATCAAGTTCATCGAACGCTTCAAGGCCCGCGCCTCGCATGCCGCGCAGGTGCAGAGCCGGGTCAAGAAGCTCGAGAAGATCGATCGCGTCGAGCCGCCGCGGCGTCGCCAGACGGTCGCCTTCGATTTCCTGCCGGCGCCGCGTTCCGGCGAAGACGTCGTCAATCTCAGGAACGTCCACAAGGCCTATGGGAGCCGGACGATCTATGGCGGACTCGACTTCATGGTGCGCCGGCGCGAACGCTGGTGCATCATGGGCATCAACGGCGCCGGAAAATCGACGCTGCTGAAGCTCGTCACCGGCTCCGCCCAGCCGGACCAGGGCAGTGTGTCGCTCGGCGCCAGTGTCAAGCTCGGCTATTTCGCCCAGCATGCGATGGATGTGCTCGACGGCGACAGCACCATCCTCCAATGGCTGGAGGAACGCTTTCCCAAGGCCGGTCAGGCGCCGCTCCGGGCGCTGGCCGGCTGTTTCGGCTTTTCCGGCGACGACGTGGAGAAGCGCTGCCGGGTGCTCTCCGGCGGCGAGAAGGCGCGGCTGGTGATGGCGGCAATGCTGTTCGACCCGCCGAACTTCCTCGTCCTCGACGAGCCGACCAACCACCTCGACCTCGATACCAAGGAGATGCTGATCAAGGCGCTCTCGGCCTATGAGGGCACCATGCTGTTCGTCTCGCACGACCGCCGCTTCCTGTCGGCACTGTCCAACCGCGTCCTGGAACTGACGCCGGACGGCATTCATCAATATGGCGGCGGCTATCGGGAATATGTCGAGCGCACCGGCCAGGAGGCGCCGGGCCTGCGCGGGTGAGGTTCGGCTGGCGTCGGGGGGATCGCTGCAGGGCAGCTCACTCCTCTTGCGGCGGCTCGACGGGATCCAGAATGTCCGCCGCATCATATTTCGGCGAGCCGACCTTGCGGTCGATCGGCCACATGGTCATCAGCTCCGCTGGAAACGGCCTCATCAGCTCCGCCGGATCCGCTTCCGGCGAAAGCCAGCGTTCATAGTCTTGTCCGTGCAGGATCACCGGCATGCGGTCGTGGATCTTGGCGATCATCTCGTTTGCCGGACAGGTGATGACGCAGAAGGTGCGGATGTCCTCGTCGGTTTCCGGGTCGCGCCAGGTATCCCAGAGGCCGGCAAGCGCGAAGGGCTCGCCGGATTTCATGGCGGTCGCGTAGGGCTGCTTGTTCTTGCCGGTGCCGTAAATGTCCTTCCACTCGAAGAAGCCGTCGACCGGGATCAGGCAGCGGCGCCGGCGATAGGCGTCTTTGAACAGGCCGACGGTCGAAATACCTTCCGAGCGCGCATTGATCGGCGGCGGCCGGCCCGGCTGCGTTTTCGCAAAGCGCGGGATCAGCCCCCAGCGGGCGCTCGCGAAGCTCGGGCCGAACACGTCGGGGTCGCGTATCACCTCGGTGACGATGATCGGATAGTAAAGCGACGGCGCACCGTTATAACGCGGGAACTGGTTGGCCATCCCCTCGACCGCTTCCCGCTCGGCAAAGGAGAATTCGCGCAACAGACCGTCGAGATTGCTCTTGATATAGACCCGCCCGCACATCGCCTCGCCCTCTCTCAAAGCAAAGGTATCGCGCCGGTCTGCGAGGTCAATGACGATGGCGGCACGCCGTTCAGGGTTCGACGAAGGCCTTGATGTTCTGGGCCTGGATTTCCCATCCCTTCTCGTTGCTGCAGATCACTTCCTCGCGCCGCTCCTGCGGCAGGGAGCCGAAGCCCGATTCGGTGATCGTCAGATGCGTACCCTTTGTCGTCGGTTTGAGGTGGAATTCGACGCGCGTCGAAGGTGCATTCGAAACGTCGGCATTCGGATCCTCTGAATGCGGCCAGCGAAAGGCGAAGAGCTGCGACGGCTCCATTCGCTCTGTCACCGAGGTCCATTTGATGCCCTCGTGGCCGGGATAGGTGATTTCGCCGGTGGTGACCTGACCGACCACGAAGGGCCCGTCGAGCTTGACGCGAAACCATTCGCCGAAGGCCTCGTGATCGGTGAGCGCACGCCACACCCTCTCGACCGGAGCCGCCAGTTCGATGCGCTTTTCGATGCTGTCCTTCATGCTCTGCCCTCCGCGCCCCTTGTGCTGCTCAGCCCGCCGCTTCGCCGGGTCGCGCCGTCAGCCGGTTCTCGACGCTCTGGACGCCGATCACCGAGGCCGCCGCCTCGCCGGCGCAGGCAATGTCCGCTTCGCGCGCCACCGTTCCGGACAGGACAACCATGTTGCCGAGGGCGATCACGTCCATGTCGCTCGTGTCTATGAAAGTCGCGTAGCGGAGGAAGCGCAAGACCTTCTGCGCCAGATCGTCATCGGTCAGATGCGGGTCGTCGTCCTTGTGCGAATAGATCGGATGCTCGCTCGACATTCTTTTGACCCCGTCCTCAAGCGCAACGCTTTGTGACGGCTGAATGTTCCGGGTGTAAATGGTCGCAGCCGGCGGCCTTTTCTTGACGGTGTCGCGCGCCCTAATCCGGTACGGTTGAAGGGAGCATGCACTACAGCGCCGCGCGTCTTATCAGACGCGCAAAGGTCGCTGTAGCACTTTGAATTGCTGCATGGCTTTGTCCTTAAATCGAGGTCGATTTAAGGAGACATGCAGTAGGCCGCTGCCTTGCCTCCACCGTCAAAACGGGTCTATGCGTCGGTCTGTCTGCATGAATCACAAATGCGCGGCTCCGGGCGCGCTCCCCTCCGACCCGCTCTCGGGAACCGATCGCAATCAATCGGTTCAAGCCGAACTGTCGTGATAAGGCTCGCGCATGTCCGAAGTCTTTTTGAATGTGCTCCCGATCTTCGTGCTGATCCTCACCGGCTGGCTGATCGTGAAATTCGGCTATCTGAAGCCGGCCGTTGGCGAGGCGCTGGGCGACTTCGTCTTCCGGGTTGCCGTGCCGGTCCTTCTGTTCCGCACCATCGCCGAGGCGGATTTCAAGGAGGGGTCGCCCTGGCCGCTCTGGGTCGCCTATTTCTCCGGCGTCGCCGTCACCTGGACCATCGGCCATCTGGCCGCGACGCTCGGCTTCGGCCGCGACCAGCGCATGGGCGTGCTGGCCGGCGTCTCCTCGGCCTTTGCCAACACGGTCTTCATCGGCCTGCCCTTGGTGTCCCGGGTGGTGGGGGAGGAGGGGATCGTCGCGCTTTCCATCCTGCTTTCGGTGCATCTGCCGGTGATGATGATCGCCGGGACCGTGATGATGGACCGCGCCGACCAGAAGGTGAGCGGCCGGCCGCGGCAGAGCCTATTCAAGCTTTTAGCCGGGGTGGGCCGCAATCTCGCCCGCAACCCGCTGGTGATCGGGCTTGCCTTAGGAGCGCTCTTCCATCTTCTCGGCCATCCGCTCGGCGGTCCGGCCAAGATCGTGGTCGATCAGCTTGCAGGCGTCGCCGCCCCAGCAGCACTCGTCTCGATCGGCATGGCGCTCGACAAATACGGGCTCGCCGGCAATACCGGCCTCGCCGCCGTCACCAGCACGCTGAAGCTCGTCGTGCTGCCGGGCGCCGTCTTCGCCGCCTGCCATCTCCTGGGCCTGAGCGACAGTTGGACCGCCGCCCTGGTCCTGACGTCTTCCGTGCCGACCGGCGTCAATGCCTGGCTGATCGCCAACCACTTCAATGTCGGCCACGGCCTCGCCTCCTCGACCATCACGCTGACCACCGCCCTCGGCGTCGTGAGCGTTTCGGCCTGGGCCTATCTGTTGATGTAATGTAGGTTTTCGCGCTCGCGCTTGCCGCTCATCCCGCTGCCGCGACCTTCTCCCCGCAGGCTGGGAGAAGGGGTATGCCGCACCGGACGAGCCTACTCCTGCATGCGGCGAGAGGGTTCAAGCCGGCGCGGCATCGTCCCTTCTCCCCGTACAAACGAGAGAAGGTCGCGGCAGCGGGGTGAGGGCTCGGAGCCCCCGTTTCGCTAGAACAGCCGGTCGAGCCAGCCGTGGCGGTCCGGGGCGCGGCCGTTCTGGATGTCGAGCAGCGCGGCCTTCAGCTGGCCGGCCACCGGACCGGCGCCGCCGTCGCCGATCGTGAAGTTGCGGGTGCGGCCCTTCACCTTGCCGATCGGCGTCACCACAGCGGCGGTACCGCAGGCGAAGGCCTCGGCCAGCCGGCCGCTCTCGGCATCCGCCTGCCACTGATCGATCGAATAGGGCTCTTCGCGCACCGTGAGGCCGAGGTCGCGGGCGAGCGTGATCAGCGAATCGCGGGTGATGCCCGGCAGGATCGTGCCGGTGAGCGGCGGCGTCTGCAGCGAGCCGTCCTCGAAGACGAAGAAGACGTTCATGCCGCCGAGCTCCTCGATCCAGCGCTTTTCGACGGCGTCGAGGAAGACCACCTGGTCGCAGCCCTCGCGGGTCGCTTCTGCCTGCGCGGCGAGGCTTGCCGCATAGTTGCCGCCGCATTTCGCCTCACCGGTGCCGCCGGGGGCCGCCCGCGTGTAGTTTTCGGAGGCCCAGAGCGTCACCGCCGGAGCGCCTCCCTTGAAGTAGGAGCCCACCGGCGAGGCGATGACGCAATAGAGGTAGTCGGACGAGGGCTTCACGCCGAGGATCGCCTCCGTGGCGATCATGAACGGCCGGAGATAGAGTGAGGCGCCTTCAGCCGCCGGAATCCAGTCGCGATCCGCCCGCACCAGGGCGCGCACGGATTCGACGAACAGCTCTTCCGGCAAGGGCGCCATGGCCAGGCGATTGGCGGAGTTGGTGAAACGGCGCGCATTGGCGCCCGGGCGGAACAATGTGGCGCCGCCGTCCGGCAGGCGGTAGGCCTTCATGCCTTCGAAGATCTCCTGGGCATAGTGCAGCACCACCGTCGACGGGCTGAGATCGAAAGCCTTCCGCGGCTCGATCCGGGCGTCATGCCAGCCGCGTCCCTCGGAATAGCGGATCGTCGCCATGTGATCGGACAGCACGCGGCCGAAGCCCGGGTTCTTGAGCAGGGCCTCACGCTCGCCCGCTGCCATGGGGTTCGGATGTGTCTCGATGAGGAAAGTTCCGCCGCTGGTCATCTATCGTCCGCTCCTTCGCTCCGAATGCAACCGTCCCGCTCACACGCAGAGGGACCAGGCTCCGATCGGATTGCATTTGGTTACATTGTCAGTTGCACAGATATTAGCATCGCCAAAGAAAAATCCGATAGGCGCGGCATCGGCGCGAAGCTTTCCGGCGCTCACCCGGCGGCGACTGATCGGATAGAAAAAGCCCGGTCGATGACCGGGCTCTTCGAAAAGAAATATCGATCGCTTAATGTGCCGGGGCCGGTGCCGGAGCCGCCGCCTGACCGGCTTCCGCCGGAGCCGGGGCAGGAGCCGCCGTCTGACCACCGTCGGCAGGGGCGGCAGCCGGTGCCGCGTCCGTCGCGCCGGTCGCGTCCGCCGCCGGCAGCGGTGCCGGGCTGTCGGCCTTCTCGCGCAGCCAGGCGATCAGATTCGCCCGCTCGTCCGGCTTCTTCAGGCCGGCAAAGCCCATGGCCGTGCCCGGCACGTGTTTCTTCGGCGCCTCGAGGAAGTAGCTCAGGTGGTCGTAGTCCCAGACGACCTTGCCGCCTTCGGCAAAGGTCTTCATTCCGGCGGAGTAGGCGAAGCCCTCATGCGAGGCGACCGGACGGTTGACGAGGCCCCAGAGATTCGGGCCGACCTTGTTCGGTCCGCCCTTCTCGATGGTGTGACAGCTTGCGCATTTCTTGAACACGGCTTCACCGGCGGAAGCGTCGGCCTTGGCGAGCAACGGGCCGATCGGCTCCGACTTTGCTTCTTCGCCGCCGCCCGCACCGGCCTCGGCGGTCGGCTCCTCGGCGACGATCGCGAAACCTTCCTTCTCGGGAGCTTCGGAATGGAAAATGCCTTCAGAAGCAATGGACACGGTCATCAGCACGAAGACCGTACCCAGCAAGGCACCCACACCCATGTTCACATATGGATTCATCTGCAAACGCTCCCTTTGCCACCGGCGCAAACAAAAACCCGGCCCATCTTGAAATCGCGCGGAACCTATGTCTTTTGGCTCTGCGTTGCAACAGAGATTATCGCCCCCGAAGTGAGACCTTTTGACACTTTCTCAGGGGTTTTTGAAGGCATGACGATGAATCGTGAAAATTCGGGCAAAGCCCTCGTGCTCATCCCCGCGCGCATGGCCTCGACGCGCCTGCCGGGCAAGCCGCTCGCCGACATCTGCGGCCTGCCGATGATCGTCCAGGTCGCCAGGCGCGCGGCGGAAGCAGAGGTCGGCCGGATCGTCGTCGCCGTCGATCATGACGAGGTCTACGAGGCGGTGCGCGACGCCGGCTTCGAAGCGGTCATGACGCGCATCGATCACCAGTCCGGCTCCGACCGGATCTACGAGGCGCTGCAGAAGGCCGACCCTAACGGAGAGGCGGAAATCGTCATCAATGTCCAGGGCGACCTGCCGACAATCGAGCCCGGCCCGATCCGCGCGGCCTTGAAGCCGCTCGAAAACGCTGCGACCGATATCGCCACGCTGACGGTGGAAATCACCGACGAGCACGAGAAAACCAATCCGAACGTCGTCAAGGTGGTCGGGTCGCCGCTGTCGGAGAGCCGGCTGCGCGCGCTCTATTTCACCCGCGCGACCGCACCCCATGGCGCCGGGCCGCTCTATCACCATATCGGCCTTTACGCCTACCGGCGGAGCGCACTTAAGACGTTCGTGTCGCTGAAGCCTTCGACGCTCGAGAAGCGCGAATCGCTCGAGCAGCTGCGGGCCCTCGAGGCGGGCATGCGCATCGACGTCGAGATCGTCAATTCCGTGCCGCTCGGCGTCGACACGCCGGCCGACCTCGAAAAAGCCCGCCGCATGCTCTCGGCTTGAAAGGACAGCCAAAGTGACCGTCAAGACCAACAGGATTGCCTTCCAGGGCGACTTCGGCGCCAATTCCGACATGGCTTGCCGCGACATGTTCCCGTCGATGGACCCGTTGCCCTGCCAGACCTTCGAGGATGCCTTTCTGGCGGTCGAGAACGGCGAGGCGGATCTCGGCATGATCCCGATCGAGAACACGATCGCCGGCCGCGTCGCTGACATCCATCACCTGCTGCCCGAATCGCGCCTGCATATCGTCGGCGAATATTTCATGCCGATCCGCTTCCAGCTGATGGTGCTTCCGGGCGTCAAGCACGACGAAATCCGCACCGTGCACAGCCATATCCATGCGCTCGGCCAATGCCGCAAGATCGTCCGCGCCAATCGCTGGAAACCGATCGTCGCCGGCGATACGGCCGGTGCCGCCAAGCTCGTCGCCGAGACCGGTGACCGCTCGATGGCAGCGCTCGCCCCGCGGCTTGCCGCCGACCTCTACGGGCTGGAGATCATCGCCGAAAACGTCGAAGACACCGACAGCAACGTCACCCGCTTCGTTGTGCTGTCGCGCGAGGAGCAGCGGACGACGCGCAAGTCGGACGACGAGTTGATCATCACCACCTTCGTCTTCAACGTGCGTAACATTCCGGCCGCTCTCTACAAGGCAATGGGGGGCTTTGCCACCAACGGCATCAACATGACGAAGCTCGAAAGCTACCAGCTCGGCGGCAAGTTCGTGGCGACGCAGTTCTATGCCGATATCGAGGGCCATCCGGACGACGAGGGCGTGCGCCACGCCATGGACGAGCTGCGCTTCTTCTCGGAAAACGTGCGGATACTCGGGACGTACAAGGCGCATCCGATGCGTGGGGTGCTCTGAGGGCCAGTCGGGAACGATGCGTGGGCGGACTTTCGACCGCTTGCCAGAGGCGTGCATTTGAGAAATATGCAGCGTCCCAGGCAGGTCGCCTGAGTTCGCCGAATGCGGTGTGCTTCAGGAGCGCTTTTGCCCGGGCCTCCATCCCCGTCGTCATCCTCGGGCTTGACCCGAGGATCCATGTTACGCTGGCCAAATCACCGCCAGAACCGGTGCTTGCGATTGGATCCTCGGGTCAAGCCCGAGGATGACGCCCACGACCCATTGCGGCGTCGACAGTCCGGTCAGGCGGTTGCCGCAGCACCTTGTACGGCGATCTCCGATGCCCGCAATTCTGCTGGCAGCGTGTGCCGGATGGACGTCCCGGACCTTCGAAAAACGGCGAATTATCGTTAACCGGCTACGCGTCCAGCGCATGCCTAATTTGCAATCATGGAACTACTGAAATCTTAGGCAAATGCCTATTTGACCTTCGTCAAGAAAAAGAAAATGGAGTGTCAAAAATGAAGATCCGTCAGAAGATCATGGAATATGCAAAATTGCGCCGTGCGGTACGCGAGCTGAACGCTCTGGACGACCACGCACTGAGCGACATCGGTCTTTCCCGATCCCAGATCCAGGCTGCCGTCTACGGCCGCTAATATACAATTGCCCGCGCGTGCATTCTACCCGCGGCGCGAAAGTCTTCCACACCCCGCCGGCGTTCCCGCGGGGTGTGAGCGAAGCCTGCACTTGCCTTTGCATCATTCGTCGTAGAGGCAGACACGCAGGCGATGCCCGTCCGGATCGAGGGCGACGAAGGTCGGTCCGAAATCCATCCTCGTCAGTTCCTGCGCAATCAACAGCCCCATCGCCTGCCATTCCTCATAGTGAGCGCGGACGGCCTCTTCTCCCTCCACCATGAATGCGACTTCGGCCCGGCTGCCTTCGCCGACAGGCTGGGGCTGCACCTTCTCCAGTGCCCAGAGACCCAAGGTGAAGCCTTCCTTGAACTCGAAGGAGCAGAAGGTCGGAAAGGCGGCCGTCGGTTCCTTGCCGAGCAGCTTGCGATAGAATTCGACGCTTGCCAGCGGATCGGCAACATAGAGGACGATGAGATTGGGATTTGCCATGATGGTCTCCTTCTTTCGGGACCTTCAAGCTAGCGGTGCCTGCTGTCAGTTTTTGTCAGCAGTCCGAGCGTGACGGAAAGGCGAACTTCTCAGTCATTCAGACCCCGACAGGGTCGACGCCATGCGTGGCGCGCCAGTCCTTGAGCAGCGCCTGGCGCCGGCGCGGGTAGCGGCTGTCGAGCAGTGCCGCCTCTGCGATCCGGTCGGTCCGGAAATGGCGGAAGCCCTGACGGAGCTCGCACCAGGCGGCGAGCACCCGTGTCTCCTCGAAAAAGCCAAGCGCAAAAGGCCAGACCGTGCGGCGGCTGTCGCGGCCGTCATTGTCGAGATAGCTGAGCTCGAGCTTGTGCTCGGAGCGGATCGCCTTGCGCAACAGGCCGAGATCGACCCGGTCGGCGACCGGTTGACGTGGGCCCACGAGCAGTGTGGAACCGTCGAGCTTCTCCTTGAGCTCGGCCGGCAGCACCGAGCCGATCTTCGCCAGAGCGTCGCCCGCCGCTGTCGCAAGCCTCTTGTCGCCGCGTTTCGCAACCCAGCGGGAACCGAGCACCAGCGCCTCGATCTCCTCCTCGGAGAACATCATCGGCGGCAGCAAAAAGCCCGGCCTGAGGACATAGCCGACGCCCGCCTCGCCTTCGATCCCGGCGCCCCTGGGCCTGCAGGCTGGCAATATCGCGATAAAGGGTGCGGAGGCTGACGCCGGTCTCCTCGGCGAGTGTCCGGCCACTCACCGGCCGGCGGTGGCGTCTCAGCACCTGAATGAGATCGATGAGCCGTTCCGAGCGCGACACCGATTCCTGTCCCTACTCGCTCAGCTGCGCTCCGGCCAGGACAGCCAGTCGCGCATCAACTGGTGGGCGATCGCCCCCTTCGGCGGCGGGATGTGCTCGTCCGGCGTCGTCGCGACCCCCGTCGAACGCTCCAGCATCGCTTCGGTCTCCGCACGGGTGAACCAGCGCACGTCCTCGAGTTCCTGCTCGTCGCGCTTGATGGCGGTCGATCGCGCCTCGGCATAGCAGCCGATCATCAGCGAGTGCGGCAGCGGCCAGGGCTGCGAGGCGTGATAGCGCACCCGGCCGATGCGGATGCCCGATTCCTCGTGCGTTTCGCGGCGCACGGCGTTCTCGATCGTCTCGCCCGGCTCGACGAAACCGGCAAGGCAGGAATACATGCCCGGCGCGAAATGCGGGCTGCGGCCGAGCAGGCAGAGGTCGCGCTCGATGTCGACCGTCAGCATGATGACGACCGGATCGGTGCGCGGAAACACCATATGGCCGCAGGCGGTGCAGATCCGCCGGTAGCCGCCGGCCGCGCCGTCCATCGGCCCGCCGCAACGGCCGCAGAAGCGGTTGTTGGCGTTCCAGGTGATCAGGCTCGACCCTTGGGCGAACTGCCCGAGGAGCTCCTCCGGCAGCATCTGCTGCCGGTAGAGCATGCGCGCATCGGCGATCTTGAAGGGCCCCGGTACGGTCTCCTCGGTCAGGCCGGAAGGAACGGCGAGGCGCGGCTCGCCGTTCGGCAGGAAACCGAGCAGGATCGCCTCGTCGATCGTCGGTTCGAGACCGGCGAGCTCATAGGGCGCGAAAAGCGGATCGATGATCTTCTCGTCATGCTTGACGATCAGCTTCGCGCCGGAAAAGGCGAGGAAATGCGCGCCCGGATGTTTGAGGGCCTTTTCGACGCAATCGTCGGCGCGATGCTCGGACTGCCGGTCCAGATGGTTTTCCGCGAAGGCGACGAAGGTGCTCGGCTCCGGATGGGGGCTGTGAAGATCGAAGATCGTTTTCGTCATGTTCAAAGATTTTCCAATATACGTGCTGCGAATGCCTGATGCGCGCCCTCCGGCCACGGCTCTGCCTTGCCGAAGCCCCAGACCGGACCCGGCCAGTTCAGATCGCCCTCGCGGCGGGCGATGACATGCACATGAAGCTGCCGGACGATGTTGCCGAGCGCGCCGATATTGATCTTCTCTGCTCCGGTGGCCTTCTTGAGCGCCGCCGCCACCATGTTCGTTTCGAAAGTCAGCATCGCTTGGTCGAGCGGCGTGAGGTCGAAGACCTCCGAAACGTCGGCGCGCTGGGGAATGAGGATCAGCCACGGCCAGCGGCGGTCGTTCATCAGGCGCATCTGGCAGAGGCCGATCGGGGCGATGGGTATGCTGTCGCGCTCGAGGCGCTCGTCGAGCGTGAATTCGGTCAAGAAAATCTCCTCGGGATCAAGCGGATTCGCGTTGTATTCTATACCGATAGCAGTTTTTTGGCGGCTTGGCTTGCATTTGCTTCAGATATTGCCGATATGGAAGCCGGGAGGTTGGTGGTGGACGAGCCACTCGCCAACCGGGTCAGGTCCGGAAGGAAGCAGCCCTAACGAGCCCCGGCACGGGTCATCGTGCCAGCCTCCCACCTTCTCCGTCCTGTCGGGACAAGAGTTCGAACAGCGGCAGGGTCGATGAGCGACGAAGCGCCCATTTCATCCCCAGTTTCACCCGTCGAAAAACCGGCCGCCTACCGCGTTCTGGCGCGCAAATACCGCCCCAAGGATTTCTCCGACCTGATGGTCGGCCAGGAGCCGATGGTGCGCACGCTCACCAACGCCTTCGAGACCGGCCGCATCGCCCAGGCCTATATGCTGACGGGGGTGCGCGGCGTCGGCAAGACGACGACGGCGCGCATTCTGGCGCGGGCGCTGAACTACAAGACCGCCGAGATCGACAAGCCGACGATCGACCTGCGCGTTCCGGGCGAGCACTGCCAGGCGATCATGGACGGCCGCCATGTCGACGTCATCGAGATGGACGCCGCCTCCCATACAGGCATCGACGACATCCGCGAGATCATCGAGCAGGTGCGCTACAGGCCTGTCTCGGCGCGCTACAAGGTCTACATCATCGACGAAGTGCACATGCTCTCGACCCAGGCCTTCAACGGCCTGCTGAAGACGCTCGAGGAGCCGCCGGAGCATGTGAAGTTCATCTTCGCGACGACCGAGATCCGCAAGGTTCCGATCACCGTCCTGTCGCGCTGCCAGCGCTTCGACCTGAGGCGCATCAGCGCCTCGGACTTGGTCGGGCTCTTCTCCACCATCCTCGGCAAGGAGGCCGTGCCCTTCGAGCCGGAGGCGCTCGCCATGGTAGCGCGTGCGGCGGAAGGTTCGGCGCGCGACGGCCTGTCGCTGCTCGACCAGGCGATCGCCCATGGCGGCGGCTCGGTCGAGATGGAAACGGTGCGCTCGATGCTCGGTCTCGCCGACCGGGCACGGATCGTCGATCTCTTCGAGCACATCATCAAGGGCGACGCCGCGGCGGCACTCGCCGAATTCGCGGCGCAATACGAGGCCGGCGCCAATCCGACGATCGTGCTTACCGATCTTGCCGACTTCACCCATCTCGTGACGCGCATGAAATATGTGCCCGAGGCGGCGAACGATCAGTCCTTGAGCGAGGTCGAGCGCCGTCGCGGTGCCGAATTCGCCGGCAGCGTCGCGGTCACCACCCTGTCGCGCATCTGGCAGATGCTCCTGAAGGGCATTCCCGAGGCGGAAAGCTCGGCGCGTCCCGCCGGCGCCGCCGAGATGGTGCTGATCCGGCTCGCCCATGCAGCTCACCTTCCCTCGCCGGAAGAGGCTGCGCGGCGTTTGCTCGAGCTTTCGGGCGGCGAGGCAGGCGAGGGGCGCCCTGCGCCGGCCCGCAATGGCAGCGGTACCCAAGCTCAGGCCGCCCAGCCCCCCGTTCAGGCCCGTTCCGTCGAGGCGGCGCCCGTGCAGCGGCCGTCCGGCAACGGCGCGACCATGCTGCGCGCCGTGCCGGATGCCGCTCCCCAGCCGATCGCCGTCGGCCGCATCGAGGAGAAACCGGCGCCGGCAGCCGCCGCCAGGCCGGAGCCGAAGGTCCCGGTCAATTCGGTAAGCGACATCGCCGACCTCTGCGCGAAGAACCGCGACATCAAGCTGAAGACGCTGGTGCGCGGCTTCCTGCGGCTCGTCCATATCGAGCCCGGCCGGCTCGACGTCAACCTCCCCGACGATGCGCCGAAGACGCTGCTCAATGAGCTGGCCGTCAAGCTCAAGGAGTGGACCGGCATCCACTGGGTCGTCAGCTACAGCCGCGAGCCGGGCGAGCCGACGCTGGTCGAGGCCGAGCAGCGTGCCCAGGAACAGCGCGTCAACGACGCCCGCCAGGATCCGGACGTCGCCGCGATCTTGGCGCGCTTTCCGGGCGCGCGGATTACCGACGTACGCATCCGCGCCGCGGAGGAAGAGGCCGAAATGCTCGCCCCGGCGGCCGCCGAATCCGCGGACGGCGATATCGTACCCGGCGACGACATCGAGTAGGCGCCGAGACACGGGGCGCCTTCGAATTCAGGCAGACATAGCAACCGACAGGAGACGACGATGCGCGACATCATCGGCATGATGGGCAAGGTCAAGGAAATGCAGGCCAAGATGGAGAAGCTGCAGGCGGAGATCGCCGCGCTCGAAGTCGACGGCACCGCCGGCGGCGGCCTCGTCACTGTCCGGCTCGACGGCAAGGGCCATATGAAGAGCCTGAAGATCGACCCTTCGCTCTTCAAGGAGGACGATGTCGAAATCCTCGAGGACCTGATCGTCGCCGCCCACAAGGACGCCAAGGAAAAGGCGGACGCGGTGCAGGCGGAAAAGACCCGCGAACTCACTGCCGGCCTGCCGATCCCACCCGGCATGAAGCTGCCCTTCTGATTGGCGGAGATCGCCGTCAAAGCGATTCCGTTTATCGGGGAGATGCGCTAAAAGCCGGCCATGGCAAAGCGAGTCACCGGTCCCGAAATCGAAAAGCTCATTCAGCTCCTGGCAAAGGTGCCGGGGCTCGGCCCCCGTTCTGCGCGCCGCGCCGCGCTGCATCTCGTCAAGAAGAAGGAGCAATTGCTCGGTCCGCTGGCCGAGGCGATGGGCGAGGCGCATCGCAAGGTGAAGATCTGCTCCTGCTGCGGCAATGTCGATACAATCGATCCCTGCACCGTCTGCACCGACGAGCGGCGCGACCAGGCGGTGATCATCGTCGTCGAGGACGTTGCCGATCTCTGGGCGCTGGAGCGCGCCGGGGCGCTGAACGCCGCCTATCATGTGCTCGGCGGCACGCTGTCGCCGCTCGACGGCATCGGCCCGGATGATTTGAACATCAAGGGGCTCGTCGATCGCGTCGCCAAGGGCGGCGTGCGCGAGCTGGTCATCGCCGTCAATGCGACCGTCGAAGGCCAGACGACGGCTCACTACATCACCGACCAGCTCGAGGGCATAGAGGTGAAGATCACCCGCCTCGCCCATGGCGTCCCCGTCGGCGGCGAGCTCGACTATCTCGACGAAGGCACGCTGACCGCCGCGCTTCGGGCGCGTACGACGATCTGAAGGAATGCCGATGCGTTTGAAGTCTCGTATTCGCTCGTGGTTTGCCGGTCCTGCAGGGTCCACCCCCCTCTGCCCTGCCGGGCATCTCCCCCACAAGGGGGGAGATCAGTTTGGAACGAGCGCACAAATTCACAACACCGCCGCCGCACACGCGTCTCTTTCCGCAGGGGGAAGCCCTTGCCGCCCGGCAATCTCCACCCTTGTGGGGGAGATGCCCGGCAGGGCAGAGGGGGGTAAGCCTCGCGCACGCCTAATCCTCGCGACCATCGCCGCACTCCTCGCCCTCAACCTTCCCGCCCACGCCGCCACCAAGGCCGATGTCGAAGCAAAGTTCCGTCAGTGGCTTGCGAAGGATCTCTGGCCGGAGGCGAGACAGGCCGGGATTTCCGCTTCTGCTTTCAAGGCCGCCTTCGCCGATGTGAAGCTCAATTGGGACCTGCCCGATCTGGCGCCGCCGGGCTTTCCGAAGGCGAAGGAGCGCAAGCAGAGCCAGGCGGAGTTCTCGTCGCCCGGTTCCTATTTTTCCGAGAAGAGGCTGCAGGGCCTCGCGGCGACCGGCCGCAGCCTCGCCTCAGCGCATGCCTCGACCTTGAAGCGGATCGAGCGGAGCTACGGCGTTCCGGGACAGGTCGTGCTGGCCATCTGGGGGCGCGAATCCGGCTTCGGCCGGGCGAAGATCCCGCATCCGATCATGGACGTGCTGGCCACCAAAGCCTTCATGTCGACGCGGCCGGAGCTTTTTCGGCGCGAATTGATCGCGGCGCTCACCATCCTTGAGAGCGGCGACGTCAAGGAAAGTGAAATGCGCGGTTCCTGGGCTGGCGCCATGGGCCAACCGCAGTTCCTGCCGTCGAGCTTCCTGAAATATGCGGTGGACTTCGATGGTGACGGCCGCCGCGACATCTGGAATTCCGTGCCGGACAGCCTCGCCTCGATCGCCAACTATCTGTCTGAAAAGGGTTGGCAGAGCGGCCGCGACTGGGGCTTCGAAGTATCGATCCCTAACGGCGTCTCCTGCGCCCAGGAAGGCCCCGACCTGGCGCGGCCGATTGCCGATTGGGCCGGCATGGGAATCGCCCGCGTTTCCGGCAAGGCCTTTCCGTCCGCTGAGCGGTCGGCTTCCGGCATGATGCTGGTGCCGGCCGGCACCCACGGGCCGGGCTTTGTCGTCACGCCGAATTTCTACGTCATCAAGGAATACAACAATTCCGACCTCTACGCCCTCTTCATCGGCAACCTTGCCGACCGCATCGCCTCGGGCGGCGGCGCCTTCCGAGGCGAATGGGGCGATGTCGGCAAGATGCTGCGCTCCGACGTGCTCGGCATGCAGAAGGCGCTGGTCGCAATCGGCTACGATGTCGGCAAGGTCGACGGCTTGCCGGGCTACAAGACCCGCCGCTCGCTCGGCGACTGGCAGGCGAAGAACGGCCTGGCGCCGACTTGCTTTCCCGATCCGTCGCTGAAGGCGAAGCTGCGCTGACTTTGGGTCTGGCCGCAAAAGGCTGAATTCCTCGGGAAAGGCCAAAGAGCCGTTCCGCCAGGAAGCGCAGCTCATCGCGCACAGGGTCTGGTGTTTGATACGGTCCTTGAAACGTCCGCGAACCCCGACGTCGTGGCCGCCGGCCACGGCGCTAGCGATCATCGGTCTGGCCTCTATCCTGAATGGACTACAGTGGACGTGTCGCCGTTCCGTGCCGCATTTTAGCCAGATCTGATACACTACAGCGCCGCGCGTCTTATCGGATGCGCAAAGGTCGCTGTAGCATTTTGAATTGCTGCATGTCTTGGGTCCTTAAATCGAGGTCGATTTAAGGAGACATGCATTAGCAATTGCAGGAGCATGCCAACAATCAAAGGAGGAATGTCATGTTACGCTATGATTGTATCGCCATGCTTGTAGCATACTTCATCTCCATGGCGCCAATGGAAGCTCGGGCCGGTCCTATGGAAGATGTGAAGGCCGCATATACAGCTTGGGACGAGGCCTTTGGAAAGCGGGATGCCAAGGCGGTTGCCACCTTCTATGCGGAGGACGCGCTTCTTCTTCCTCCTAGCCATGATTTGATCGAGGGACCTGCTGGCGTTGAAAAGTTCTTCAGCGGCATATTCGGCATGGGCGCCACCGATCACAGACTTGAGGTGATCAGGGTGGATGGCGACGGAAAGTTGATTTACGGCGCAGCTAAATGGTCTGCCAAGGGCAAGGATGCCCAGGGCAAAGACCAGCCTTGGGGTGGGATTGCCACGCATGTCTTTGAGCGCCAAGCCGATGGCAGTTTGAAAATCAAGCTCCATACGTTCAATTGACTTCAGTTCTGCCGATGAGTGTTCGCAGAATTGAGCATGATCGCACCTGGGCCGTATTGACCACCTGCCTACTCTCGACGGCGATCGTGATCGGCCCGGCGACCTTTCCAGTCGCCAAGCGTGCTCATCGCCAACGGACTCACGGAGCCAATTTTTGCCGTTTCGGCTCCGGTGCTCGGCGTCAGATTTTCGCATCTGTCCCCTCAATGCATCTCCGCCGGCTGCTTGTAGCGCTCGTAATGCCCGGGAACGATCGTCTGGCGCTCGATCAGCCGGTGGACGCGCGGCGGCTGGTCGCCGCGGTGGAGCGCCGTCAGCTTGTCGCCGACGGCCGCGTCCGCCTGCGTGCGCCGCTGGTTGTGGCGGACATATTCGACCCAGGTCGGCACGTGATAGGTCTCGGTCCAGATGATCGGGTTTTCGAGGTCGCGCATCAGCGCCCAATGGCCAGCGCCGTCGCGGATGCGGATGCGCCGCCGCTCCGCCATGGTCGTCAGGAATTCGGGGATGTCCGGCTCGTCGATCTCATAGTCGATCATCACGACGATCGGTCCGCTGCGGGGTTTCAGGTCGAGAGCGAGCAGCGGTTCGTTGAAGCGGTTGAGCGGGTCGAGGTTCAGCGACGTGAACTCCGGCAGCGCGAAGCGCAGGCCGATGGCGATGCCGGTAAGCATCAGAAGACAGGAGCCGATCAGCGCATTCGCGGCGCCGTATTCTTCGGCGGCGACGCCCCAGAGCCAGCTGCCGGCGGCAATACCGCCGAAGGTCGTCGTCTGGTAGAGCGAGAGAGCCCGTCCTACCACCCAGCGCGGCGTCGAGAGCTGCACCGTGGTGTTGAACAGCGACAGCGCCAGCACCCAGCAGGCGCCTGAGACGGTGAGGGCGAGCGAGGTCAGCCATGCCTGCGGGCTGAGCGCAGTGACGATCGCGCTTGCGGCGAAGCCTGCGAAGGCCAGCCGCACGATCGCTTCGCTCGACAGGCGCTCCCGGAGGCGCGCGCTGAGCAACGCGCCGCCGATCGCCCCGAGGCCGAAGGCGCCAAGCATGATGCCGTAGGTGAGCGGTCCACCCTTGACGAGGTCGCGGGCGACAAGCGGCAGCAGCGCCAGGATCGCGCTTGCCGAAAGGCCGAAGGCGAAGCCGCGCAGGAGCACCTTGCCGATATTGGGCGACATCGCCACATAGCGCAGCCCGGCCGAAACCGCTCGGCCCAGCCGCTCGCGCGGCAAGGCGCTTTGTGGGATGCTCGGCCGCCAGCGGGAAATCGCGAACAGGATGGCGAAATAGCTGAGCGCGTTGACGGCGAAGGCCGCGGCCGCTCCGGCGGCGGCGACGACGGCGCCGCCGATCGCCGGGCCGACGCTGCGGGTGATGTTGAAGCCCATGCTGTTCAGCGCGACGGCCGCCGGCAGGTCGTCGCGCGGCACCATGTCGCCGACCGAAGCCTGCCAGGACGGGTTGTTGAGCGCCGTGCCGCAGCCGATCAGAAAGGTGAAGAGCAAGAGCAGCCACGGGGTGATCAGCCCGTAATAGGCAAAGACGGTCAAGAGCGCCGAAACGGCAAGCATGAAGGCCTGGGCGACCAGCATGATCCGCCGCCGGTCGAAATTGTCGGCGAGCGCGCCGGAGACCAGCGAGAAGAGCATGATCGGCAGCGAGGTCGAGGCCTGCACCAGCGCCACCATGTTGACCGATTGGGAGATGGACGTCATCAGCCAGGCGGCACCCACCGCCTGAATGAGGCCGCCGAAGTTGGAAGCGAGGCTGGCGATCCAGATGATCCGGAACGTGTCGTGCCGGAAGGGCGCCAGCGGCGATATGCGGTTCGTCACCTCGTGTCTCTCTCATTTGCCGATGATGCGGGGTGTGGTCTCGTTATAAACCTCGAAATGCGGCACGCCAGCCGCTTAAACTTGCCATTAGACGGGATTTGCCTCATCTGCCGGCCGGGTCTGCCGCAAGCCTTGCAATTTCCGGCGATGCAGCGTATATGAGCGTCAAATTCTTGATCGGTAGATGAAGAGTGGGCCCGTCAGGACCCGCTCTTTTTTATTAGCCGGTCCGACGAGGAGATGATCGTTTGTCCGAACCGACAACGGCTGGAACTGAAAATGAACCGCGGCTGATCACCGAGACCGGCCTCGACCGGCGCATTGCCGACATCATCGAGCCCGTGCTGGTGCAGATGGGTTTCCGCCTTGTGCGCGTGCGCATGTCCGGTCAGAACGGCCTGACGCTGCAGATCATGACCGAGCGCAACGATGGCACCATGACCGTCGAGGATTGCGAGGACGTCTCCAAGGCCATTTCGCCGGTCCTCGATGTGGAAGATCCGATCGACAAGGCGTATCATCTCGAAGTGTCGTCGCCGGGCATCGATCGCCCGATGGTTCGCAAGTCCGATTTCTTCCGCTGGCAGGGCCATCTGATGAAGTGCGAGACTTCGATCATGGTCGACGGGCGCAAGCGCTTCCGCGGCAAGATCGTGTCGGTGGACGACGACGGTTTCCGCCTCGAGCGCGACCAGCCCGCCTATGGCGAAGAGGCCGTCGTCGCCATCCCGTTCACCGCCCTTTCGGAAGCACGGCTGATCCTGACCGACGATCTGATCCGCGACGCGCTGGCGGCCGACAAGAAGGCGAAGGCGGCGCGTGCCGCCAATGAGAATTTCGAAGACGAAGACAGAGATATCGAATGAGGCAGGGCGCGCTTGTGAGGCCCCTGTAACCAGACGGAGACAAGACATGGCAGTCAGTGCTAACCGGCTCGAGCTTCTGCAGATCGCGGACGCTGTGGCACGCGAAAAGGTGATCGACCGCGAGATCGTTCTGGCCGCGATGGCAGACGCGATCCAGAAGGCGGCCCGCTCGCGCTATGGTTCGGAAACGAACATCCGGGCGGACATCAATTCGAAGACCGGTGAAATCCGTCTCCAGCGTCTTCTCGAAGTAGTCGAGAAGGCCGAGGACTACTCGACGCAGATCCCGCTCGAGCTCGCCCGAGACCGCAACCCGGACGCCAAGCTCGGCGACTTCATCGCCGATCCGCTGCCGCCGATGGATTTCGGCCGCATCGCCGCGCAGTCCGCCAAGCAGGTGATCGTGCAGAAGGTTCGCGAGGCCGAGCGCGACCGCCAGTTTGAGGAGTTCAAGGACCGTGTCGGCGAGATCGTCAACGGCACCGTCAAGCGCGTCGAATACGGCAACGTCATCGTCGACCTCGGCCGCGGCGAGGGCATCATTCGCCGCGACGAGATGATCCCGCGCGAGAACATGCGCTACGGCGATCGCGTCCGTTCCTTCGTCTACGACGTGCGCCGCGAGCAGCGCGGTCCGCAGATCTTCCTGTCGCGCACCCATCCGCAGTTCATGGTCAAGCTCTTCACCATGGAAGTGCCGGAAATCTACGACGGCATCATCCAGATCAAGTCCGTCGCCCGCGACCCGGGCTCGCGCGCCAAGATCGCCGTCGTCTCCAACGATTCGTCGATCGACCCGGTCGGCGCCTGTGTCGGTATGCGCGGCTCGCGCGTCCAGGCGGTCGTCGGCGAACTCCAGGGCGAGAAGATCGACATCATCCCGTGGTCGCCCGATCCCGCCTCCTTCATCGTCAACGCCCTGCAGCCGGCCGAAGTGACCAAGGTCGTGCTCGACGAGGACGCGGAGCGCATCGAGGTCGTCGTGCCGGACGAGCAGCTGTCGCTGGCGATCGGCCGCCGCGGCCAGAACGTTCGCCTTGCCTCGCAGCTGACCGGCTGGGATATCGACATCCTCACCGAACAGGAGGAGAGCGAGCGCCGCCAGAAGGAATTCAACGAGCGCACCCAGCTGTTCATGGAAGCGCTGGACGTCGACGAGATGGTCGGCCAGGTGCTTGCCTCCGAGGGCTTCGCCCAGGTCGAGGAGCTTGCCTATGTCGAGCTCGACGAGATTTCCTCGATCGATGGTTTCGACGACGAAACCGCGACGGAAATCCAGACGCGCGCCCGCGAATATCTGGACAAGATCGAGGCCGAAATGGACGCCCGGCGCAAGGAGCTCGGCGTCTCGGACGACCTGCGTCAGATCGAGGGCCTGACCAGCCAGATGCTGGTCGCGCTCGGCGAGGAAGGCATCAAGACGATCGAGGACTTCGCCGGCTGCGCCGCCGACGACCTCGTCGGCTGGACGGAGCGCAAGGACGGCGAGACCAAGCGCTTCGAGGGCACCTTCTCCAAGCTCGACGTCAGCCGCGAAGAGGCCGAGGCGATGATCGTCCAGGCGCGTCTGGCGGCTGGCTGGATCACCGAGGAAGACCTCGCGAGCGATCAGGACGAGCCGATCGAAGTTGCCGAGGGTTCGGAGCAGGACGCCTGATCCAGGATGACAGCCGCCACCGAAATCCTGCTCTCGGAGATTCTGCCTTCAGACAAGGGCCCGAAGGACCGGAGCGGCAGCAGCCGGACCTGCATCGTCACGCGCGAGAGCGGATTGCCGGATGAACTGATCCGCTTCGTGGCCGGGCCGGACGGCCGCGTCGTGCCCGACCTGAAGCGGCAGCTTCCGGGGCGCGGTTGCTGGGTAAGGGCGGAGCGGCGCCTCGTCGAGAAGGCGGTGGCGAAGAAGCTCTTCGCCCGCGCTCTGCGTGCCGAGGTGAAGGCCGAGCCGGCATTGGCCGACGAGGTCGACAGGCTGCTCGCCGAGCAGCTTGCCGGAATGATGAATATGGCGCGCAAGGCCGGCCAGTTCGTCTCCGGCGCCACCAAGACCGAGCAGGCGGTGCGCGGACTCGCGGCGCTTGCAGTGTTCCATGCGACCGAAGCGGCCGCCGACGGTGTCCGCAAGATCGATCAGGCCCGCAAGGCGATGAGCTTCGTCGCCGAGGATGAAACGGAAATACCTGCGTTCCGCCCCTTTGCGGCGGCGGAAATGGAGGAGCTTTTGGGAAGTAATGCTTTTATCCATGCCGCAGCGCTTGCAGGGCAGGCGGGTGAGGGTGTAGTGAAGCGCGCAATCATGCTCGAAAAGTACCGAGGATCCGTCCCGGTCCGGGCCGAAGGCGGCGCTGATAAGCCACAGCAATGACACGCGTCACCGGCAGAGGCCGGCATCGCGAACGCTGCTTGAGACAAATTGGAAGACGGGGTCAGGTGTTACGCATCCGGCCCTGATCGCTAGGAACGGAACGGAATGACCGACAACAAAGACGACAAGACACTCAGCGTAGCGGGCAAGAAGACGCTGACCCTGAAGCCCGCCGGGGTGACGCAGGGGACTGTGCGCCAGGACATGGGCCGCGGTCGCTCGAAGGCGGTCGTGGTCGAAACCAAGAAGAAGTTCGGCCTGACGCGCCACAAGGACGAGCGTCCGATCACGCCGGTGAGCGCGACGCCCGTTGCGCGGCCGGCCGAGCCGCGCCCCGTTCAGCCGCACCCGGCTGGCCGCCCGGCCCCGCAGCCGCAGCCCCATCAGCCGCGCGCGGAGCAGAACCGTCCCCGGGTCGGCGTCGTGTTGAACGACCTCTCGGCCGGCGAGATGGAAGCCCGTCGTCGTGCGCTGGCTGAAGCCCAGGTGCGTGATGCCGAGGAAGCCAAGCGTCGCGCCGAAGAGGAAGTGCGTCGTCGCGCAGAAGAAGAAGCGCGCCTCGCCCGCGAAAAGGAAGAGGCCGCCCGACGCGCCGCCGAGGAAGCTGCTCGCCCGGCGGTCGTCGCCGAAAAGACCGATGAGGTCGCGGAGGAGCGCCCGGTCGCCGAGCGTCGCGCCGAGGCACCTCCTCAGCCCGTCCGCCCGGCGCCTGCCGCGCCTCAGGCGCCCGGTGTCCCCGGGGCAGCTCTTCGCGGTCGCCGGCCAAGCAGTGACGACGAGGATGAACGCCCGCGCAGCGGTGCCGGACCGGCCCGCGGCAAGGTCGTACGTCCCGAGCCGGCAAAGCCCGCTCCGCGCGCCAAGGGCGACGAGGGCCGTCGCCAGGGCAAGCTGACGCTGACCGCTGCCGTCGACGAGGACGGCGGCCAGCGCGGCCGTTCGCTTTCGGCGATGCGCCGCCGCCAGGAAAAGTTCCGGCGCAGCCAGATGCAGGAAACCCGCGAGAAGATTTCGCGCGAGGTCGTCCTGCCGGAGACCATCACGATTCAGGAGCTGTCGCAGCGCATGTCGGAGCGCGCCGTCGATGTCATCAAGTTCCTGATGAAGGAAGGCCAGATGATGAAGCCTGGCGACCTGATCGATGCGGATCTCGCCGAACTCATCGCCGGCGAATTCGGCCACACGGTGAAGCGGGTTTCCGAGTCGGACGTCGAGGAAGGCATCTTCAACGTTGCCGACCTGGATGAGACCATGATCTCCCGCCCGCCGATCGTGACGATCATGGGCCACGTCGACCACGGCAAGACGTCGCTGCTCGACGCGATCCGGCACGCCAATGTGGTCGCCGGTGAAGCGGGCGGCATCACCCAGCATATCGGCGCCTACCAGGTCGAACAGAACGGTCAGAAGATCACCTTCATCGACACCCCCGGCCACGCTGCCTTCACGGCGATGCGTGCCCGCGGCGCCCAGGCGACGGACATTGCCGTCCTCGTCGTCGCGGCCGATGACAGCGTGATGCCGCAGACGATCGAATCGATCAACCACGCCAAGGCGGCGGGCGTGCCGATCATCGTTGCGATCAACAAGATCGACAAGCCGACGGCGAACCCGCAGAAGGTTCGCACCGAGCTCCTGCAGCACGAGGTCTTCGTTGAATCGATGGGCGGTGAGGTGCTCGATGTCGAGGTCTCGGCGAAGAACCAGACCAATCTCGACAAGCTGCTCGAAGCGATCCTGCTGCAGGCGGAAATCCTCGACCTCAAGGCCAATCCGAACCGGACGGCTGAGGGTACGGTGGTGGAAGCCGAGCTCGACCGCGGCCGCGGTGCGGTTGCCACCGTCCTCGTGCAGAAGGGCACGCTGACGCCTGGCCAGATCATCGTCGCCGGCGATCAGTGGGGCCGTGTGCGTGCGCTCGTCAACGACAAGGGCGAACACGTCAAGGAAGCAGGTCCTTCGATGCCGGTCGAGGTCCTCGGCCTTTCCGGCACGCCGGCGGCCGGGGATAAGTTTGCCGTCGTCGAGAACGAGAGCCGTGCGCGCGAGATCTCCGAATATCGCCAGCGGCTTGCCCGCGAGAAGATGGTTGCCCGCCAGTCCGGCTCGCGCGGCTCGCTCGAGCAGATGATGAGCCAGCTCCAGGCTTCCGGCCTGAAGGAGTTCCCGCTGGTCATCAAGGGCGACGTGCAGGGCTCGATCGAGGCGATCGCCGGTGCTCTCGACAAGCTCGGAACCGACGAAGTACGGGCGCGCATCGTGCATTCCGGCGCCGGCGGCATCACCGAGTCGGATATCTCGCTCGCCGAGGCATCGAATGCCGCGATCATCGGCTTCAACGTCCGCGCCAACAAGCAGGCGCGCGATGCGGCCGAGCGGTCCGGTATCGAGATCCGCTACTACAACATCATCTACGATCTGGTGGATGACGTGAAGGCGGCGATGTCCGGCCTGCTCTCGCCCGAGCGGCGCGAGACCTTCCTCGGCAATGCGGAGATCCTGGAGGTGTTCAACATCACCAAGGTCGGCAAGGTCGCGGGCTGCCGCGTCACCGAGGGCAAGGTCGAGCGTGGCGTCGGTGTCCGTCTGGTGCGCGACAACGTCGTCATCCACGAAGGCAAGCTCAAGACGCTCAAGCGCTTTAAGGACGAGGTCTCCGAGGTCCAGTCCGGCCAGGAATGCGGCATGGCCTTCGAGAACTACGAAGACATCCGCGCCGGCGACACGATCGAGTGCTTCCGCGTCGAGCACATCACGCGGACGCTCTAAGTCGATCCGGCAACAGATTGTAGGGGCGCCGGATCATCTCCGGCGCTCCTGTTTTTTGCGGAACGAGACGAGATGCTGGCGAGATGCCGATCATGGCCGTCTCGTCTCTATTGAACCGATCGCGGCTCGAGTCCGGTCGATGTGACCGCAATCGCCGTGATCCAGGATAAGCACAATGACCAGATCCACATCCTCTGCTCCGTCCCAGCGCATGCTGCGCGTCGGCGAACAGGTGCGCGCCGCGATCACCCAGGTCCTGCAGCGCGGCGAAGTCCGCGACCCGCTGATCGAGAAGACGGTGATTTCGATTTCCGAAGTGCGGATGTCGCCCGACCTCAAGATAGCGACGGCCTATGTTACGCCGCTCGGTGTCGCCGATCATGCGGCGGTCATCGAGGCGCTCAACAAGCATGCGAAATTCATCCGAGGCCGGCTCGGGCCGCAGCTCAGGCAGATGAAATACATGCCGGACGTCCGCTTCAGGGACGACACCAGCTTCGACAACTACCAGAAGATCGACGCGCTGCTGCGCTCGCCGGAAGTCAGCCGCGACCTCGATCCCGACACCGACGACGAAGAATAGAAGATCCATGTCCAAGCCGCGCAAACCCAAGGGCCGCCCGATTTCGGGCTGGCTGATCCTCGACAAGCCGCTCGATTTCGGCTCCACCGAGGCTGTGTCCAAGATCAAGTGGCTGTTCAAGGCGCAGAAGGCCGGCCATGCCGGCACGCTCGATCCGCTGGCCTCCGGCATGCTGCCGATCGCGCTCGGCGATGCCACGAAGACCGTTCCCTATGTCATGGACGGCCGCAAGATCTACGAGTTCACCGTCGCCTGGGGCGAGGAACGCTCGACCGACGACCTCGAAGGGGATGTCGTCAGCTCGTCTTCCGAGCGTCCGAGCGAAGAGTCAATCCGTGCCCTGCTGCCGAAATATACCGGCGTGATTAGCCAGGTACCGCCGCAGTTTTCGGCGATCAAGATCGACGGCGAGCGCGCCTACGACCTTGCGCGGGACGGCGAAACCGTAGAAATCCCACCCCGCGAGGTGGAGGTTTTCCGCCTCTCGCTGATCGGCTCGACGCCGCATCTCGCCCATTTCGAGATCGAGTGCGGCAAGGGCACCTATGTCCGCTCGCTCGCCCGCGACATGGGCCGCGATCTCGGCTGCTTCGGCCACATCGCCTCCTTGCGCCGCACCTTCGTCGCGCCCTTCGGCGAGGAGGACATGGTCTCGCTCGCCGATCTCGTGGCGCTGGAAAAGATCGAGGACGATGCGGAACGACTTGCCGCGCTCGACGATTATCTGATCGACACCGGCGAGGCGCTTTCCGATCTGCCGCATGTGGCGGTAAGCGAGGATCAGGCGCACCGGTTGAGAATGGGCAACCCGATCATCCTGCGTGGTCGGGACGCGCCGTTGCCGGCTCCGGAGGCCTACGCAACCGCACGCGGCAAGCTCGTTGCGATCGGTGAAGTCGCCGAAGGTGAATTTCGACCGAAGCGTGTGTTCGCCAGCCATTGACCGGCAGCCGGTGCCCGGCCAACAATTGCGCCGCTTTGCGTGCGGCGTATAGGCGCGCAACGGGGTTGAGAAGCCCGGGCGAAAGGCGGTACGGATGCTCAAGGCGCCAGAGAAAAGCGAGAGCGAGGTCTCATCCGGCGGACTGCAAGCGGTCGCGGCCTTTGTTCGCACCTATCTTCGCAGGCCCTTCAGCTTCTATCTGCTTTCGCTGCTGCTGATCGCCATCATCCCTTCCTTCATCTTCTCCTTCGTGATCGTGAAGCGCAGCGTCGATGCGCAGGAGCAGGTCGTCACCTCGCTGCTGAGGGCCTCGACCGGCTCCGTTACCCGGATCGTCGAGCGCGAGGTCGAGGGCATGATGACCACGCTTCGGGTCCTGTCGACCTCTGGGGCGGTCGATCTTCGCGATCTGCGCGGTTTCTACCACCGCGCTTCGAGTGCTTTGGCGGGCACCCATTCCAATCTGATCGTCGTCGATAGCGATCACAATTTGCGGATGAGCACCGGCGTTCCCTTCGGGACGCTGTTGGGGCGGGGATCCGATCCGGACCTCGACCTGGCCCTGAAAAGCAGCGGACCGCTCGTTTCCGGCGCCTTCTTCGCGAACACCTCCAGGAGCTGGGTCTTCAACGTCTATCTGCCGATAAACGGGCCGGACGGCGAACGGTATCTGTTGGGCCTGACCCAGGATGCGGCTCGGATGGCCAAGGCGGTCAATCGGGACACGCTTTCACCGGGGTGGAATGCCGCGCTCGTCGACGGCAAAGGCAAGGTGATCGCCTCCTCCGATCCCGCGGCCCGTCCCGGGGAAGCGTTCTTTCTGGACAAGCTCCCTCAGATCAGCATCGGCGTCAGCGACATCAACGAGCATGGGGTGGATTACCGCGTCGTCTCGGAATTCTCGGTCATCACCGGCTGGCGCATCGTCGCCTGGGCTCCGCGGGAGGTAGTCGATGCGCCGATCCTGTGGTCGTTTCTCTGGCTGTCGCTCGGCGGCATCATTTTCGCCAGCATCGCCGTTGCCGGATCCCTGACCATCGCGCGGCTGTTGACGCAGGGGGTCAAGCTCTTGGCGCTCGACGCACGGCGTCTCGGCGCCGGCGAAGTGATCGAGCCGCGCCGCTACGTCATCACCGAAGTCGAGGCCGTCTCGACAGCGCTTGCCCGCGCGGCGGCGGCCCGTACCAAGGCCGAGGCGGAAATCCGCCTCCTCATGCGCGAGGTCGCGCATCGCTCGAAGAACCAGCTGACTGTCATCCAGTCGATGCTTGCCCAATCCGCGGCGTCGAGCGAGGACACCGCGGAGTTCGTCGACGCGTTCCGCAAGCGGCTTGCTGGGCTTGCCCGCTCGACCGACCTGATGATCGCCAATGCGGCAATGGGTGTCGATTTCCGCGAGCTTGCCGAGGACCAGCTTCAGCCCTTTGCGCCGGACGATCCGGACCGCATCGTGCTTGCCGGGCCAAGTTTGCGGCTGGACACCCAAATGGCGCAGACGCTCGGCATGGTCCTTCACGAACTGGCGACCAATGCGATCAAGCATGGGGCGCTTGCCAATGCGACGGGCGCGGTCAAGCTCGAGTGGTCGGTGTCGTCCGGAACGATCACCATTCGCTGGCGCGAGAGCGGCGCGGATCTTGCCGAGCCGGGCCAGGCGCCCCGCCGGGGGTTCGGCTCGGTTGTGATCGAGCGCATGCTCGGCATCGCACTGCGCGCCGAACTCGACAGAAAGATGCATGCCGACGGCATCGAATGGCACATCCGCATCCCCCGCGGCGAGCCCCGAGGCGGGGCGGACAGTTGATGCCGGTGCCTGCCGGCGTCAATGCTCGCGGCGGCTTGATGCGGAAGAAAAATGCGGCGCAGCGGGGTACCCGCAGCCGGCTCGATCACCCTTTCCTTTTGTGTCCGTTTCGGTTATAGCCACGCCAGCGAAAAGGCGTCGCCTCTTCGTGTGAACGGCCGCGGCTGGACGACATCCCGGCTGCCGGCGACCTCAAATCCTCGAAAACGAAAGGATCAGCCGATGTCGATCACTGCAGAGCGCAAGGCTCAGCTCATCAAGGAATTCGCAACCGCCGAAGGCGATACCGGTTCTCCGGAAGTCCAGGTTGCGCTCCTGACGGAACGGATCAACAACCTGACCGACCACTTCAAGGACCACAAGAAGGACAACCATTCCCGCCGTGGTCTTCTCGCGATGGTTTCCAGCCGTCGTTCGCTCCTCGACTATCTGAAGAAGAAAGACGAAGCGCGCTACAGCAAGCTGATCGGTGCCCTGGGCATCCGTCGCTAATCGACTGTCCGGCGGGTCGCTCGGCGATCCGCCGGATTTTTTTGGGCGCTGAACCGCCCACTGCGGCCTTTGTGCGTCGAAAGGGATGCACGGCGCTGTAGAATTCTCTCTCCACGGGCGCCGTAGGCGCAGTCTGGAGATGTCCAGCGAGCCGGATGGGCCGGTATCGCGGATCAACCGATGGCCCGTCATGGGGCAGGATTGCAGGATGCTTCGGCGCCTGCTTGCCGAAGCGCTTCCATACGAGTGAGCGCGGCAAAGCGGTGAGCGGCCGGTACTGTTTGAAGCCTCCCGTTGTCTTGCCCGTGATGCGCCACACCAAGCGGCAACAAGATCGTCTGCGCTGCAACAGCCGCGGACGGTCTCCCGCACACGAAGGACAGAACATGTTCGAGACCCACAAGGTAGAAATCGAATGGGCTGGGCGTCCGCTCAAGCTCGAAACCGGCAAGATCGCCCGCCAGGCGGACGGCGCCGTTCTCGCCATCTACGGCGAAACCGTCGTCTTGGCCACGGTTGTTTCCGCCAAGGCGCCGAAGCCCGGTCAGGACTTCTTCCCGCTGACCGTCAACTACCAGGAAAAGACCTATGCCGCCGGCAAAATCCCCGGCGGTTACTTTAAGCGTGAAGGCCGTCCGAGCGAAAACGAGACGCTCGTCTCGCGCCTGATCGACCGTCCGATCCGCCCGCTCTTCCCGGAAGGCTACAAGAACGACACCCAGGTGATCGTCACGGTCATGCAGCATGACCTTGAAAACAACCCGGACGTTGTCTCGATGGTGGCCGCCTCTGCGGCGCTGACACTCTCCGGCATTCCCTTCATGGGCCCGATCGGCGGCGCCCGCGTCGGCTACATCAACGGCCAGTACGTGCTCAATCCCCACCTCGACGAGATGGAGGAATCGACGCTCGATCTCGTCGTCGCCGGCACCCAGGAAGCCGTGCTGATGGTCGAGTCCGAAGCCAAGGAGCTGCCGGAAGACGTCATGCTCGGCGCCGTGGTTTTCGGCCAGAAGGGCTTCCAGCCGGTCATCGACGCGATCATCAAGCTCGCCGAAGTGGCCGCCAAGGAGCCGCGCGAGTTCGAGCCGGAAGACCATTCCGCGCTTGAAAACGCCATGCTTTCAATTGCCGAGGACGAGCTGCGCAACGCCTACAAGATCACCGAGAAGGCCGCACGCTATGCCGCCGTCGACGCCGTCAAGGCCAAGGTGAAGGAGCACTTCCTGCCGGAAGGCATCGAGAACCCGGCCCACTCGGCCGAGGAAATCGCCTCTGTCTTCAAGCACCTGCAGGCCAAGATCGTCCGCTGGAACATCCTCGACACCCAGAGCCGCATCGATGGCCGCGACCTCGTCACGGTTCGCCCGATCGTCGCCGAAGTCGGCCTCCTGCCGCGTACCCACGGCTCGGCGATCTTCACCCGCGGTGAAACGCAGGCGATCGTCGTCGCCACGCTCGGCACCGGCGAAGACGAGCAGTATGTCGATTCCTTGACCGGCATGTACAAGGAAAATTTCATGCTGCACTACAACTTCCCGCCCTTCTCGGTCGGCGAGACGGGCCGCATGGGTTCTCCGGGCCGCCGCGAAATCGGCCACGGCAAGCTCGCCTGGCGCGCCATCCACCCGATGCTGCCGACGGCGGAGCAGTTCCCCTATACGCTGCGCGTCGTTTCCGAAATCACCGAGTCGAACGGCTCCTCCTCGATGGCAACCGTCTGCGGCACCTCGCTGGCACTGATGGATGCGGGCGTGCCGCTCGCCAAGCCGGTCGCCGGCATCGCCATGGGCCTGATCAAGGAAGATGACCGCTTCGCCGTTCTCTCCGACATTCTCGGTGACGAGGACCATCTCGGCGACATGGACTTCAAGGTGGCCGGTACCGAAGCCGGTATCACCTCGCTGCAGATGGACATCAAGATCGAGGGCATCACCGAAGAGATCATGGGCGTTGCGCTCAACCAGGCCAAGGGTGGCCGCCTGCACATTCTCGGCGAAATGGCCAAGGCCATTTCCGAGAGCCGCGGCCAGCTCGGGGAATTCGCGCCGCGCATCGAGGTGATGAACATTCCGGTCGACAAGATCCGCGAAGTCATCGGCTCGGGCGGCAAGGTCATCCGCGAAATCGTCGAGAAAACCGGCGCCAAGATCAACATCGAGGACGACGGCACCGTCAAGATCGCTTCGTCGTCGGGCAAGGAGATCGAGGCGGCGCGCAAGTGGATCCACTCGATCGTCGCCGAGCCGGAGGTCGGCCAGATCTATGAGGGCACGGTCGTCAAGACCGCCGATTTCGGCGCCTTCGTCAACTTCTTCGGCGCCCGTGACGGCCTCGTCCACATTTCGCAGCTCGCCTCCGAGCGCGTCGCCAAGACGACCGATGTCGTCAAGGAAGGCGACAAGGTCTGGGTCAAGCTGATGGGCTTTGACGAGCGCGGCAAGGTCCGCCTCTCCATGAAGGTCGTCGACCAGGCGACCGGCAAGGAGATCGTCGCCGAAAAGGGCGACAAGTCCGACAAGAAGGACGGCGGCGAAGCGGCCGAATAAGCCGGCTTCAGTTCAATCCAACTCGGGGCGCGGAGCAGATCGCTTCGCGCCCTTTCTCGTAAGCGCGGGACAAGACTCTCCCTGTGAGGCGGCCCGCACTCGACCGACAGATTTGCTAACGGAAACATCCATGAGCCGCGACGCGCTGAAAACCCTGTTCTATCCCTTCGAGACCGGCGTCATCGATCCGCCGGGGGAGGGCGAGCGCGTCCTGTTTCTCGGTGCGGAAGCGGGCTACAGGCTGCCGGAAGGCTTTGCCGCATCGATGCTGGCCGTCCAGCCGCTCAAATCCCTGTATCGCGCTCTGGAAGCTGCACGGGCCGAAGCGGCGCCGGTCGCCTCGGGCGAGGACTACGACGCAGCACTGGTGCTCTGCGGCAAGCACAAGGGCGAGAACGAGGACCGCATTGCCGAGGCGCTGAAACGCACCCGGGACGGCGCCCTCATCGTCGTCGCCGGCGGCAAGGAGGACGGTATCCAGCCGCTGCGCAAGAAGATCGACAAGTTCGGCTGGGAAGGCGATTCGATGCCGAAATATCACGGCGTCGCCTTCTGGTTCACGCGGCCGGAGGACGCCTCCGAGGCCGTGTCGAAGCTCGCCAAGGTCCCCGTGCGCGTCGACGGCCTGTTCGAGGCGGCGCCGGGCATGTTCTCGCACGACCGCGTCGATGCCGGCTCGGAACTGCTCGCCTCCCGCCTGCCGCGCGAGTTCAGCGGCCATGCTGCGGATTTCGGCGCCGGCTGGGGTTATCTCTCGGTAAAGCTTGCCGAGGCCTCGCCGGGCCTCAAGGGCATCGACCTGTTCGAGGCGGATCACAATTCCCTGGAGGCGGCGCGGGCCAACATGGCGGCGAACGCTTCGTCGACGCCGGCGCGCTTCTACTGGCACGATCTGACGAGCGAAGAAACACGCGACAAATACGACCTGATCGTCATGAACCCGCCCTTCCACGAGGGCCACGCGGCGGAGCCCGCTCTCGGCGCGGCGATGATCAAGGCAGCCGCCAAGGCCCTGAAGCAGGGTGGCCGGCTGATGCTGGTCGCCAATCGCGGCCTGCCTTATGAACAGGTCCTGGCGGAAGCCTTCAAGGAAAGCGGTGAAACCTGCCGGAATGCGCGCTTCAAGGTGCTTTGGGCGAAGCGCTGACGGCGCATTTGCCCGCGTCACCGCATCGGCAGGCGGGCTTCAAATCGACAGCTCGAGCGCCTTTTCCTTTTCGATATAGGCGCGCTGCTGGTCGGTGATGTAATCGCGCACGATCGGCGCCGCGTCGCGCGAGCGCGACAGCTGCATGTGGAAGACGAGCTGGCTGCCGGTGCGGAACATCATCTCTGCGCTGATCAGGTAGAACTCCCACATCCTTGCGAAGCGCTCGTCATACATGGCGATCACCTTGTCGCGATTTTCTTCGAAGCGCGCGCCCCAATGGGCAAGCGTCGTCGCGTAGTGAACGCGCAGGAATTCGAGGTCGCTCACCCACAGGCTGTTGCGCTCGACCACCTCGAAGACTTCCGATAAAGCGGGCGAATAGGCGCCCGGGAAGATGTACTTCCTGAGCCACGGGCTCGCCATGCCGGGCGGGCTCATATGGCCGATCGAATGCAGCACCGCGAGACCGTCGTCTCGCATCAGCGCGTTCAGCTTCTTGAAGAATTCGTCGTAGTGATGAACGCCGACATGCTCGAACATGCCGACCGAAACGATGCGGTCGAAGGGACCTTCGACATCGCGATAGTCCTTCAGCTCGAAACGCACCCGGTCGGCAAGGCCGGCGGCGCGAGCCCGCTCGGAGGCGAGCGCCTGCTGCTCCTTTGACAGTGTGACGCCGAGGACCTCGACATTCTCGAGCGCAGCGAGATAGAGCGCTAGGTCGCCCCAGCCGCAGCCGATGTCGAGCACTTTCATGCCGGGCTTCAGGCAGAGTTTCGCGGCGAGCAGCCTGAGCTTGTTGCGCTGTGCCGCCTCCAGCGTCTCGTCCGGCGCGCGGAAATAGGCGCAGGAATAGAGCATGTTCTCGTCGAGGAAGAGCTTGTAGAACGCGTTGCCGAGATCGTAGTGATGGGCGACGTTCTGCTGCGCCTTGCCCTTTGGGTTTGCCTGCTGGCGCTTGCGAAACCGCATCTTGATCGCCCGCAGCAGCTTCTGGATCGGGTAGGAGCCGAGCGACAGCCGGTTTATCGAGAAGAGGGTGAGGAAGTCTCGAAGCGTCGATCCCTCCTCGAAGCGCATCGTCCCGTCCATATAGGCCTCGCCGGCGGCGAGTTCGGCATTGAGGACGAGGCTGCGGTAGAGCCGCTTGTCGGTGAGTCGCATCGTGACGCTCGGCCCCGGCTCGCCCGAAAAGACGTGCCTTTTGCCGTCGGCATCGATCACGGTCAGCGTGCCCTTGCGGATGAAGGCTTTCATCATATGCGACAGTGGAAACATGCAATCCCTCGATCTCGTCCCGCCTACAGCGCCGCGCGTCCTTTCAGACGCGCAAAAGGACGCTGTACCGCTTTGAACCTATGCATCGTGCTTTCCGAAAATCGATCCCGATTTTCGCGCCGATGCACTACAGCGCCGCGCGTCTTATCAGACGCGCAAAGGTCGCTGTAGCACTTTGAATTGCTGCATGTCTTTGTCCTTAAATCGAGGTCGATTTAAGGAGACATGCAGTAGGCGGGCGGCAGTTGACCCTAAACAGCGCGCCTCCAAAATGCACGCTCAATTTTGCAGGTCTTGCTCACTCGCATCCTGAGTTGTGAGTCACGACAAAAAAGGCGGCAGGTAACCCGCCGCCCCTGTTATACAGCGCTCTCAGGACGTGCCTCAGTCCTTGGCGCGCTCGACGTAGGAGCCGTCTTCCGTCGCGATGACGACGCGGGTGCCGGCCTGGATATGCGGCGGCACCGAGGTGCGGACGCCGTTAGAAAGCAGGGCCGGCTTATAGGAGGAAGAGGCCGTCTGGCCCTTGACCACCGGTTCGGTCTCGGTGATCTCGAGGATGACGTGGCGCGGCAGGTCGATGGCGATCGCAATGCCCTCGTGGATCGACAGCATTACCGCCATGCCTTCCTGGAGGTAAGCCTTCAGGTCGCCGATGTCCTCGGCCGACATGACGAGCTGGTCGTAGCTCTCCGGATTCATGAAATGGAAGCCTTCGGCGTCTTCATAGAGGAAGGTGTGCTCGCGGTCCTCAACGAAAGCGCGCTCGACCTGTTCGGTGGTGCGGTAGCGCTCCGAGACCTTCACACCGTCGGAGATGCGGCGCATGTCGACCTGGGTGACCGGCGTGCCCTTGCCCGGATGGAAGTTCTGGGCGGTGAGCACGACATAGAGCTTGCCGTCGACGTCGAGAACGTTGCCCTTGCGGACCGAAGAAGCGATGACCTTGACCATTAGTCTTCCTTGTAACAGAGGTATCAGCGACACGCGCGGGCCGAAATCGGCCCGGAAGGAGCGAAAATTTTAGATTTCGCGCCGCCACTACCCTAATTCCACGCAAATAGCCAGCCTGAGCGGCATTCGCGCGGAAGAAAGCTTGGACCGAACCGATCATGCCGCATGCTTCTCCCTGGTGGACACCGGATGTCCACGCCGACCGGCGTCCCTTTCTGATCGGCCGCAACCGCATCCAGTCGGCACTCCGCCGCTTCTTTGGCGAGCGTGACTTCATGGACGTCGATACGGCAACGCTGCAGCTGTCGCCGGGCAACGAGGCGCATCTCCACGCCTTCGCAACTGAGGCGCTCGGGCCGGATGGATCGGTGCAGCCGCTCTATCTGCACACCTCGCCGGAGTTCGCCTGCAAGAAGCTGCTGGCCGCGGGCGAACGCCGCATCGCCTGCTTCGCCCATGTCTATCGCAACCGCGAGCGCGGCCCGTTGCACCATCCGGAATTCACCATGCTCGAATGGTACCGCGCCGAGGAGAGCTACGAGACGCTGATGCGCGATTGCGCCGAAGTCCTCGCGCTTGCCGCCGAGACGACGGGCACGCGGTCCTTCGCCTATCAGGGCCGCATTTGTGACCCGTTTCTCGAACCGGAGCGGCTTTCGGTCGCCGAGGCCTTCGCGCGTTTCGCCGGAATCGAGCTTCTCGCCTCGATCGCCGAGGACGGGACGACCGATCGCGAGGGGCTGGCGGCGGCCATGCGGAAGGCCGGCCTGCGGGTCGCCGATGACGACACCTGGGCCGACCTCTTCAGCCGTGTGCTCGTCGAAAAGATCGAGCCGAACCTCGGCTTCGGGCGGGCCACGATCCTGGACGAATACCCCGTCGCCGAGGCCGCGCTCGCCCGCCCGACGCCACGCGACCCTCGCGTTGCCGAGCGCTTCGAGCTCTATGCCTGCGGCGTCGAGCTGGCGAACGCTTTCGGCGAACTGACGGACGCCAAGGAACAGCGCCGCCGCTTCCGGCTCGAAATGGCGGAAAAGGCGCGGGTCTATGGCGAAACCTATCCGCTCGACGAGGACTTCCTGGCGGCGCTTGCCATTATGCCCGAGGCGAGCGGCATCGCGCTCGGCTTCGACCGTCTGGTGATGCTGGCGACCGGCGCCGCGCGCATCGATCAGGTGCTCTGGGCGCCGGTGGCGGAGGCCGGGGCATGACAGTACATCGTTCCCTCAGGACGGCGGGCCATCTCGTCGAAGCCGGCCTTGTCGACGCCTCGGCCGAGGAGGCGATTTCCCGCGTCGCCTCCCGCTACGCGATCGCCATCAGCCCCGCCGTTGCAGACCTTATCGACCGCGCCGATCCGCATGACCCGATCGCCAGGCAGTTCGTACCCGACACGGCGGAGCTGACTTCGACGCGGGAGGAACGCACCGACCCGACAGGCGACGGCGCCCACAGCCCCGTCGCGGGCATCGTCCACCGCTATCCGGACCGGGTGCTGCTCAAGGCCGTCCACGTCTGCCCGGTCTATTGCCGCTTCTGCTTCCGCCGCGAAATGGTCGGCCCGCAGGGGCTCGGCACGCTGACGCCCGCCGAACTCGACGCGGCGATCGCCTATATCGCCGAGCATCCGGAGATCTGGGAGGTGATCCTGACCGGTGGCGACCCGCTGGTGCTGTCGCCGCGGCGGCTTCAGGAAATCCTCGAGCGTCTCGGCGCGATCGAGCACGTCAAGGTCGTCCGCTTCCACACGCGCGTACCGGTCGTCGAGCCGCACCGCGTCGATGCGGATCTCATCGCGGCCCTCAAGTGCAGCGGCAAGGCGACCTATGTGGCGCTTCATGCCAATCATCCGCGCGAACTGACGGGCGAAGCGCGCGGCGCCGCGGCCCGGCTGATCGATGCTGGGATCGTCATGCTCAGCCAATCGGTGCTGCTGAAGGGCGTCAACGACGATCCGGACGTGCTTGCCGAACTGATGCGCGCCTTCGTCGAGACGCGGATCAAGCCCTATTACCTGCACCATCCGGACCTCGCGCCCGGCACCGGCCATTTCCGACTGACGATCGAAGAGGGCCAGGCGCTCGTCGCCTCGCTGCGCGGCCGCGTCTCGGGCCTCTGCCAGCCGACCTATATCCTTGATATCCCCGGCGGTTACGGCAAGGCCGTCATCAGCGCCAGCGCGATAGAGGCGGAAGGCGGCGGCTGCTACACCGTCACCGATTTCCGCGGGAATGAGCACATCTATCCGCCGCAAGGCTGAGGAGCCGCGGGCGGCGCTGCACTTTCGATAACCGGGACCGCGCCTCCCTCAAGCCGTCATCCTCGGGCTTGACCCGAGGATCCACACGCAAGGCGTTCCGAAAATCTCAGCTTGAGTGATTGGCAAATGGATCCTCGGGTCAAGCCCGAGGATGACGACCGTAGGGGAGGTGTGCGTCGCCGGAGAACCCGCGCGGCCCTCGCGAAATATCGAAAAGCTCTCAGCCCTGCTTGATCGGCGCGATCGAGATTTCGACGCGGCGGTTCTGGGCGCGGCCTGCCTCGCTGGCGTTCGACGCGATCGGCCGTTCCATGCCGTAGCCCATCGTCGAAATGCGACGCTGGTCGATGCCGCGGCTGCCGAGATAATTGGCGACCGAGGCGGCGCGGCGTTCGGAAAGGCCCTGGTTGTGGGAGGCGCTGCCGGTCGAATCGGTGTGGCCGTCGACGTCGATCAGCGTCTTGTTGAACTTGCGCAAGACGACCGCGACCGAATCGAGCGTCGGGTAGAAGGGCGGGATCACCTGGTCGCGGTCGGTCGCAAAGGTTATGTTCGACGGCATGTTGAGGATGATCCGGTCGCCCTGGCGCGTGACGGAGACGCCGGTGCCCTGCAACTGGGCGCGCAACTCCGATTCCTGCTGATCCATGTAGTTGCCGATCAGGCCGCCGCCGAGCGCACCGATGCCGGCGCCGACGAGTGCGGCGTCACGCCGTCCCGCCGCACTGCCGCCGACCAGGAGGCCGGTTGCGGCGCCGAGACCCGCACCGAGCAATGCGCCGCCGGCCGTGTTCGACATCTTCTGTTCTCCCGTATAGGGATCGGTGGTCGTGCATCCGGAAAGATAGATGGCCGCGACAGCCAGGATGGCGCATTTCTTGATCATCGAATCAATTGTCCCCATTGGTGCTAAAGCTGCTTCATACTATCGATTGCGGCAGGAAGATGAAGGGGCGCGGCGCTTTCCACACAGACCGGCAGCTGTAATGTTTCGGCACTGCAGCATTTCACCTTGCTTCGCCACATTGCCGTCCAGAGGGGACGATAACCGAAGCTTCACAGGCCCGCGCTACGGTGCCAATGCCGGGCCGAGACGCAGACGAGAGGGATATGAATGGCGATCGAGTTCGATGATACAGAGCGCAGCCTCAGCGATACGCTGACCGGGATGATCGCTTCGATCCGAGGCAATACGGTCACGCTGCGCGAACTGATGATCGAGATCGGCGAGCACGGTTTCCTGCTTCTCTGCGCACTGTTGACGCTGCCTTTCCTGATTCCGGTTTCTATCCCCGGGGTCAGCACCGTCTTCGGCGCGGCGATCATTCTCATTTCGCTGGCGATCACCCTCAATCGTCTGCCCTGGCTGCCGCGGCGCATTCTCGACCGGCAGATCGAGACCGAAAAACTCGTACCGACCCTGCAGAAGGGCGCGGCGCTGGTTTCGAAACTCGACCGCTATGTGCGCCCGAGGCTGCACTTCCTCACCCATGGCGCCGTCATGAACCGCTTCAACGGCCTGATGATAATGGCGGGCGGCGTGTTGCTGATGTTCCCGCTCGGGCTGATCCCGCTGTCGAACACGCTGCCGGGCATTGCCATCCTGCTTCTGTCGCTCGGCATCATCCAGCGCGACGGGCTGATGGTGGCCGGCGGCTACCTCTTCCTCGTCGCCACTACCATCTATTTCGCCGTGCTCGCCTATCTCGCCTTCGCCGCCGGCCAAGGGCTGTCGCAGTTCTTCGTGTCCTAGACGGCTGAGGCCGATCAGCCGGCGATGCCCTTCAGGACATTGGCGACGTTGAGGCCGATCTCCGGCACGCCGTAGCCGCCCTCCATGCAGACGACGACCGGCAGGCCGGCCTTCCGCAAGCGCGCGCCCATGCTAAGAAAATCTTCCGATTTCAGCTTGAAGAAGCTGATCGGGTCGCGCTCGAACGAATCGACGCCGAGCGAGAGCACGAGCGCCTCGGTCCCGAAACCGGCAATGCGCGCGAGCGCGTCATCCATCGCCGCTACCCAGGTCTCGAAGGTGGTGCCGCGCGGCATGGGATAGTTCCTTGTCGTGCCGAGTCCCGCTCCGGCCCCTTCCTCGTCGGCGAAGCCGAGGAAATGCGGGAAGGCATCGACCGGATCTCCGTGCAGCGAGGCGAAGAAGACGTCGCCGCGCTCGTAGAAGATATCCTGGGTACCGTTGCCGTGGTGGAAATCGACATCCAGGACGGCAACTTTTGCCGCGCCGCGGTCGCGCAGCCGCTGGGCGGCGCAGGCGGCATTGTTGATGAAGGAGTAGCCGCCGAAGAGGTCGATCGCCGCATGATGGCCGGGCGGACGGCAGAGCGCGAAAGCGGCAGGGTTGCTGGCAGCGACGTGGTCCGCCGCCGAAATCGCGCAATCCATCGCGGCGCGCGCGGCGGCGAAAGTGCCTTCGGTGATCGCCGTCTCGGCGGCAAAGGAATAGTAGCCGAGGGCGCCGTCGATATCCTTCGGCGGATGCTGGCGCATGCGCCGCGCCGGAAAGCAGGCGGGGATAGCCTCGCCGCGGTAGCCGTCGGCGACCCAGCGCGGCCAGGCGGTTTCGAGGAACTCGAGGTAATCCGCCGAATGCAGCTTCAGCGCAGTCTCCATGCCATGCTGTTCGGGTGCGACCACGTCGGAGAAACCCGCTTCCTTGACGGCGGCGAGAATCCATTCGACCCGAAATGGCGCCTCGAAGGGCGGTACGAGCTCGCCGCCATGCAGCTCTGTCTTCGCGTCTCGGAGCTTGTGATCTTCGGAGAAGTAAACGCGCATTCTGGGTGTCCTGATTTTAGGCAATGCTATTGGAATTTACCTTGATAGGTTCGGTCGGGGATGCGGGGCAATTCCGAGTTCCACTTAAGCCGCCAGATGCTTGTAGAAAAACGTCGTCGCGCAGTAGCGCCCGTCCGGCATCAGCGCATAGTCGGGAACGACGCCGGCCCGCAGCCAGCCGAAGCGCTCGTAGATCGCCTCCGCCGGCTCGCCGGTCGCGGTATCGAGCACCAGCACGCGCCGGCCACGCTTTTGCGCCTCGGCCTCGGCTTTGTCCATCAGCCGCCGAGCAAGACCCAGGCCGCGCGCGTCCTGATGCACCAGCAGTTTCTTGATGTCGGCGCGGTGCGGCTGGTTCGGCATCGTCGCGACCCCAAGCTGCACGGTGCCGACAGCGCGTCCGTCGAGCTCGGCAACAAGGAGCACCGTCTCTTGCCGGCCGACGGCGGCGGCGACCCCCTGCCAATAGGGCACCGCGTCTTCCGGTCCAAAGGGCTGCATGAAGCCCACCGAGGCGCCGCCCTCGACGCAGTCGGAGAGGATTTCGGCGAGCGTCGGCAGCGCGGCGCGGGTTTCTGCTTCGGTAAGCACGCGGATCGTTACGTCGGGCATGATTACACCTTGGTGCGGCAGAGGATCACGGCGTAGTGTGCCGGCTCGTCGTAGGGATTGTGGAAGATGTGCGCCTCTTCGAGGCCCATGAACAGGCAGTCGCCGGCCTCCAGCACCTGCGGTCCGCTCTCCATCGTCAGTTCCAGTCGCCCGGAGAAAAGCCAGAGGTGCTGGGTGATGCCGCGGTCGGCCGGCTGGCGTTCGAAGACGACGCGGGCTCCGGGCGGGAACTCGACCTCGACGATATCGACCGGCGAGCCGAGGCCCTCCGGCGACACCGAGCGGCGCAGATAGCCGCTTTCCGGATCGCGCCAGAGCCGCTGCTCCGCCCGCCGCGCGATCGGCGAGGGGTTGTCCGCGGCAGAGGCGAAAAGCGCCGAGAGCGTCGTGCCGAGGGCGCTGCACAGTTTTGCCAGTAGCTGTGCCGTCGGGCTCGCCTCGCCGCGTTCGACCCGGGAGATCATCGCCCGGCTGACGCCGGAGCGGATCGCCAATTCGTCGAGCGTCAGGGTCTGGAGCGTCCGCATCTCACGCACGCGCTCGCCGATCGTCCGTTCGAGGGAGTTGATTGCCTGTTCCATTATTTGAGATTGCATTTCTCATATAGTGGAGTCAAGCGGCCCCCGTTGGCCCAAAATAAATTTCTTCCATGCCGCTCCGGCGACAATGCGACAGGCCGCGCCGCGTTAGTTTGCGTCGGAGAAGCGGCTGCGAGAGGACAAGCACATGGGCAGCGATCGTTCGTCTCTCCTGTCGATTGCCAGCATCGTCACCTCGATGACCGCCGTCGCCATCGGCAATGGCATGATGCTTGCCTATGTTCCCTTCGTGCTGACGCGCTCCGCAGCACCGGAGTGGGTACCGGGCGCGGCGGTCACCGCAATCGCCTTCGGCGGCCTGATCGGCTGCGTGATGGCTGGTCCGCTGATCCACCGCGTCGGCCATGCGCGGGCGTTTTCCTGTTCGATGGCGCTCGTCATCCTAGCGGCCGTGCTGATCAGCCTCGGCGTCCATCCCCTTCTCTGGATCTTCGCTCGCGCGCTCTACGGCGCAGCCGCCAACACCAACTTCATCATCACCCAGAGCTGGCTGAACCACGCGAGCGACAACCACTGGCGCGGCAAGGCCATGGCGCTTTTCTACATGGCCTATGTGATCGGGCTTGGGGCCGGCGCCTGGCTTTTCGGCCGCATCCCGGTCGACGGCAACATCGCACCGATCGTCACGATCTTCTTCACGGCGCTCGCCATATTGCCGATCGGCCTCACACGCCTGCCGACGCCGCCCGCGCCCGCCAAGGTCAGCATCGACATCGCCATGGCTTGGCGCAGCTCCCCCGTCGCCCTCATCGGCGTGCTCGCCTCCGGCGGCCTCTCGATGCTGGTGCAGGGCTTCACGCCGATCTATGCCGCCGCCAATGCGATGAGCCAAGAGGACGTGGCGACGCTGATGTTCGTCATGCAGTTCGGCCTGCTCCTCATCCAGTATCCGATGGGCTCGCTTTCCGACCGGATCGACCGCCGCATCGTTCTCATCGCCACCTGCGGCCTGATCGTGGCGGCGGGGCTCGCAGCGCTCGTCGTCTCCTTTGAAAGCCTTCCGCTGCTGATGCTCGTCTTCGCGCTCTTCGCCGGCGCCGTCGAGACGGTCTATTCGATCGCCAATGCCCATGCCAACGACCGCACCGATCCCGCCGATTACGTGCCGCTCGCCAGCACCATGCTGGTCGCCTGGTCGGCGGCGGCGACGCTGGTGCCGATGCTCGTGACGCTGCTGACGCCGGTCTTCGGCGCACAGCTGTTCATCCATGCGACGATCGCCGTCGCCGTCCTCTATGCGGCCTTCGTGCTCATCCGCCTGCGGCTGCGCGAGCGCGTGCCGCCGCAGCTCTGCGAGAGCTTCGAACTGAAGAGCGCGCAGGTGCCGAATGCGGGCGCGCTTGCCGAGGCGGAGGCGAGGGCGAAATAGCCGCGCCACGCCCGGATTTATAGTGAACGAAGCCTTCATTTCCCGCTTTGCGCCGCCTGATCGCGCTGCTATATGCGCCCCATGAGCACACCATCTTCCAAGACGCCCCTGTCGCATATCCGCAACTTCTCGATCGTGGCCCATATCGACCACGGCAAATCGACGCTGGCCGACCGGCTGATCCAGCTGACCGGCGGGCTTGCCGAGCGCGAGATGTCCGAGCAGGTGCTGGACAGCATGGATATCGAGCGCGAGCGCGGCATCACCATCAAGGCCCAGACGGTGCGCCTGCACTACAAGGCGAATGACGGCGACACCTATGTGCTGAACCTGATCGACACGCCCGGCCATGTCGACTTTGCCTACGAAGTCTCACGCTCGCTTTCGGCCTGCGAGGGCTCGCTGCTCGTCGTCGACGCCAGCCAGGGCGTCGAGGCCCAGACGCTCGCCAATGTCTACCAGGCGATCGACAACAATCACGAGCTCGTCACCGTGCTCAACAAGATCGACCTGCCGGCCGCCGAGCCCGACCGCATCAAGGAGCAGATCGAGGAGGTGATCGGCATCGACGCTTCCGACGCGGTGCTGATCTCGGCCAAGACCGGTCTCGGCATTCCGGATGTGCTCGAAGCGATCGTCCACAAGCTGCCGGCGCCGAAGAGCACGGGCGGGGAGAAGGCGCCGCTCAAGGCCTTGCTCGTCGACAGCTGGTACGACACCTATCTCGGCGTCATGGTTCTGGTGCGCATCATCGACGGCGTGCTGGTGAAGGGCCAGACGATCCGGATGATGGGCACCGGCGCCAAATACACGATCGAGCGCGTCGGCGTGCTGACGCCGAAGATGGTGGCGATGGATTCGCTCGGCCCCGGCGAGATCGGCTTCATCACCGCCTCGATCAAGGAAGTGGCTGACACCCGCGTCGGCGATACGATCACCGACGACAGGCGCCCGACGGAGACGGCGCTGCCCGGCTTCAAGCCGGCGCAGCCGGTGGTCTTCTGCGGCCTCTTCCCAGTCGACGCGGCCGACTTCGAGGAATTGCGCAGCGCCATGGGCAAGCTCCGCCTCAACGACGCGTCGTTCTCCTTCGAGATGGAATCCTCCGCGGCTCTGGGATTCGGCTTCCGCTGCGGCTTCCTCGGGCTGCTGCATCTAGAAATCATCCAGGAGCGCCTGTCGCGCGAGTTCGACCTCGACCTGATCGCCACTGCCCCGTCGGTCGTCTATCAGCTCACCATGACCGACGGCACCGAGAAGGAACTGCACAACCCGGCCGACATGCCGGACGTCGTCAAGATCACCGAATTTCGCGAGCCGTGGATCCGCGCGACGATCATAACGCCCGACGAATATCTCGGCGGCATCCTAAAACTCTGCCAGGATCGGCGCGGCATCCAGATCGAACTCACCTATGTCGGCAGCCGGGCGATGCTGACCTACGACCTGCCGCTCAACGAAGTCGTCTTCGACTTCTACGACCGGCTGAAATCGATCTCCAAGGGCTATGCCTCCTTCGACTATCACCTCTCGGACTACCGCGAGAGCGACCTCGTCAAGATGTCGATCCTCGTCAATGCCGAGCCGGTCGACGCGCTGTCGATGCTGGTCCACCGCTCGGCGGCGGAAAAGCGCGGCCGCGTCATGTGCGAGAAGTTAAAGGACCTGATCCCGCAGCACATGTTCCAGATCCCGATCCAGGCGGCGATCGGCGGCCGCATCATCGCCCGCGAGACGGTCAGGGCGCTGCGCAAGGACGTGACCGCCAAGTGCTACGGCGGCGACGCCACCCGCAAGCGCAAGCTTCTGGAAAAGCAGAAGGAAGGCAAGAAGCGCATGCGCCAGTTCGGCAAGGTGGAGATCCCGCAGGAGGCGTTCATCGCGGCGTTGAAGATGGGCGATGAGTGATTGTTCCATGAGTTTGCTGCGATTTTCGTTCACCGAACTCGGCGACTTGGCGAGCGATCCTTCAAACCACCGCGGGAAGATTGTTGCCGCCACGGATTTCGCGTTTCGGGGGTTCGAAAGTCGAGGGCTCGCGCATGGATACTCGGGTCAAGCCCGAGTATGACCGAGAGGAAAAGGAGCGACTTCCGACTCTCAGCACGGCCGGGTGAATTTCGCCCATAGTCGATCGAGTGAATTTGCGACGAGAGCATTGACGGCTACCGCGTCCAGACGTAGCGGAATTGTCGGCCACACCCACTCCCGCGTCATCCTCGGGCTTGACCCGAGGATCCATGCACAAGCACCATCGTCGGCATGGCCGGATACGTCTACATCGTTACGAATCAAATGCGCGGAACGCTCTGTATCGGCGTCACGTCAGATCTTGAGCGCCGCATCTTCGAGCATCGAGAAGGGCTAACACCGGGCTTCGCATCGAAATACGGCTGCAACCGACTCGTCTGGTACGAAGAACATCTGCAGATCGGCACCGCTATCCAGCGCGAGAAATCTCTCAAGCGCTGGTACCGACAATGGAAGGTCGAATTGATCGAGAAGATGAATCCGGGCTGGCGCGACCTCTATTTTGAGCTTTGGTGAGAGCTTGTGCGTGGATCCTCGGGTCAAGCCCGAGGATGACGGGTGGGGAGGTCGGCGCACTGAAGCTGCGTAGCGACTGCCCAAGCCGCCGACCGCCTGAGTTGGTGCCAACCAAAAAGCAGCCCCCGCATGACTAAGCGTGGCGGGGTCAATTGCGGTCCCTCGTCCTTCGCCATCCGCGGGCTTGATCCGAGGATCCATGCACACGCCTCAAAACAAATATCGCTTCGAAATCCGATCGACCGCCCGTCCGTCCTTCAGCGGCACCGCCTTGTCGATCTTGTAGTCGACGAAGCCCATCTTGCTGTAGTAGGCGAGGCCGCCGACATTGTCGGCGCGGATCGTGGCATTGATTGCGGTAAGCCCGGAATCGCGGGCATGCGCTTTCGTCGCGGCGAATAGCGCCGTGCCGGCGCCGGGAAGCTTCGCGTGCGGCCGGGCGAAGGTGCCGATGTCTGCCCAGCCTTCGGGGAGGCTGTCAAAACGCTCTAGGGCCTGAAAGGCGCAGGGCTGGCCTGAACCATCCTCGGCGACGAAGCAACTGACGAAGCCCGGGCCTGCCAGAAAATGGTCGACGAAGCTCTCATGCGTGAATGGCGCTTTATGCGCCGTGGTGCCGCCGATCCTGATGATCTCGTTCAGGAAGGCGCAAAGCGCCGGCACATCCGCGAAGCGCGCCGGGCGAACTTTGATCGCTATTTCGGCCATTGTGACTCGTCCTTACCTTTGTCAGCGCAAAACCCGCGCCGGATTCCCCACAACCCTCGCGCCCGCCGCCACGTCCCGCGTCACCACCGCGCCCGCCCCGACGATCGCGCCGTCGCCGATCGTCACGCCGGCCAGGACAATCGCACCGCCGCCGATCCAGACGTCCTTGCCGATCGTCACCGGCTGGGCGATTTCCAGGCCGGCGCGGCGCAGCGCCACGTCCTTGTGATGCTCGGCGCAGTAGATATGGACGCCGGGACCCAGCATCGAGCCATCGCCGATCGCGACCGGGGCGCTGTCGAGAATGGTGCAGCCGGCATTGAGGTAGGCGCCGGCGCCAAGCGTGATGTTGATGCCGTAGGAGCAATGGAACGGCGCCTCGATGAAGACGTCCGCCGCGACGGCTGCGAAGATCGCCTCGAGCGCCGACGCCATGCGGCCGCGCTCGTCCGGTGCCATCGTGTTGTGCTCGTGAACCGCTCGGCGGGCGGAGGCGCGCAGTGCGTCGAGTTCCGGGTCGAGGCAGGTGTACCACTCGCCCGCCGCCATCTTCTTGCGCTCGCTTTTCGTCATGGCCTCGCCTGCCCTTTTGCCTTGGTGCGTGCCTCATTGAGGCGATCGAGGCTCTCTTGCGGCCATTCCGCCTGCGTATCGTAATAGGCTTCGAAGACCCTGGCGCCCGCCGGCAGCGGCACCCAATCGAGTTTCGAGCGCGTGTAGATGTGCACGTCCGGCGGAAATTCGGACGGCCGGTCGAGCGTCGCGAGACGCAGGAAGGAGAGCCACTTGCGCCGGCCGTAGTCGCTCCAGAGCGCCGACTGGCAATCGGTGCAGCGATAGACGTCATGCGGCCGGCCGCTGTCGGTCGATAGCGAAACCATGACCGGCTCGCCTTGAAGAAGCTCGAGGTTTTCCGCCTCGACGAGGCCGTTGAGGACGAAGGCGCTGCCGAGCTGGCGCTGGCAATCGCGGCAATGGCAGCAATGGACGAACATCGGCCGACGTTTCAGACGGTAGCGGATGCGGCCGCAAAAGCAGCCGCCTTCGATCGCTTCACTCATGCTTCGCTCCTCCCGCCGTCAGATGACCACGGGCGAAGCTGCCGTTCAAGTAGGCTGAGATGCGGCCGGAACACTTCGGCCGCGTCTCGGTACAAGGTTCAGAATTGCTTGCCGAGCTTGGCGTCGACCGACTGGCCGTTGGCGCCGCGGATGGCGAAGAAGAAGGTGATCGCGGCCCAAAGGATCGACTTCTCGGCGCCGCCGAGGCCCTCACCCTGGACGATGCCGTGGAAATAGACGGTGACGAGCAGCACGATGGTGGCCGCAAAGGCGGCGGGTCGGGTTAGGAAGCCGATGGCGAGGAAGATGCCGCCGAAGAATTCGGTGGCCGAAAGCAGCGGCGACCAGAAGACGCCCGGATAGAAGCCGAGCCCTTCGACCATGCCGGCGGCGCCGAACGGATCGAGGATCTTGCCGTAGCCATGGGTGACGAGCAGCGCGCCGGCGAGAACGCGCAGCAGCGTCTCGGCGAAAGTATCGAGCGGCAGGTAGATCTTTTCGAGCGCCGGCAGGATCGTCCGCGGGCGGCTTTTGGTTGCAGTGGTCATGCTATCCCTCTCGCAAAGTGTTGCAATGCGAAGTCTCTTGCCGCACATGTCTTCAAAAACAAGGACCGCGCGATAAAAACATGATTGCTCGAGTTGACAATTGTGTGAAGAGCCAGTGAGGCGCCGGTTGTTCCGCGCCAACCACAAAGCTATGGTGGCCGAAACAGGATATTGTCAGATGAGTGAGAAGCCGCGCGTCACGATCCTTTATTGCACCCAGTGCAACTGGCTACTGCGCGCCGGCTGGATGGCGCAGGAGCTGCTGTCGACCTTTGCCGACACGCTCGGCGAGGTGGCGCTGATCCCCGGCACCGGCGGCAATTTCGAGATCCGCGTCGATGGCGAGCTCGTCTGGGAGCGCAAGCGCGACGGCGGCTTTCCGGGGCCAAAGGAATTGAAGCAGCGAATCCGCGACGTCATCGAGCCGGAGCGCGATCTCGGCCACGTCGACAGGAGCTGAACTCCTGGATCTCGCCACGCTTGCCGGCGTCTTCGGCGCAGCCTTTCTCTCCGCGACCTTGCTGTTCGGCCTGTCGGAAGCGGCGGTGGTTGCTGCGGCTCTTTCAGCCGAGACGACCCGGGCCGCGCTGTTTCTCGCAGCGACGGCGGGCAATGTGCTCGGCGCGCTGGTGAATTACGCCCTCGGCCGCTTCGCGATCCGCTTCGAGGGCCGGCGCTGGTTTCCGGTCTCGCCGCAGGCGCGGCAAAAGGCCGAAACGCTCTTCGCGCGATACGGCCAGCCGGTGCTGCTTTTCTCCTGGCTACCGATCGTCGGCGATCCGCTGACGCTCGCGGCGGGCTTGCTCCGCACGCCGCTCGCCGCCTTCCTCGCTTATGTGACGATCGGCAAGGCGGCCCGCTATGCCGCGCTGCTGTGGATGATGCCTTGAAGAGGTGACTGGGATCGGCCCCCACGTCGCCGCCCCGAATTGTGCGCGGGCTGTATGCCTCGTCTCACTGGCGCACCCCACCAATGGGTCATCCTCGGGCTTGAGCCGAGGATCTAAACACAAACACCGGTGCACGCGCTTTTCAGAACTGGCGTAACCAAGTTTCGACTGTTTGAGGCATGGGCATGGATCCTCCGGTCAAGCCCGAGGATGACGCTGGAGTGGAGAAAATCGGGATTTGGCAAAGGACCGCAGTGCCCGAGACTCACCCCGAGAACCGACAAGCCTGCCCTTAGCTATGGGCGAAAATATCCGTCTCTTCCCAGCCGAGCAGGTCGAGCTTGGCGCGGGTCGGCAGGAAGGCGAAGCAGGCTTCGGCGTGGTCGATGCGGCCGTCGCGCATGAGGCGCGCCGTCAGCTTGTCCTTGAGCGCATGCAGGTGGAGCACATCCGAGGCGGCGTATTCGAGCTGCGCCGGCGAGAGGATTTCGGCGGCCCAGTCGGAGGACTGCTGCTGCTTGGAGATATCGATGTCGAGCAGTTCCTTGAGATTGTCCTTGAGGCCGTGCCGGTCCGTATAGGTGCGGGTCAGACGCGAGGCGATCTTGGTGCAGAAGACCGGAGTGGCGGTAACGCCGAAAGTGTGGAACAGCACGGCGATGTCGAAGCGGCCGAAGTGGAAAATCTTCTGGCGGGCCGGATCGGCAAGCATGGCAACGAGGTTCGGCGCCTCTTTCTGTCCGGCGGCGATGCGGATCACGTCGGCGGTACCGTCGCCCGGCGAAAGCTGCACGACGCAGAGACGGTCGCGGCGGGGAACGAGGCCGAGCGTTTCCGTGTCGATGGCGATCGCGCCGGTGTAGCGGGCCGCGTCGGTTGCGGAAATATCACCTTCGTGGAACCGTATTGTATTCGCCATCGAGAATCCCCAGATCGTGAGCTGCATGGTTCCTTAAAGCGGATTCGATTTAAGGAACCATGCAGTGATTCAAAGTAGCAGCACTTCGCCGCGTCTGATGCGGCGGCGCTGTAGAGTGTAGCTGGCCTATAGCGCAAGTTTGTCGGCCGCGATACCGTGTCCCTGCGTCGGCGTTCCGCCGCCGTGCTCCGAGAGTCCGCCGGCATGAGTTCCTTCCGTTCCGCACTATCGCTTTTCCTGGCCGCCCTGGTGCTGAGCCTCTTCACCAGTGCCGCCCTGGCGGACGGGACGCGTCTCAATTTCGCCCAGAGCTTTCATGACCTTCCCGGCGTGCGGCCAGTGAACCCGTTGCAGGACGGCGAGAGCACCGTCTGCGAGCAGGTCTTCATCGACCGCTACGGGCCGTTCGAACCCTCTCATGGCCGCCCTCGTTTCGATACGATCTACCGATGCCGCAAGGGCGACGGGCCGGTCTTTCAAAGCGGCCGACTGCCGCCGTCGCTCGAACGGCAGAAGCGCGGCCTGAACTATTGAATGCGGCGGCTTTCTCGGCTGGAGAGGGAGGAAAGACAATGCCCGAGACGAAGCGACCGCTTGTCATCAGCGCGCCGGCGCCGCGCACGCTTGAGCTGATCTTCAGCCGGCAAACGCGAGGTGAACTCGATCGACGCTATCGCATCGTCGAGGCCGATCCGGAAAACATTGCCGGGCTCGATGACGCAACGCTTGGCGAGGTTCGCTACATCATCGGCCAGCCGCCGCTGGACGAGCGGACGCTCGAACGCATGCCGCAGCTGCGCGCCATCCTCAATGTCGAAAGCAACCTCCTCAACAACATGCCCTATGAGGTGCTTTTCCAGCGCGGCATTCACGTGGTGACGAGCGGGCAGGTGTTCGCCGAGCCGGTGGCGGAACTGGGGCTCGCCATGGCGCTCAATCTCGCCCGGGGCATCGTCGATGCCGATCTCGCCTTCCGCGAGGGACGCGAGCTCTGGGGCGGCGAAGTCAACGCTTCGGCGCGGCTCCTCTCCGGCTCCGAGATCGGCATCGTCGGCTTCGGCGATCTCGGAAGGGCGTTGAACCGGGTGCTTTCCGGTTTTCGCGCCAGGATCCGCGTCCATGATCCTGGCTGCCCGCCTCCATTCTCACCGACGCCGGGGTTGAGCCGGCCTCGCTCGAGACGGTGCTCTCGATCAGCGATTTCGTCTTCGTCGTCGCCGCCGTCACCAGCGAGAATGAAGGTTTTCTCGCTGCCGAAGCCTTCGCCAAGATGCGGCCCGGAGCGGCCTTCATTCTGCTCAGCCGCGCCGGCGTCGTCGACTTCGATGCGCTGATCGCCGCGGTCGAAAGCGGCCGGATCGTCGCGGCGAGCGACGTCTTCCCGGAAGAACCGCTTCCGCTCGACCATCCGGTCCGCCGGCTTCCCGGCTTCCTGCGCTCGGCGCATCGCGCCGGCGCGCTCGACCAGGCGTTCAAGAAGATGGGCGAGATGGTGCTCGAGGACATGGACTTGATGGACCGCAACCTGCCGCCGATGCGCTGCAAGCGGGCGGAACGGGAGACGGTGGCGCGGATGCGGTCCCGGCCGGTCAGCGTCAATTGACGCCGCCCTGCTGACAACGGCAACAAACGGCCCTATGCAAGCCCGCGCGATAGCGCCAAGATCAATTTTAGGTTCAGGACCTAGCCAATCCGCATAGGGGCACGGACATGCGCGGCTCTAAGGAGAACAAGCGTCTCGATACCTGGACGCTCCGGTCGCTGCTGAGCCTCGTCATGGTCGCCGTGCTCGTCGTCGTGTCCGCCACCCTCGTAGGGCTCGACTACCGCCGCGCCCGCAACGCCGCAATCGAGGATGCCGAGGCCAACATGGGCGCCTTCGTCGATCGCCTCGTGGATCGGCTCGGTATGCTTTCCGGGGACACGTCGGCGCTGGTCAGCCTCGTGGCATCTGTCGCCAACGCCTTTCTGGTACCGCCGCCGCAGCGCATGAACGACAAGGTGGCGCTGCTGCGCGAAGGCATCATCCGCTCGCCGCATATCGACGGCGTCTATGTCGGCTATCCGAGCGGCGCCTTCTTCCACGTGGTCGATCTTCGCTCGTCTGCCTGGCGGATGGCACTCGACGCGCCGCGCGGCGCGACGCTCGCGGTGCGTTCGATGGAGCGCGACGACCAGGGAAGGGGGCTTTATCGGATCCTCTTCCTCGACGAAAGCGGCCTGCAGTTTGCCGAACGCCGCGTGCCCTCGACCGCCTACGATCCGCGGACGCGCCCCTGGTACCGCGCGGCCGTCAATGGCAAGGCGCCGATGTCGGTCGGCCCCTACGAGATGGCAACGACGGGCAAGCTCGGCATGACCATTTCGCAGGCTCATCGCGGCAATCCGCAGATCGTCATCGGCGCCGACGTCGTCGTGGACACGATCACCGATTTCCTGTCTCGCGAACGGCTGACGGCCGACTCCGTGTCGCTGGTTCTCGATGCTGTCGGAAGGCCGATCATCCATTCGGATCCGATGGCGATGAAGCGCATTCTGGCTACGAAGGACAGCACCACTCCGGTCGCGGTGCCTGAGGCCGATCCGCTCGTCGAAAGCATCCGGCGCAATCCGCCGGCCCCGGGCAAGGCGGTCCTGGTCGATGTCGGCGATCGCACCTATCTCGTCGCGGTGACGCCGATCCAATCGGCGCAGCTTCTAGCGGGCCACCGGATCGTGGTCGCGGCGCCGCTCGACGAGTTGATGGCCGCCGCCAACGAGACTCTCGTCCAGGGCCTCGCCATCTCCGGTTCGGTGGTGGTGCTTGCCGTCCTCTTCTCGCTAGTCCTCGCGCATCTGATCACCAAGTCGCTCAACCAGCTGACCGCCAGTGCCAATCGGCTGCAGGATCTCGATTTCGCAACGCCGATCAAGGTCTCCTCGCACGTGGCGGAAATCTCGACCCTCAACAGCGCGATGAACAGGGCCCGCGATGCGATCTCCACCTTTGCGCTTTACGTGCCGCGCGAACTGGTGCGCAAGGGCATCGAATCCGGGCAGTTCGCCGGTCGCGCCGGCTGGCGCCAGGAGGTGACGGCGCTGTTCACCGACATCTACGATTTCACGACGATCAGCGAACACCACTCGCCGGAGGCGGTGGTGGCGATGCTGTCGGAATATTTCGACATCTTCAGCGAGGTGGTCGCCGCCCATGAAGGCACAATCATCCAGTTTCTCGGCGATTCGGTCTTTGCCATGTGGAACGCGCCAGTCGCCGATCCGCACCATGCCGAACACGCCTGCCGCTGCGCGTTGGCGGTCGAAGAGCGGCTCGCCGCCTTCAACGCCAGCCAGCGGGAGAGGGGGCTGCCGGAGTTCCGTACCCGCTTCGGCCTCCATACCGGTCCGGCCGTCGTCGGCAGCGTCGGCGCCAAGGAGCGCCTGCAATATACCGCCATGGGCGACACGGTGAACGTCGCCTCGCGGCTCGAGGGCATGAACAAGGACTACGGCACCACGATTCTCGCGAGCGGCGCCGTGGTGGCGCAGTGCAGCGAGGTGATCGCCTTCCGCCCGCTCGGCCTTGCCCAGGCGAAGGGGCGAGCCACTGCTCTGGAAATCTACGAGGTGCTGCCGACCGCCGCGAACGCCGGACAGCCACCCGGCGAAGAGGCGGGCACGGCGGCGTAGGGCGTCAGCATGCCCGCTTTTGCCTTGATCGCAAAAATGCAAAAAGCCCGGGAATCCGGGCTTTTTCTGCATTTCTAAAGGGAAATGGTGCCCAGAAGAGGACTCGAACCTCCACGCCTCGCGGCACAGGTACCTGAAACCTGCGCGTCTACCAATTCCGCCATCTGGGCGACGGACCGGCATGTAAAAGGCCGGGGGCGAAGTGTCAACAGGCATTTTGAAGTTTTCGCGTCAGGATGCGAAAAAGCGCCGGCAAGCGGCCGCTTCGGCGTAATCCGCTTTCCGCCGATCCCGACGAGCGTTCCAACGCGCCACGACAGGCAAGAATTCCAGTGACATGAGCGCCGGAGAGGCGCATGCTTCTGCGGACGACTGGACCGCGCGGAGATCCGGGCCTGAGTACGCGTGTGCGCGCCGAGAGTCATGAAATAGAACCAACCAAACAAATGTCTTCGGAGAAGGGGCAGGAACCAGAAAGCACGTCTTTCGGAAAGTGAGGAGAAAATGACGGGATTTCGGAATTTCGTTATGAGCTGCGCTTTGGCGGCCGCCTCCATGATCCCCCCCGCAGCGCCCGTCCAGGCCATGCCGCGTCCGGCGCTCGACATAGAGATCAAGGCGCCCGCAGGCGTCCAAACTGTCACCCACCGCGGATACTATGGTCGGGGCTATTACCCGCGCTGGCGCGGCGGCTATTACGGCGGCTGGCCGGGCTACCATCACGGCTATCGGCGAGCCGGAATCACCTTCTATTTCGGGACGGGCGGATACTATCCGCGTCACCATTACTATGGGAACCGCTATTATTACGGCACCCGCTATTACGGCCCAGGCTACTACCCCGGCTATTATCCATACCGGTATTACGGCGCTCCGTACCGCTATTATCGTCCCGGTTACTACGGCCATCGGTACTACAGATACGGCTGGTAACGGCTCGCTCAAATGAGGCTCGGCGGCGGCTTTCGCCGGGCCTGCCTGATGCCTGAAGCTGCGACGCGAGCAGACTGCCGCGTCCCGCCCCTGGGACGTGCGGCCTATCTTCTCCTGACGATCCCGAGCCGCGCCATGACTTCCCCCGGAATGCCGTAGCGGCGCACCGCGTCGCGGCTGTCGCGCAATCCGCAGATTTCCCGCTGGATGAGAAAGGCCCAGACGGCGTCAGCCGCCTCGTCGAGCAGCCGCTGGCGTTCCTCCGGCCGGCCCCGATCCCGGTCGAAGCCGGTAAGGGCGGCGAGCGCTTTCTCGACCTTGAGGCCATGGCGCCCCAGGGCGTCGGCGCGCTCGGCCATCAATTCGTATTCGAGGACGTTCACGCCGCTTCCGGCATCGAAACGGCTGAGCGCTTGCGGCGGACGGAATGTCATCGGCAGCTCCATCGGGACTGGCCCTCATAGGATGGACCGGCGGGAGCCCTCCGGCAAGAGCGAAGCCTTGGACGCATGATCCGGTTGGCGAGGCCATCGGAAAAAGCGCCCCCTGCCGCAGCCATGGTTAACACTTCCTAAACTTCTTCGCTCTTTATTCAGTCATCATGCCAAGTCCCATGCCAGCGGCTAGCCCGCCGCGGGGCCGGCCCATCGGCCGATATGCGCATGAGGCGCCCTCTAGCAGCAAGGACGTTCGATGGCGAGCGCGGCTCCGCGATGGCGCCGCCGCACGCAATTGGAGATGAGGATGCCGATACCTATTGGCACGATCAGGAACGCAACCACGCTCGGCGACGATCTCGTCCAGGCCGTCCGGCGGGTCCTGCCGCCTGCCGGCCAGCGCGCCGAGGCGATCCAGAAGTTGCTCGACATCCTTGGACGTCACCTCTCGGGCAAGGAGATTCTTCCCCGCGAGGCGCTGGTGCGACTCGTTGAGGACCTCGCCCGTGTTCTGAAGTTTCCGCCGCTGCCGCAGGAAGGCGGCCGCGGCTTTGTCCGGCGTCTCGTCGAGGTAGTGGAATCCTTGCCGCTGCCGGAGCGTCAGGCGATAGAGAGGCAGCTTGGCGGCGGCAGCCTTGCGCGACGCCTAGCTGCCCTGACGCAAAGCGGGCCATCGACAGGATTTGCGAACCCCACGACGCCGTTGCCGGCCGGCCACACGGGAATCAGGAATCTGCCGCTGCCGCTGTCGGCAGCCCTGCACCTTGCCTCCGCACCGACGCCGCAGCCACACGACCTGGCGCTGCTGCAGGCGATGTTGCGGAAGACCTACGGTGCCGATGACGGTGCATCTGCCGAGCCGGTTCTGGAAGAAATGCCGCAAGCGGCAGAGACCGGCGCACCGGCCCGGGCAGAGGAACCGCCGGCCCCGGCCCCAACGCCGCGATCGACGAGCAATGGCGATAGTGCTGCGCCTGCGCCTTCTGCCGTGGCCACGGAGGACGGCCGCGAGCCGGCCGAGGCGATAGAGCCGGCTTTGGCTGAGGCTTCGGAAAATGCCGCGGCTTCGACGGACGACGTCTTGCCGGCTCGTTCTGAAGGCGATGACGTGGCCGCCCAGCATCGGGCCGCCGAGTTGGCGGACGGCGGGGCGGAGCAGATTTTTGGCGAAGCGGAACCGGCCGGCGCGCAAGCGCCGACCAGGGAGTCGGAAGGATTCGAGGCGGACGGAACCTATGGGCCGACGCGCGCCAAAGGAAGCGACGCACGGGCACCGGTCCAGGCCGCGGCGCCTCGGAAAATCGTGCCGGAGTCCGCACTCGCCGACGCCGCCGATGCGCTGCTGCAAGTGAGTCTCGGTCTGCCGGAAGGCGTGGCGGAGGACCGGCGGGCGCCGGCATCGGGGGAAGGCGAACGACAAGCTGTGCGGACGCGGCCGGCGCCTGATTTGCCCGAGCGGCTGCCGGAGGCTCCGCCCCCCGGCAGCGCCGCCGAGGACGGGCAGCCCATCTCCGAACCGGTCGCTGCGGAAAAGCCGGACGCCGCCCTGCGCGGTTCGGCTGCCGTTCAAGGGCAAGCGCCGGCGGGCGAAGACGTCGCCATGCAACAGGCCGTCGCTCTCCTCGTCGAGAGCGGTCTGCCGGAGATCATCCCCTTCGCAATGGTGCCCTATCTGCCGGCAAAGGAGGAGGCGGAAGACGAAGCCGACCGGACCGACCGCCATCCAGCCGATGAGGGCGAGGACGACGGCACCGGCAAAGACGACCGGGAAGAGGCGAGGCGAGGGCAAGATCCCGAAGGCGACGGCGACGATGCGGTCGATGCAGAGGCAAGCGACGCCTATGACCTCTACAGGAAACTCGGCGATCTCGGTTGAACGCCGAACCAAGAGCAATCGCAGCCTAAAAAAAGCCCGCGGAGATCGCTCTCCGCGGGCTTATCATTTCCAGCCTGACAACGATTACTCGTTGCTCTGACGGTTCTTCAGAGCAGCACCCAGGATGTCGCCGAGCGAGGCGCCCGAGTCGGAGGAACCGAACTGGGCGACGGCTTCCTTCTCTTCCGCGATTTCCAGAGCCTTGATCGACAGCTGGATCTTGCGGTCCTTCTTGGAGAAGTTGGTGACGCGGGCGTCGACAACCTGACCAACCGAGAAGCGCTCCGGACGCTGTTCGTCGCGGTCGCGCGACAGGTCGGCGCGACGGATGAACGAGGTGATGTCTTCGTGGTTGACGAGCTTCACTTCGATGCCGCCATCGTTGACGCCGATGACTTCTGCCGAAACGACGGCGTTCTTGCGCAGTTCGCCGGAAGCAGCCGCTTCACCGACGGCGTCCTTGCCGAGCTGCTTGATGCCGAGCGAGATCCGCTCCTTTTCGACGTCGACATCGAGAACGACAGCACGGACGACATCGCCCTTGTTGAATTCCTCGATGACCTGCTCGCCCGGACGGTTCCAGTCGAGGTCGGAAAGGTGGACCATGCCGTCGACATCGCCGTCGAGGCCGATGAACAGGCCGAATTCGGTCTTGTTCTTGACTTCGCCTTCGACTTCGGTGCCGGCCGGATGGCTATGCGCGAAGGCCTGCCACGGGTTCTCGAGCGTCTGCTTGAGGCCGAGCGAGATACGGCGCTTGGTCGGATCGACTTCGAGAACGACCACGTCGACTTCCTGGCTGGTGGACAGGATCTTGCCGGGGTGAACGTTCTTCTTGGTCCAGGACATTTCGGAGATGTGGATCAGGCCTTCGATGCCCGGCTCCAGCTCGACGAACGCACCGTAGTCGGTGATGTTCGTGACCGTACCGGTGATCTTCTTGCCGACCGGGTACTTCGCACCGATACCATCCCACGGATCGGACTCGAGCTGCTTCATGCCGAGCGAGATGCGGTGGGTTTCCTGGTTGATGCGGATGATCTGAACCTTGACCTGCTGGCCGATGCTCAGGATCTCCGACGGATGGTTGACGCGGCGCCATGCCATGTCGGTGACGTGCAGCAGGCCGTCGATGCCGCCGAGGTCGACGAACGCACCGTAATCGGTGATGTTCTTGACGACGCCTTCGACAACCTGGCCTTCCTCGAGGTTCTGAACGATTTCAGAACGCTGCTCGGCGCGCGACTCTTCGAGAACCGTGCGGCGCGAAACGACGATGTTGCCGCGGCGCTTGTCCATCTTGAGGATTTCGAAGGGCTGCGGGTTGTGCATCAGCGGCGTGACGTCGCGGATCGGACGGATGTCGACCTGCGAACGCGGCAGGAAGGCTACGGCGCCGTCGAGATCGACGGTGAAGCCGCCCTTGACCTGGTTGAAGATGATGCCTTCGACGCGTTCGCCGGCTTCGAACTTCACTTCCAGGCGCATCCAGCTCTCTTCGCGGCGAGCCTTTTCGCGCGACAGAACGGCTTCGCCGAGCGCGTTTTCGATACGCTCGACATAGACTTCGACTTCGTCGCCGACCTTGAGCGAGCCGTCCTTGGCCTTGGCGCCGAATTCCTTCAACGGAACGCGGCCTTCGACCTTCAGACCGACGTCGACGATGGCGACGTCCTTTTCGATGGCCGTGATGACGCCCTTGGCGACATAGCCTTCGGCGAGGTCCGTCTTGGCGAAGGACTCTTCGAGAAGTGCGGCGAAATCATCACGGGTGGGGGTGGTTGCAGACATGTAATCTCCTGCTGCATCTCCTGCCGGAGACGCATGTGCGCCGGGGGGCTAGCGTTAAAAGGGCCTGAACCCAGTCCGCCCTTCTTAAAGGGCAATCCGGCGCATGGACGGAATTTCAGGCTTTTCGAGAAAGACGGTTCCGGCCGGGACCGGAAACAGGGCTTTCTTCAAATCTTCTCTTTCAGGGCAGCGTCGATCAGCGTCTTCGCCGCCTGGAATGCGGCCTCTATACCCATTTCGGACGTGTCGAGCAAGTGCGCATCCTCGGCGGGCTTCAGCGGGCTGTCGGCCCGGCCCATGTCGCGCTCGTCGCGCTTCTTGACGTCCTCGAAGATCGCCCCGTAATCGGCCGTGCCGCCGCCGGCAATGATCTCGTCATAGCGCCGCTTGGCCCGCACTTCCGGCGAGGCGGTGACATAGAGCTTTACCGCCGCATCCGGGCAGACGACGGTGCCGATGTCGCGCCCGTCGAGCACCGTGCCCGGCTCTTTCCGCGAAAAGCCCCGCTGCGCCTCGACCAACGCCCGGCGCACCGCCGGCATGACGGCGATTTTCGATGCCGCCTCGCCGATCGCATGCGCCGATAGCACGGAACGATCGAGCCCGCCAAGCTCGACCTCGCGCGCCATCGTCTCGGCAACCGCCTCGTCATCGAGTGACAGCCCAGCATCGAGGAGCGCCTTGGCCGTGGCACGATAGGTGAGCCCCGTGTCGAGGTGGTGGAAGCCGTATTCCTCGGCGATGCGGCGCGAAAGCGTGCCCTTGCCGGAGGCAGCGGGTCCGTCGATGGCGATGGTGATCATATTTGGTCCTGCGGTCGTTTCTGCGGGGCCTGTTAGATCAAAATCGTCGGAGAATCCACGATCATTCGATAAATTACGGTTCGCCGGCCTTGTTGCGTATGGGGCCGGGTAGGGCGCTGGTCAGCGGTGGCACTATTCAGAGCGACATCCAACCTGCATGCCGGGCAAACAATAGGGGAATTCTTTCGTCCGACTGATGAAAACCACGATTATTTCGCGTCAAACTATTTAAACGTGATTTCAAATCCGTCCACAGGCTCATTTCGCCCCGCTTTATCGCCCTTCTTCTTGGTGGAACCTAAATCACTCCTGTGAGTTTTGCCACAGCGTGAAGAATAAGGAGAAGTTAAATGGCTGATAGAGGTCCAACAGTTGTGAATACTGGTAGTGGCGGCGGCTGGGCCGTGGCTATAGTGTTGGTTCTGCTTGTCGTCGGTGCCTTGTTCCTCTTTGGCGGCGACCTGTTCGATGGAGCTGGCGGCGGAGGTGACACGGATGTCAATGTCAACGCCCCGACCATCGAAACACCGGCTGGCGGGCAGGGAACGCAACAGGCGCCTGAAGGCGGGCAAACCACGCAACCCGCTCCCACAGGAGGACAGGGTACTCAGCAAGCCCCATCGGGTGGCACGCAGTAACGTATGAGCCGTCGCTTTCGGGCGACGGCTCATAAAGCGAGGCTGCGGGGAAGGTCGGCTACACGGGTGCTCATGACACCACACGGGTGCTCAGGACACCACGTCAGCCGTCCGGTCGCTGCCGATTTCGCTTTGCAGAGATTTGGCTCCACGCGAGCCCGACCGATGTCCTGTTATATCGATCACTCGATCTTCGCACCCAACCCCGTCATCAGATCCATGAATTCCGGGAAGCTGGTGGCAATCATCGTCCCGTCGTCGATGGTCACCGGATGCTCGGAGGCCAATCCCATGACAAGGAAGCTCATGGCGATGCGGTGGTCGAGATGGGTCTTCACCTTCTCGCCCGCTGCATTGCCGAGGCCCTTGCCGTCCGGCCTGCCGCGCACGACCAGCGAGGCTTCGCCCTCGTCGCAGTCGACGCCGTTTAGCTTCAGGCCATCGGCGACGGCCGAAAGGCGGTCGGATTCCTTGACGCGCAGCTCGTCGAGCCCGTTCATCACCGTCGCACCCTCGGCAAAGGCGGCGGCGACCGCGAGCACCGGATATTCGTCGATCATCGACGGGGCGCGCTCTTCCGGAACGGTGACGCCCTTAAGTTCCGAATAGCGGACGCGCAGATCGGCGACGTCCTCGCCGCCGGCGAGGCGCTGGTTCATGACCTCGATATTGGCGCCCATTTCCTGGAGCGTCAGGATCAGGCCGGTGCGGGTCGGGTTCATCAGCACGTTGAGGATCGTGACGTCCGAGCCCGGGACGAGAAGCGCCGCCACCAGCGGGAAGGCGGTGGAGGACGGGTCGCCGGGCACGTCGATCACCTGGCCGGTGAGCTTGCCGCGGCCTTCGAGGCGGATGGTGCGCACGCCTTGCGTATCGGTCTCGACCGTCAGGTTGGCGCCGAAGCCCTGCAGCATCTTTTCCGTATGGTCGCGGGTCATTACCGGTTCGATGACGGTGGTGATGCCGGGCGTGTTGAGGCCGGCAAGCAGCACGGCGGATTTCACCTGGGCAGAGGCCATCGGCACGCGGTAGGTGATCGGGTTCGGCGTCTGCGGCCCGCGCAGCGTCACCGGCAGCCGGTCGCCCTCGGCCGACTTCACCTGCACGCCCATCTGACGCAGCGGGTCGAGCACGCGGCCCATCGGCCGCTTGGTCAGCGAAGCGTCGCCGATGAAGGTGGAATCGAAATCATAGACGCCGACCAAGCCCATGGTCAGCCGGCAGCCGGTGCCGGCATTGCCGAAGTCGAGCGGCGCCTCCGGCGCGAGCAGCGCGCCATTGCCGACGCCGTTGATGATCCAGGTGTCGCCCTCCTTGCGGATATTGGCACCCATCGCCTGCATCGCCTTGCCGGTGTTGATGACGTCCTCGCCCTCGAGCAGGCCGGTGATGCGCGTCTCGCCCGAGGCCAGGCCGCCGAACATGAAGGAGCGGTGCGAGATCGACTTGTCGCCGGGTATGCGGACCGTGCCCTTGAGATCGGCAGACTTCTTGGCGGTGGCGGGCCGCGGGCTCAGGCCATGGGACATGATATTTACCTCTGACAATCCGGCTCGTCGGCGGTCCAGGGATCAAGCGCTGCTTGGGGTTGAACGAGGAACCGCCGGTGTTGCGCGCTCCCTAACATAAAGAGCAATAGGGGTCATCCTCCCCCAAGAAGAAAATCCGGTGCAGCAGGCCCCGGAAGTTTGCCTTTGACAGACGACACCAAGACGATTATGGGGACCGGCTAATCATCATCAGCTTGATACCTTTCTAACCGCCGGCTTTACCGGCAAGAGCCGGCTCGCCGGCCATTCAAGAGGCTTTGACTGTGGCAAAACCGGAACTTGGAACAAAGCGCATCGACCCGGAAACGGGGCGCAAATTCTACGATCTGAACCGTGATCCGATCGTCTCCCCCTATACCGGCAAGTCCTATCCGCTGTCCTTCTTCGAGGAAACCTCTGTCGCCAAGGTGCTCGAGAAGGAAGAAGAGGAAGACGTCACGGAAGTCGATGCAGAGAACACCGAAGTCGAACTCGTTTCGCTCGAGGATGCCGACGACGAGGCATCGGGCGGCGACGACCTGCCGGATCTCGGCGATGACGACGTCGAGATCGACGGCGATGACGACGACACCTTCCTCGAGGCCGACGACGAAGACGATGACGACGACATGAGCGACCTTATCGGCGTCTCCGACGAGGACGAGGACGTCTAAGGCGTTCAAAAGTCGGATAAAAGCTGCTCCGGCCGCGCGATCATGCAGCGGCCGGGCGGCCGGCCGGAAAGGAAGATAAAATTTCTCCGGCCTTTAATTTTCGGCTTGCCATCTGCCAAAAGCAGAAGTAATAAGCCGCCACTCGCCGGGCACGACGCCCGACGAACTTCCCGGAACCGGCACTGCCGGACCCTTGATGGGGCTATAGCTCAGCTGGGAGAGCGCTTGCATGGCATGCAAGAGGTCAGCGGTTCGATCCCGCTTAGCTCCACCAAAATTTCCCAAGCAGCCCTCAGTCCGCATGAACCCCGGCTACTGACGTAAGATTTGCCTTCGTGGGGTTGCGCGCCTCGAACATCAGGCACATTCCGTTTCGATAGAACGAAAAGCCTTGGCAAGATGGAGTGAGGACGCACTGATCCTGACAGGCGGCCAGACTGAAGTTCTTGATCCTGGCGAACGGTTTGCCCACGATTTCGACGTTTCTGCTCGTCCGAAATGCGACCGAAGGGCCAAAATCGTGGCCGACCCTGCTGATGTCCCTCGTCTGACCATAGTAGCCGGAAACGGCGCCCGAAAACTGTAGCGCTTCGGTGGCCATTCCTTTCAGGAAGCAAGCGCTGTGAATTTGATTGAAGGTGAAGGCAGAGCAGCGGTCGGTGGCTTGGCAGGCCGACTGGCACTGCGCGGCGGTCTCGAGCTTCAGCGGCATGCCGGGTAGGTCGTAGCCCGGAAGATCGGTGTAGTCGAAATAGAGCCAGCTTCGCTGCGGGACAGTGGATTCCGGCACGGAGAGATTGGCTTGTTCTTCTGCGGCTCCGCCAAAGGGCACTGGTGCACCTGCGGCGGTGTCACCTAGATGCAAGACCTTCACATCCAGGCCGATCCGCTCCGCATCATCCGCCGTCAGCCACTGCATGGAGGAGGGGCCGGTCGCGGTGACATAGACGATGATATTCGGATTAAGGTTGAGCTGCTGGAGGTATGAGCCGACCAGGGCATTGCCCGCACTGCTTACATCTTGCCGACCCGCCTCGTTGACGAAGGCTGCATGAAATCCGATCTTGGATGTAGGAGAAAGCAGCCGTTTGTGGCCAGCCAGCCAAGCCAACCCACATGACGATGCACACACATGTTGATCCGCAACGGCCGTATAGAAGCCTTTGATCGCAATCGTTCGGCCGATCTCAATACCGACTTGTACAAGGCCACCGGGGCTGTTGAACGCAACGACGGCTCGTTCGGCCGTGATCGCCATATTCTTGAAACGGGTGTCGTCGCCTTCGATAAATTCGCCGTCGACAAGGATCAGATGAATGCTCTCCGAGAGCTTCTCCATTTGAAGCTGTGCGGCGCCGGCATTGAGCGGCATCATCCACAGGAAGCCAAGTACTAAAGCTAAGCGTTTGAACACGAACGCCCCTCAACGCGATCCCAAGGTTGAGTGAAGTCCGCTTTGCATCCGGAGTCAAAACGGACAAATTGATGAGAGACTTAGTCGAGAGTGGCATGTCTGGACGGTGAAGCCGCCTAAGGACTTTGCGAAATCTTAACCGACCGGAACAAGAACGATCATCATGTTCCTCGCCTCCAAAATCTTCTGGCTCATTGCCCAGCCGCTCTCCGTTGCTTTCTTCAGCATCCTCTTCGGCGTGCTGCTGATCTTCTCCCGCTTCCGCCGGAGCGGCGGCATCTTCGCTTCGCTCGGTCTCTTGGTGCTGTTCCTCAGCCTGTTCACCACCGCCGGCCCCTATTTCCTGCAGATCCTCGAAGACCGGTTTCCCCGACCCTTGGCCCCGCCGGCGGAGATCTCCTGCATCATCGTGCTCGGCGGCGCCTTTGAGAATGTGGTGATCGCAAGCCGCGGCGGTATCGAGTTCAACCAGGCGGCCGATCGCTTCATCGAGGCGGTCCGGCTCGCCAAGGCCTATCCGGCGGCGCGCGTTCTGGTTTCGGGCGGCGACGGCTCGATCACAGGCGCCTATGAAGGCGATGCGCGGGCCTCGCAAGGCTTTTTCGGCGCCTTCGGGATCGCGGCCGATCGGGTGATCCGCGAGGAAGCCTCGCGCACGACTTTCGAGAACGCCCGCTATACGAGGGATCTCCTCGGGACGAACGGGCTCGAACGCTGTGCTTTGGTCACTTCGGCCTATCATATGCCACGCTCGATCGGCCTCTTCCGCGCCAACGGCATCGAGGTCGTTCCTTGGCCGGCGGACTACCGGACGAGCGGCAAGGTGCGGCTCGGCTTTGATTTCACTCAGCCCTCGCTCAATGCGCAGCTGGCGACGACGGCCGCCAAGGAATGGACGGGGCTTCTCGCCTATTATCTGCTCGGCCGCACGCAGACGCTGCTGCCAGAGTGATACAGGCGTGGACGGCAATACGGCAGCGAGAGCGCGCGTGCCTCCTGACTTGTCGGCGACGCCGCGTTAATGATCGTGAATTGCCAATTCGGGCGTCGTCCAAGCGGAGCATCCATGCCGATCCTCGAAATTCTCGACTATGCCGGCATCGCCGTGTTCGCCGCGACCGGCGCGCTTTCTGCCTCGCGCAAGCAACTCGACATCGTCGGTTACCTGTTCCTCGCCTCCGTCACCGGCATCGGCGGCGGCACGATGCGTGACGTGATCCTCGGCGCGACGCCGGTTTTCTGGGTGATGAACCCCGCCTATGTCTTGGTCTGCGTCGCGGTCGGGTTCCTGGTGTTCCTGACATCGCACCGTTTCGAGTCGCGTTACCGGCTGCTCGTCTGGCTCGATGCGGTCGGGCTTTCCGCCTATTGCGTCATGGGCGCGGCGAAGGGATTGGCGGCGACCGGCTCGCCGACGGTTGCGATTGTCACCGGCATGCTGACGGCGACCTTCGGCGGCATCCTGCGTGATCTCTTGGCCGGTGAGCCGTCAGTGCTGTTGAGGCCGGAAATCTATGTCACCGCCGCACTCGTCGGCGCCGGCGCCTTCGTGGTGGCGACGCTGATCGGCCTGCCACTTGCCGCGAGTTCAGCGCTCGGCGTTGCGGCTGCCTTTGCGGTCCGCGGGGGGGCACTTCGCTATGGCTGGACGCTGCCGGCCGGCAAGGCCGGGCCAGGCCGTGATCCAGACGAGGTCATGTAGACTCAGCGGTGGGTCTTGCGGCGCAGACGGACGACCACGTCGACATGGGAGATCTCCATGCCTTCCGGCGGCTCCGGGAGGTTGCCGATCTGGATGTTGCTCACCGGAATGTCGAGGACCTCGTTCTGGCCCTCGATAAAGAAATGGTGGTGATCCGAAACATTCGTGTCGAAATAGGTCTTGGCGCTCTCGACGGCGAGAACACGGATCATGCCGGCTTCGGTGAACTGGTGCAGGGTGTTGTAGACGGTTGCGAGCGATACGGGCACGCCCGCCTCGACCGCCTCCTCATGCAGTTCCTCGACGGTCAGGTGACGGTCGCCCTTGGCGAAAATCAGATCCGCGAGCGCGATGCGCTGGCGCGTCGGGCGCAGGCCCGAATTGCGCAGCCTCTCCTGCGAAGAGATTTCCGTTGCTTTCGTCATGCGCAGCCGTTCCGATATTCCTGCCAAGATTATGGAGTATCAGCTTGCGATATAACTTCTGCCGCCGAGGCTTTCAATAGATTCCGCCCCTGGAAGGACCTGCAAAGGCCTGAAAAACGGCCTAAAGGGGGGGAAGGCTGGCATTTAACTCTGGCAGAGGCCACATACATACTGTAAGCGACGGCGGAACGCCATCGCCTAGGGAGCGGCGCTTAGGACAATGCGAGACGGGTTTTTCCACCCGCATGTCGCTCTGCTTGGACGACGGTGACAGACTGCAACCGGCAGCGACCATAACGGGCCGCGCTTCAATTCAGGCCGAACTTGCTCTAAAGCAGGTCGGAGAACTTTTGAGAACTCGGGGAAGCAACCATTCATGACCACCAGGCAATCCAGCTTCAGCTATGAGGAAATCCTTGCCTGCGGCCGAGGCGAACTGTTTGGCCCCGGCAATGCGCAGCTGCCGCTGCCGCCGATGCTGATGGTCCATCGCATCACGGAGATTTCCGAAACGGGCGGCGACTTCGACAAGGGATTTATCCGCGCCGAATACGACGTCAGTCCGGACGACTGGTATTTCCCATGCCATTTCCGGGGCAACCCGATCATGCCCGGCTGCTTGGGCCTCGACGGCATGTGGCAATTGACCGGCTTCTTCCTGGGCTGGCTCGGCGAACCGGGCCGCGGCATGGCGCTGTCGACCGGCGAAGTGAAGTTCAAGGGCATGGTTCGTCCCCATACCAAGCTGCTTCAATACGGAATCGACTTCAAGCGGGTCATGCGCGGGCGCCTCGTCCTCGGCACCGCCGACGGTTGGCTGAAGGCCGATGGCGAGACTATCTATCAGGCGACCGATCTGCGTGTCGGTCTGTCCAAGGACAAGGCCGACTAAGCCGCGGGACGTCTCCCGCATCCAGCGAGATAAAGAAAAGGTCATCTACCATGAGACGGGTTGTTGTAACGGGCCTCGGCATCGTTTCCTCGATCGGTAACAATGCCGACGAAGTCACCGCGTCGCTGCGCGAAGCGAAGTCGGGCATCACCTTTTCCCCGGATTTCGCCGAGCACGGCTTCAAGTGCCAGGTCTGGGGCCAGCCGACGCTCGACCCGGCCGAACTCGTCGACCGGCGTGCCATGCGATTCCTGTCGCAGGCGGGTGCCTGGAACCATGTGGCGATGAAGCAGGCGATTGCCGATGCGGGCCTCGATGCCGCCGACATCACCAATGAGCGCACCGGCATCATCATGGGTTCCGGCGGCGCCTCGACGCGCACCATCGTCGAGGCCGCAGAGATCACCCGCAAGAATGTCAGCCCCAAGCGCATCGGCCCCTTCGCGGTGCCGAAGGCGATGTCCTCGACCGCTTCCGCGACGCTTGCCACCTGGTTCCAGATCCACGGCGTCAACTACTCGATCTCGTCGGCCTGCTCGACCTCGGCGCATTGCATCGGCAATGCCGCGGAAATGATCCAGTGGGGCAAGCAGGACGTGATGTTCGCCGGCGGCCACGAAGATCTCGACTGGACCATGTCGAACCTCTTCGACGCCATGGGCGCCATGTCCTCCAAGTACAACGACACGCCGGCCTCGGCCTCGCGCGCCTATGACGTCGACCGCGACGGTTTCGTGATCGCCGGCGGCGCCGGCGTCCTCGTGCTCGAGGAGCTGGAGCGCGCCAAGGCCCGCGGCGCCAAGATCTATGCCGAGATCGTCGGCTATGGCGCGACCTCGGACGGCTACGACATGGTGGCCCCCTCCGGCGAGGGCGCGGTGCGCTGCATGCGCCAGGCGCTCGCGACCGTGAAGGGCGAGGTCGACTATATCAACACGCACGGAACCTCGACGCCGGTCGGCGACCAGAAGGAGATCGGCGCCATCCGCGAGGTGTTCGGCGAGAAGATGCCGCACATCCAGTCGACAAAATCGTTGACCGGCCATTCGCTCGGGGCTGCCGGCGTGCAGGAATCGATCTACGGCCTGTTGATGATGCAGGCCGGCTTCATCGGCGAAAGCGCCCATATCGACACGCTCGATCCCGAATTCGAGGGCGTGCCGATCGTCCGCAAGCGCATCGACAACGCCAAGATCGACACGGTTCTCTCGAACTCCTTCGGTTTCGGCGGCACCAATGCCACGCTCGTCTTCCAGCGCTATAACGGATAACCAGATGAACGGACTGATGAACGGAAAGCGCGGCCTCATCATGGGGGTGGCCAACAACCATTCTATTGCCTGGGGAATTGCCAAGGCCCTCGCAAGCCAGGGCGCCGAACTCGCCTTCACCTATCAGGGCGAGGCGCTCGGCAAGCGCGTCAAGCCGCTTGCCGCGGAGCTGAATTCCGACTTCCTTCTCCCCTGCGACGTCGAGGACATCGCCTCGGTCGACGCCGTCATAGACGCGATCAAGGAGCGCTGGGGCAAGCTCGACTTCGTCGTCCATGCCATCGGCTTCTCCGACAAGAGCGAGTTGAAAGGTCTCTACGCGGATACGTCGCGGGAGAATTTCAGCCGCACCATGGTGATCTCCTGCTTCTCCTTCACCGAGATCGCCAGGCGCGCCGCCGACCTCATGAGCGATGGCGGCACGATGCTGACGCTGACCTATGGCGGCTCGGTGCGGGTGATGCCGAACTACAATGTCATGGGGGTCGCCAAGGCGGCGCTCGAAGCCTCGGTGCGCTACCTTGCGGCCGACTACGGAACCCGCAGCATCCGCGTCAACGCCATCTCCGCCGGCCCGATCCGCACGCTCGCCGGCGCCGGCATTTCCGACGCCCGCGCCATGCTCTCCTGGCAGCAGAAGAATTCGCCGCTGCGCCGCACGGTCACCATCGAGGACGTCGGCAGTTCGGCGCTCTACTTGCTTTCCGATCTTTCCCGGGGCGTCACCGGTGAAATCCATTACGTGGATTCCGGCTATAACATCACCTCGATGCCGACGCTCGAGACGCTCCGCGTCGCCGACGCGGAATGAAGCGAGGCTCACCGCGCCAAGCCTGAATTGGGAGAAACCTTGCCGGTGGGTCGGAGAATGGCGGCGGCGCTGCGTCGGCTGCCTACCGGCCCACGGCCTTGACGCCTGAGGATGAGCCGCCTATTTCTTTAGAATAATTCTAAAGAAGGCTGCTATCGATGTTTTCCCGTCTCTTCTCCCGCTCGAAGCGTCCGTTTCTGTCGCTGGGCGAACAGGATATTCTGGCACTCGCCATTTCTTCCGAAGAAGACGACGGACGCATTTACCTCGCCTATGCGGATGCGCTGCGCGAAAAATACCCGCATTCCGCCCGCGTGTTCGAAGGCATGGCCGAGGAAGAGAGCCACCACCGACAGGCGCTGATCGACCTGCACGTGGCACGCTTCGGCAGCCGGATTCCGCTCATCCGGCGCGAGCATGTGCGCGATTTCCCGGAGCGGAAGCCCGATTGGCTCATTGCCGAGATGCCGATCGAGAAAGCGCGCGCAGAGGCGGAAGCCATGGAGGAGGCTGCCCACCGCTTCTATCTCGAGGCGGCAGCACGCACGCGGGACGCGGCGACGCGCAAGCTGTTGGGGGATCTGGCGATTGCCGAGAAGGCACATGAGTCTCTCGCCCGCCGGCTCGGCGAAAGTCATGCGCCGGCGCAAGTGCGGGCCGAGGAAGACCGAACGTCGCACCGACAGTTCATCCTTACCTATGTGCAGCCGGGTCTCGCAGGTTTGATGGACGGTTCGGTCTCGACCCTGGCGCCGATCTTCGCTGCCGCTTTTGCAACCCAGGATACTTGGCAGACCTTCTTGGTCGGGCTGTCGGCCTCGGTCGGTGCCGGCATCTCCATGGGTTTTACCGAAGCCGCCCACGACGACGGCAAGCTTTCCGGCCGCGGCTCACCGGTCAAGCGCGGTCTCGCCTCCGGCGTGATGACCGCGCTCGGCGGCCTTGGCCATGCGCTTCCCTATCTGATCCCGCATTTCTGGACGGCGACGGTGACCGCGGTGGCGATCGTCTTCTTCGAGCTCTGGGCCATTGCCTTCATCCAGAACCGGTTTATGGAAACGCCGTTCCTCAGGGCGGCCTTTCAGGTCGTGCTCGGCGGCGGCCTGGTGCTCGCGGCGGGCATCGTCATCGGCAATGCGTGATGCGACGACGGCGCAGCGGAATTGGGAAGAGACGCCATGAAAAAAGGGCCGCTGACCGGCCCTTTCTTGATCGAATTGTCCGGCGGTTCAGTTGCCGACCGAACCGACCAGCACCTCGGCGCTGTTGTCGATCGTCACCCAGCGGCCGCTATTGCTCGAAGCCTGGCGCTTCAGGAAGCGGTAGTGCGTGTTGGTCCAGAGCTTCACGCCGTTGTCGAGATTGTCGAGGATAAAATCGCCCTGGGCGGTGCGCACCGTCAGAACGGCATGACCCTCGCCGTCGGGCTTGCGCACTACCGTCAACAGCAGATTGCCGGCCGCGAAGCCGCGCTGCATCAGGCGCCGGCGCTTTTCAAGCGCGAAATCCTCGCAGTCGCCCCGGCCCTTCGGATAGGACCAGACCTCGTCGCGGCCGAGAAGCTCCTGGTCGGTGACCGGCGAGATCTCGCGGTTGACGGCTGCGTTCACCTGCCGGATGACCGCCCAGCCGCTCGCCGTGACGCGCGGCGGCGCGCCCGCCCGAGACCGGACGCCGCATTCGCTTCTGTTCTTCTGACAGAATTCGAAATGCCCGATTGGCTGCGAGGTTGCAGAGCCGGTCTGCATCCAGGGAGTGGATCCCGACTGAGCGGGAACCGCCATGCTTGCCGAAATGAAAAATGCGCAGAATCCCGCGACGCCTGCCTTTACCCCGGTCCAAAATGCCATACAAATCCCCTGCAGCGCGTGCGTGCACGCGCAATCTCAAGTTGATGACAGCTTTTGTAGGCTTCCCCTAGCGCTGCTCTAATCGTTAATAAAGTGTTAATATGGCGGGGCGGTTTGAGTCAATCTACCGATTCGTCTGATTGACCTTTATGGTTAAGATCATCCACTATAAGTCAGCGGAAGCCTTGCATCCCGGGCTGTCCGGGATGGTTCCGAAAACGGGGCGGTTTGTTGACGAGTGCCGGCCCGGAAGTTAGGCCTTGGCGAGCATGGCGCTGATCGCCTGTTTCAGTTTGAAGACGTCTTCCTCGCGCGACAACCGGTGGTCGCCGTCGCGAATGAGGGTCATGACGACATCGTCCGCCGGCATGTGCTCCATGAGCTTCAGCGCATGCGTATAGGGCACATCGGGATCGCGCATCCCCTGGAGAATATGCACCGGGCAGCCGGTCGCGATCGGCCCTTTAAGGACTCGATTTTCCCGCCCGTCCTCGATCAGGGCGCGGGTGAAGACATTCGGCTCCGGGCTATATTCCGACGGCTCCTCGAAATAGCCGCGTTCGGCGAGCGAAGCCCGTTCGGCCGGCGACAGGTTGGGCTCGATCAGCTCGGCGGTGAAGTCGGGGGCAGGGGCGATCAGCACCAGGCCGGCGATGCGCTTCCCCTCACCGCGTGCTCTCAGCTCTTCGATGAGGCGCAGTGCCACCCATGCGCCCATGGAGGAGCCGATCAGGATCATGCGCCCGGCGACCGCGTGATCGACGACGGCAAGGCTTTCCTCGAGCCAGCGCGAGATCGTGCCTTCCTTGAAGTCGCCGCCGGAAGCGCCGTGGCCGGAATAGTCGAAGCGGACGCAGTCCGTTCCGATCGCTTGCGCATGGCGTTCGACTTCGAGCGCCTTCGTGCCGGTCATGTCGGACCGGTAGCCGCCGAGCCAGACGAGCGCCGGGCGGTTTGAGGGGAGTTCGGCGCGGAAAATCCGCACGGCGATGTTGCGCGCCGAGGCTTCCGCGCCCACCTTTACATGCGTGACTTCGGTTTCGGCCGGCATGGCTGGCATCGCTTAATTCCTCGCAAGCACCCGTTTCGTTCAGATATCCCGCTAAAAACAGATTCGCCAGAGCCTGGAAGAGGTGATTTTCCTTGCGACCCATGCTATTGACTCTGGAGCCGCAATTCACACATTGCCGTCAGTGACTGTTTCAAGCGCTAGTTTGAGATGACGCTGATCGTTTGATCGACCACTATTACCGAAAACAGCTCGAGGAGAGTACGACCATTCGCAGACCGTTCAAAGCGGACGCCCCAGTCAAGGAAGGCCCGCGCGCAAACAAGGAAATCCGGGTTCCCCGGGTTCAGCTCATCGACGCCGAAGGCCAGAACATGGGCAACGTGCCGATCGACCAGGCGCTCCGCATGGCGGAAGAGGCCGGTCTTGATCTGGTGGAGATCGCACCGAATTCCGAACCGCCGGTGTGCAAGATTCTCGATCTTGGCAAGTTGAAATACGCCAACCAGAAGAAGGCGGCCGAGGCGCGCAAGAAGCAGAAGATCGTCGAGATCAAGGAAATCAAGATGCGCCCGAACATCGACACCCATGATTACGAGGTGAAGATGAAGGCGATGAACCGCTTCTTCGAAGAGGGCGACAAGGTCAAGGTGACGCTGAAGTTCCGCGGCCGCGAAATGGCCCACCAGGAGCTCGGCATGAAGCTTCTGCTGCAGGTCAAGGACGATACGCAGGCGATCGCCAAGGTCGAAGCCGAGCCGAAGCTCGAGGGCCGCCAGATGATGATGGTGCTCGCGCCGAAGTAAGCACGAAGGCGTGGGCCGCACGCGAAATCCCAAGTAAAAGCCGCCGTGAGGCGGCTTTTTGCGTTCTACAGCGCCGCGCGTCTTATCAGACGCGCAAAGGTCGCTGTAGCACTTTGAATTGCTGCATGTCTCCTTAAATCGAGGTCGATTTAAGGAGACATGCAGTGGCGCATCGTTGGCGGGCCTGACAGAATGCTGACAACCGCGCTCAGCCGCCTGTCAGTTGCCGGATGCCAGTCTCTGCCCGTTCCAAAACAAGGAAGGGTATAGATATGCACAGCGCATTCAAAAAAGTGCTGCTCGTTTCCACAGTGAGCTTGATCGGCGTCGTTGGAGGACCCGTGACGATGGCTCTTGCGGATACCGGCGCGGCCAGCAGCTTCGAAGCCGGACCTAATGGCGGCTTCGACACGAGCAGCCCCACTACAGGTGGCGAAGGTGGATCCGGCGGCGGACAGGACACCGGCACAGGCGGTGGACAGGATACCGGTACCGGCGGTGGACAAGACACTGGCGGCGGCACTGGCGGTGAAGGCGGCGGCACCGGCGGCGAAGGTGGCGGCACCGGCGGCGAAGGCGGCGGCACCGGCGGCGAAGGTGGCGGCACCGGCGGCGAAGGTGGCGGCAGCGGCGGCGAAGGCGGCGGCGAAGGCGGCGGCAGCGGCGGCGAAGGCGGCGGCAGCGGCGGCGAAGGTGGCGGCACCGGCGGCGAAGGTGGTTCCGGTGGCGGACAGGATACTGGTACCGGCGGTGGACAAGACAGTGGCGGAACGCCGACGGCGAACTGATCCGATTCCGGGCTGAGCCCTGAACTGCGGCGGTGGCTGTCGCCATCGCCGCAGACTTATCATATTCGTGCCTCTTGCATCATCCTGCTGCGAGGGGCACGCCCGTTTCAGCAAGAAAATCGAAGTTCCACCCCTGTTTCCGTCACTTTTCTGGCGGATGCTGCGGCGACCTGTGTTGAGGGGATAATGAGAGACCATATCTGCCTGGAGCGCGCTGCGCCGCCCCGTCCCGCTTCGCTCATGCGCCGGAGTCTGGCCGCATTCGTTTGCTGGTCGGTCGCCTCCTGTGTCCTGCCGTTGTCCGCGAGCGGTGCCGCTTTGGCCGAGGACGGAAAGGACAGCCGCGACACCTCGGATACCGGCGGCAGCGGCGATACCGGCACCCGAGGCGACCGCAGCACGGCGGCCCCGGAGAACGACAGGACCCGGGAAACCAGAAGCCAGGAGGATGCGCGGGACGCGGTCGCCAGGGGAGAGATCCTGCCGCTCAGCAAGCTGCTCGCCCTGGTCGATCGCGATCTTTACGGCATGGTCATCGCAGTCGAGCTGGTCCGATACATGGGCAGCGACGTCTACCGGCTGAGGACGCGCGATGGCACAGGCGTCATCCGCGATCTCGGGATCGATGCGCGCACCGGCAGATTCGTGAATTTCTGAGGCAGACATGCGCATACTTCTGGCAGAAGACGATCCCAATATCGCGGGCCATGTCCGCGGCAAGCTCGAGGCCGAAGGCTACGCGGTCGATACGCTGGCGCACGGTCCCGACATCTGGGAGCGCGGTGAAGACGGCGGCTATGCCGCCATCATCCTCGACCTCGGTCTGCCCGGTCTCGACGGATTGTCGATCCTCAAGCGGTGGCGCCACGACGGTGTGGAAACGCCCGTCGTGGTCCTGACCGCCCGCGGATCCTGGATGGAGCGCGTCGACGGCTTCGAGGCCGGCGCCGACGACTATATTCCCAAGCCGTTTCGGGCCGAGGAATTGCTGGCGCGGCTGAGGGCGCTTCTGCGGCGCGCCGGCCCGCGATTCCAGATCACCAAATCGGCGGGCCGTTTTACGCTCGACGAGGCGACCCGCCGGGTGACGTTCGACGGAGAGGCGCTCGAACTCAGCCCGCTCGAATTCCGCATGGTCGCCTACTTCATCGAGCGCAAGGGCGAAGTGCTGACCTCGCTCGAACTGGCAAGCCATGTCCAGGGACGCGACGACGATTCGGCCAAGAACGCGGTCGAGGCGATGATCGCCCGCCTGCGCCGCAAGACCGAAAGCGGCGCCATCGAGACGCGTCGCGGCTTCGGCTATCTGCTGCGTGACGATCCCTCATGATGCGCTCGCTGCGGCTGCGACTGGCGGTCGGAGCGGTGATCGCGATCGGCCTCGTGCTGCTCGTTGCATGGCTTTCCCTGACGCGACTGTTCACCGACCACGTGGTCGGGCGCTACCGCAGCGAGATGATGACGACCGTCGACACGCTCGCCGCCGAACTCGCCGTGCGGGACGGCAAGCTGATGCTCACCGGAGAGCCGGCCGATCCGCGTTTCGACCTGCCGAACGGCGGCCGCTATTGGCAGATCTCGCCCATCGACGGCAGCGACATCTTGCGGTCGCGCTCGCTTTGGGACGTATCGATCGATGCCGACGCGCCGCCCAGCCCGCACTATGAGGGGTTTACCACCAGCGAGGGTCCCGACGGTCGTCTGATGCTGGTGCACAGCCAAACGCTGTCGCTCGGCGAGGATGCCCGGCCGGTCCGCTTCGTCGCGTCGGCGGCGTTTCCGCAGCGGGAACTGGACGAGGCGCTGGGGGATTTCCAGGCGCCGCTGCGGCTGATGCTGCTTGCCACCGCCGGGGTCCTTGCCGCCGCCGCCTTTTTCCAGAATGCCATAGGGCTCGTACCGCTCCGCCGCCTCAGCGAGCGGGCGGCCGCAGTGCGCGCCGGCCGCGAACGGGATTTCGGGACCTCCGGCCCGAGCGAAGTGCAGCCGCTGGTCAGCGAGATCAATCTCCTCCTCAAGGAACGCGAAGTGGCGGTCGAGCGCGCGCGTGCCCGGGCCAGCGATCTCGCCCATGGCCTTAAGACGCCGCTGACGGTGCTCGCGCAGCTTGCCGACCGGCTTCCGCCCGAGGATCGCGCCCTCGCGCTCAGACAGGTGGAACTCGCCCGTCAGCGGGCCGACCGGCAGCTGCAGGCCGCGCGCATGGGCGTCGAGCGGATGGCGACGACGTCGGTCATGGGCCTTGGCGGCAAGCTCGTCAGCGTCCTTCGTCCGGTCACCGCCGAGCGGAATGTCGCCTGGGAGGTCTCGATCGACAGCTCGCTTTCTCTCGACGTCGATCCGGCCGACCTCGCCGAGTGCCTCGGCAATCTCCTCGATAACGCCGCCAAATGGGCCCGTTCCTTCATCCGCTTCTCGGCACGCCGGGCGAACGACGCGATTACCATCGTGATTGAGGACGACGGGCCCGGCATTGCCGAGCAGGACCGCGAGGCGATCCTCAAACGCGGCGCGCGAATCGACAGCAGCGACGAACGAGAGCCGGAAGGCACCGGGCTGGGTCTGGCGATCAGTGCGGATATCGCCGACGCCTACGGCGCCTCCTTGACCATCGATCAATCTGATCTAGGAGGGCTGAGAGCGCGGCTGACCTTTCCTGTCAGGGTCGTGCGGCGTCCGTGGCGCGATCCCGTCTGACGTCGTGGGCGCAGGATCGACGCGCGGCTTGCGCTTTTGCAGGACTTCGGCTACAAGCCCCCGGTCCGAACGGTCCGGCAGGGCATGCCGTGGCCGTTCTTAACGCTGGAAACCAGCCTCGTCAGCCGGTTTCAGATATCAAGAACAATGGAGTAGCAAAATGCCCAAGATGAAGACGAAGTCGTCTGCCAAGAAGCGGTTCAAGGTAACCGCGACCGGCAAGGTGCGCGCTGCCGCTGCCGGCAAGCGCCACGGCATGATCAAGCGTACCAACAAGTTCATTCGCGACGCGCGCGGGACCATGGTTCTCGCCGAGCCTGATGGCAAGAAGGTCGTCAAGAACTACCTGCCGAACGGTCTCTGAGACTTCAGGCATATTGGACACGTTAAGGAGATCATGACATGGCACGTGTAAAACGCGGCGTTACCGCCCACGCCAAGCACAAGAAGACGCTGAAGGCCGCCAAGGGTTTCTACGGCCGCCGTAAGAACACGATCCGCGCCGCCAAGGCAGCGGTCGACCGTTCCAAGCAGTACGCCTATCGCGACCGCAAGGTTAACAAGCGCAACTTCCGCGCCCTCTGGATCCAGCGCATCAACGCTGCTGTCCGTGAATTCGGTTTGACCTACGGCCGCTTCATCGACGGCCTGAACAAGGCTGGCATCGAAGTAGACCGCAAGGTTCTGTCCGACATGGCGATTCATGAGCCGGCAGCATTCGGCGCGCTCGTCGAGGCTTCCAAGAAGGCGCTCGCCTATCTCAAGGAAGCCGGCACGGCAAACGAGTTTGAGAGCGCTGTCCGTTAAGCCAGCGTTTTCCCAAGACCGTTTCTGAAATTGTTGGGAAACCCGCGCTGGCAGGGCTGGCGCGGGTTTTTCTTGTTCGGCTCGATCGCCGGCGATCACATCGCTGCAGTGTTGAACCGATAAAACAAACCATTTCCGCATCGAGGCAGACAGAATGAGCGAACTGGAAACATTGGAACGGACATTGCTGGCGGAAATCGATGCCGCCGCCGACGAGGGGGCGATCGAGGCGTTGCGCGTCGGTGCCCTCGGCAAGAAGGGTTCGATCTCGGAGCTTCTGAAGACGCTCGGCACGATGAGCCCGGAGGAGCGGCAGACCCGCGGCGCCCGCATCAACGCGCTGAAAAACATCGTCACAGAGGCGATTTCGGCCCGTAAGTCAGCGCTGAAGGATGCGGCGATCGCCGAGCGGCTGGCGCGCGAGACGGTCGATATCAGCCTGCCGGTTCGCTCCTCGCCGGCCGAGCGCGGCCGCATCCATCCGATCAGCCAGATCGTCGACGAGATCACCGCGATTTTCGGCGACATGGGCTTCTCGATCGCCGAGGGGCCCGACATCGAGACGGACTATTACAATTTCACCGCGCTCAATTTCCCCGAGGGCCATCCGGCCCGCGAGATGCACGACACGTTCTTCTTTCAGCCGGACGAGAAGGGAGAACGCAAGGTGCTGCGGACGCACACATCGCCGGTGCAAATTCGCACGATGGAGGCTCAGAAGCCGCCGATCCGCATCATCATTCCGGGCAAGACCTATCGCCAGGATTCCGACGCCACCCATTCGCCGATGTTCCATCAGGTCGAAGGCCTGGTGATCGACAAGGCGGCGAACGTCGCAAACATGCGCTGGGTGCTGGAGGAATTCTGCAAGGCGTTCTTCGAGGTCGATCAGGTGACGATGCGCTTCCGGCCGTCCTTCTTCCCCTTCACCGAGCCGTCCTTCGAGGTCGATATCCAGTGCGATCGCTCCGGCCCGATCGTCAAGTTCGGCGAAGGCAAGGACTGGATGGAGATCCTCGGCTGCGGCATGGTGCACCCGAACGTGCTGCGCGCCGGCGGCCTCGATCCGGACGAGTACCAGGGTTTTGCCTGGGGTATGGGCCTCGATCGTATCGCCATGCTGAAATACGGCATGCCGGACCTGCGCGACTTCTTCAACGCCGATGTCCGCTGGATGACCCATTACGGCTTCCGGCCGCTCGACATGCCGACGCTGTTCGGCGGTCTCTCTGCTTAATTTGGCGTGAAAACTTAGGACACAGGTGAAATCATGAAGTTCACGCTTTCCTGGCTGAAGGACCATCTCGAAACCGACGCCTCGCTCGAGGACATCTGCGCCCGCCTGACGATGATCGGGCTGGAGGTCGAGGACGTCGACGACAAGGCGGCCTTCAAGCCCTTCGTCATCGCCAAGGTCGTCTCCGCCGAGCAGCACCCGAATGCCGACAAGCTCAAGGTATTGAAGGTCGATACCGGCTCCGGCGAGCCGGTGCAGGTCGTCTGCGGCGCGCCGAACGCGCGCACCGGCCTCGTCGGCGCCTTTGCCGGCCCCGGCACCTACGTGCCCGGCATCGACACGACGCTTTCCGTCGGCAATATCCGCGGCGTCGAAAGCCGCGGCATGATGTGCTCGGAAAAGGAGCTGGAGATTTCCGACGACCACACCGGCATCATCGACCTGCCCGAGGATGCGCCGGTCGGCACGAGCTACGCGGCCTATGCGGGCCTCGCCGATCCGGTCATCGAGATCAATCTGACGCCGAACCGGCCGGATTGCACCAGCGTTCACGGCATTGCCCGCGATCTCGCCGCCTCCGGCCTTGGAACTCTCAAGACGCGGCCGGCGCCGTCCTTCCCGGTCGAAGGCTCAACGCCGGTCAAGGTAACACTCGATCTTGGCGAAGACAGGCATCTCTGCCCCGGTTTCGCGCTGCGCCTTGTGCGCGGCGTCAAGAACGGCCCGAGCCCGGCCTGGATGCGCCAGCGGCTGGCGGCGATCGGGCTTCGGCCGATCAACGCGCTCGTCGACATCACCAATTACTTGACCTTCGATCAGGGCCGGCCGCTGCACGTTTTCGACGCGGCCAAGGTCACCGGCAGCCTGACGATCCGCCGCGCCACGGAAGGCGAGAAGGTGCTGGCCCTCGATACGCGCGAATACACGCTGTCGCCGGCCAACGTGGTGATCGCCGACGAGGACGGGATCGAATCGATCGGCGGCATCATGGGCGGCGAGCATTCCGGCTGCGATGAGGCGACCACCGAAGTGCTGATCGAATCGGCGCTCTGGGATCCGATGAACATCGCCAAAAGCGGCCGCACCCTCGGCATCATCACCGATGCGCGCTACCGCTTCGAGCGCGGCGTCGATCCGGAATACATGGTGCCGGGCATCGAACGGGCGACCGAACTGGTGCTGGAGCTCTGCGGCGGCACGGCCGCCAGGCTGGATGTCGTCGGCTATGAGGGCCACGCGCCTAAGGTCGTCGAATTCCCGGTCTCGGAAGTGAAGCGGCTCACCGGCCTCGAGGTCTCTCCCGAGGAGAGCGTGTCGATCCTGCAAAAACTCGGCTTCGGCGTCGAGGGCTCCGGCGAGCGCTTCCGCGTCACCGTGCCCTCCTGGCGGCCGGACGTCGACGGCAAGGCGGACCTCGTCGAGGAAGTGATGCGCATCCATGGCGTCGACAAAATCGTCGCCGCGGCCTTGCCGAGCCACAACGCCGTCAACGGCAAGATCCTCACGACGCTGCAGATCCGCACCCGCCAGGCGAGACGTGCGCTTGCAAGCCGCGGCATGCTCGAAGCCGTCACCTGGTCGTTCATCTCGGAAGAGCAGGCGAAGCTCTTCGGCGGCGGCCGGCCGGCGCTGAAGCTCGCCAATCCGATCGCCGCCGATATGTCCGACATGCGGCCGTCGCTGCTGCCGGGTCTTCTGACCGCGGCGCAGCGCAATGCCGACAAGGGCTATAGCGACGTGGCAATCTTCGAGGTCTCGGGCATCTATGAGGGCGACACGCCCGAGGCGCAGCGCCGCGTCGCCGGCGGCGTCCGCCGTGGCACCGCGTCGCTCAACGGCGCCGGCCGGCTATGGTCGAATGCCGCCAAGGGCGGCGGCAAGCCGGTCGACGTCTTCGACGCCAAGGCCGATGCGATCGCCGTGCTCGAAGCCTGCGGCGTGCCGATGGCCAATGTCCAGCTCGAGGCCGGCGGCCCGGCCTGGTATCATCCGGGCCGTTCCGGCACGATCAAGCTTGGGCCGAAGATCGTGCTCGGCGCCTTCGGCGAGTTCCACCCGAAGACGCTCGACACGCTCGACGTTTCCGGTCCGATCGCCGGCTTCGAGATCTATGTCGACGCCATGCCGGAGCCGAAGAAGAAGGCGACGCGCACCAAGCCGGCGCTCGAGCTCTCGCCCTTCCAGGCGGTCAAGCGCGACTTCGCCTTCGTCGTCGACAAGGCGGTGGAGGCCGCTGCAATCGCGCGGGCGGCATCCGGCGCCGACCGAAAGCTGGTGACAGCGGTCAACGTCTTCGACGTCTTCGAGGGGGCCTCGCTCGGCGAGGGCAAGAAGTCGGTCGCCATCGAGGTGACGATCCAGCCGGTCGAGCGGACGCTCACCGACGAGGATTTCGAGGCGCTGACCTCGCGCATCGTCGCCAACGTCGCCAAGAGTACGGGCGGCGTGCTGCGCGCCTGAGGAATTCGAAGGCCGCCGTTTCACCGCGGCGGCCTTTTCGCTCCGAAGGCATTGCCGGATTATGCGTGGCGATGCCAGACCTTGTTGACGATCAGCCAGCGGCCGTCGACCTTCAGCAGCGACAGGTAGTCCGTATAGCGCGCGCCGCCGAATTCATCGATGACCTTCACGCTCGCGGCGTCGCCGGTGATGTGGATCAACTCCACCTCCATCAGGGGCTGCGTTTCCGGCGGTGCCGAGCCTTCCTTGGAAACGGCGGCAATGAAGGCATCGCGTGTGAGCCATTCGACCGAGTCTTGGTAATTGCCGACGATCGAGGCGCTCGGGTGAAATGCCTTACGCAGCGCCGCCTCATTGGCGAAAGCCATGCCGTCGACATAGAGATGGATGACCGCGCTGATGGCCTGCTCATCGGACATGCCTGATTCCTCCATTCCCGAAGCGGCCAAGACCCGACGCTCTGCGCATGGTCGACATTCTCCCGCCTCCGATGCCGCTCCAACCATTCGAGGCGAACACCTGATAGTTAGGGTATCGCAACGGAATTGCGATACCTCGGGGGCCGGGAGCGGCCTCAGCGGTTGGGTGGGAGATGGAAATAGGTGAACCGCGCGGGGATTGTGCGTCCGGCGCTCAAAGCGCTCATCGACTTCATTGACCGGCGACCGGCCTCTTCGCCGGTCGCCGGTAGCAAGTCAGGCGGCCTTCCTGTTCGCTTTCGCCGTCGCAAGCTTCGTCAGGTCCTGGTCGGTGACGACTTCTTCCTTCAGCGTTGCGTCGAGAAGCGGGACCGCATCCTTGAGGCCGATGGTCTGCGCCCATGTCTTCAGGGTGCCGTAGCGAGCGATCTCGTAGTGCTCGACGGATTGCGCGGCGGAGATCAGGCCGGCGTCAAGTGCCTGCGTGCCCTTGAACTCGTCCATGATTTCCTCGCCCTCGGCAATGATACCTTCGATCGCTTCGCAGGTCTTGCCTGTCGCGCGCTTGCCGATCAGCTCAAAAACCTGCTGCAGCCGCTCGACATGGGTTTCCGTCTGTTCGCGGTGCTTTTCGAAGGCTGCCTTGAGCTCCTGTGCTTGCGCGGCACGCGCCATCTTCGGCAGAGCCTTCAGGATCTTGCGCTCGGCATAGTAGATGTCCTTGAGCGCGTCGTAGAACAGATCGTCCATTGTCTTTTCCTTGGGCATTGTCGAATTCCTTCCTTGTCCGGTGGGGAGCTTGGCTGTGACGCCCAATCAACATCAGACAGAGGCATTTGTTCCTTTCTTCGGGGAAAATGCGTGGACGCCCTTGTCTCCCGTCGATCTCCAATGAGCGCGTCCGCTTCCGCTGCGCTGAAATCGGGTGGCCGCGACCGCTGCCAGCTGGAATCTTCCATGCGTCGATAACAATGGTGAGGAAGATCAAATGCTGAGACTTGCAGGAAAGGTGGCGATCGTGACGGGTGCGAGTTCGGGAATAGGCCGTGCGGCCGCCTCTCTCTTTGCGCGGGAAGGCGCAAAGGTCGTGATCGCCGCAAGGCGCGCCGAGGCCCTCGAGCAGCTCGTTTGCGAGATCGCGCAAGCGGGCGGTGAAGCGGCAATGCTTTCCGGCGACCTGCGCGACGAAGGTTTGAACGAGGCGCTTGTCGATCTGGCGCTGACCCGCTTCGGCGGGTTGGACGTCGCCTTCAACAATGCCGGCGCACTTGGCACTGTGGGTGAGGCCGTGTCGCTCTCGATCGAGGGATGGCGCGAAACGCTCGACACCAACCTGACCAGCGCCTTTCTCGCCGCCAAGCACCAGGCTCCGGCCATGATTGCGCGTGGCGGCGGTTCGCTCGTCTTCACCTCGAGCTTCGTCGGTCACACGGCAGGTTTCCCGGGGATGGCCGCCTACGCGGCCAGCAAGGCGGGGCTGATCGGCCTGGTGCAGTCCTTGGCGGTCGAGTTTGGAGCGCGTGGGGTGCGGGTCAATGCGCTGCTGCCGGGCGGCACCGACACGCCGTCCAATGCCGCGAACCTGCCGGGTGCTCCGCCCGAGACGCGCGGCTTCGTTGAAGGTCTGCATGCGCTGAAGCGCATGGCGCAGCCGGCGGAAATTGCCGAGGCCGCGCTTTACCTCGCCTCCGACGGTGCTAGCTTCGTCACCGGTACCGCGTTGCTGGTGGATGGCGGCGTTTCGATCAGCAGGACATGAACGGGCGGAAGGAAGGAAGAATGAGGAAGCCTGGGTCGATGAAGTCGCTGGAGGATCTCGGCCGGGTGCGCCTGTCCAAAAACTTCTTCCTGCGCGATTTCCTGCATTCTGAGATCGCCGAATTCTATCGCCTCCCGAACATCCCGGACGACCCGGAGCTCGCCATCGCAGCGGGTCGCAGGCTCTGCGAGGAACTTCTCGAGCCTCTGCAGGCGACGTTCGGGCGGCTTCACATTCGCTCCGCCTATCGCAACCGCGTTGTCAACGACTTCGGCAACAGGAACAAGCTCAACTGCTCGACCAATGCGGCGACGGCGGCCGACCATATCTGGGATATGCGCGACGCAGACGGTTGCATGGGGGCGACCGCCTGCATCGTCATTCCCTGGGTATGGGACCGGGAGCGCGGCGAGGGCGGTTGGCAGAGTCTGGCCTGGTGGATCCATGACCACCTGCCCTATGCCTCGCTCTGCTTCTTCCCGAAGCTTTGGGCCTTCAACATCCAATGGCATGAGCGGCCGCAGCGGCGAATCCGGAGCTTCGCCGAGCCGCGCGGCCTCTTGACGAAGCCGGGCATGGCCAACCACGAGGGCAGCCACCAGCATTTCTACGCCGGGTTTCCTACGCTCGTGAGGGCGTCGTAACGATGTCTCCTCCCCAAACCGTGCCACCTTGGATGGGTTGGGGAGGGGCGTTGTTGGACATTACTGGCTCACATCGTTCAGCCGCTGGATCGCCTCCTCCGAGAGCTTGAGATGCGCCGATCTCACGAGGCTTACCAGCTGATCGAGATTCGTGGCGCTGGCGATCGGCGCGGTGACGCCGTCGCGGGCGATGATCCAGGCAAGGGCGATCTCCGCCTGTTTCGCGCCGGTCTCCTCGGCGATCTCGTCGAGCACGCCGAGAATGCGCATGCCGCGCCCGTCCAGATATTTTTCGACCCCGCCACCGCGCGCAGTCCCTTCAAGATCCTTGTGCGAGCGGTACTTGCCGGAAAGAAAGCCCCGGGCGAGGCTGAAATAGGTGATGACGCCGATCTCCTCGGCGATGCAGAGGTCGCGCAGCGGTCCGTCATAGGCGGCCCGATCGTAGAGATTGTATTCCGGCTGCAGAACGTCATAGCGCGGCAGGTCCTTCGCCTTCGCGACGGCGAGAGCGTCGCCGAGTTGCCCTGCATCGAGGTTCGAGGCGCCGATCGCCCGCACCTTGCCCTGGGTGAGGAGCGCGTCATAGGCGGCGAGCGTCTCCTCATTGGGCACTTCCGGATCGGGCCAGTGCGACAAGTAAAGGTCGATATGGTCGGTCTGCAGGCGCTTCAGCGACTCTTCGACCGCCTGCAGGATCCAGCGGCGCGAGAGTCCCTTGCGTCCGGGTCCGAGGTCGGAGCCGACCTTGGTGACGATGACGGCCCGGTCGCGCGGGCGTCTGGATTGCTTCAGCCACTTGCCGATGATCGTCTCGGACTCGCCGCCCCGGTTTCCGGGCACCCAGGAGGAATAGGCATCCGCCGTATCGACGGCATTGAAGCCCGAATCGAAAAAGGTATCGAGGAGGGCGAAGGAGGTTTTCTCGTCCGCCGTCCAGCCGAACACATTGCCGCCGAAGACCAGCGGGGCAATGGAAAGACCGGTACGGCCAAGTCTGCGCATTACCATGGTTTCGCTCCATGTGGTTGGATGAAAACGAGCTGCGATCGGGAGGATTGCTGGGGAAACATAGGACAGCTTCCGGTCCAAGGACACCTGCTGCCGCCGATTTTCCGGTCCGCGCACGGCTTGCTAGGCACGTACCTCGGCGATAGTGTCGGTTCGCTTGATCGCGCGATTTGGAATCGTACCGCGATCGGTCCTCGCCAGGTGCGAGCCGTTTTCCGCCCGCGTCCCGCTCCGACCTGCAGCAATCGAACAGGATGCGGGCTCGTCAACAGCCTCACTCACGTTCCGCTCGAAAAAGGAGACTGCCCCATGTTGCGCTTCGGAATTCTGTCGACGGCCAGGATCGGCCGCGAACTCGTCGTGCCCGCCATTCAGGATGCCGAGAATTGCGTGGTCACGGCAATCGCCAGCCGCGACCAGGCGAAAGCACGGGCGATGGCCGACCGCTTTTCGGTGCCGCATGCCTTCGGCTCCTATGAGGAGATGCTTGCCTGCGACGTGATCGACGCGGTCTACATTCCGCTCCCGACCTCGCAGCACGTCGAGTGGGCGATTAAGGCGGCCGACGCCGGCAAGCATGTGCTTTGCGAAAAGCCGCTGGCGCTCAAGGCCGAGGAGATTGACGCGGTGATCGCGGCGCGTGACCGCAACAAGGTGCTGGTTTCGGAAGCCTATATGGTCACCTACAGCCCCGTCTGGCGGAAGGTGCGCTCGCTCATCGCCGAGGGAGCGGTCGGCAAGCTCCGGCACGTTCAGGGTGCTTTCACCTATTACAACCGCGATCCCGGCAACATGCGCAATGTCCCGGCGCTCGGCGGCGGCGGCCTGCCGGATATCGGCGTCTATCCGGCGATCACCACGCGCTTCACGACCGGCAAGGAGCCGCTGCGCGTCCAGGCCAATACCGACCGCGATCCTGAATTCGGCACCGACATCTATTCGAGCGTGCGTGCCGATTTCGGCGATTTCGAGCTGAGCTTCTACATCTCCACCCAGCTCGCCGCCCGCCAGGTCATGGTGTTCCACGGCGACCAGGGGTTCATCGAGGTGAAATCCCCCTTCAATGCGGATCGCTACGGCCGCGAGGAAGTGGAACTCACCAACCAGAACCACGCCCAATCGCAGCTTTTCCGCTTCCAGGATGCGCGCCAGTACAAGCTCGAGGCGGAAGCCTTCGCGCGTGCGGCGAAGGGAGAGGCGGAAGAGGTGGTGACGCTCGAGAGCTCGCGCCTCAATCAAAAGTTCATCGACGCGATCTACCGCGCCAGCGAGAAAGACGGTTGGGAAACGGTCTGAGGTAAATTGAAAGACGGTCCGCCAAATGGCGAGCCGTCGCATTCGTTGCCTGGACGCTAAGTGGCCGGTCGTATGCCCACCTGGGCGGCACCTTTGAGTTTCAGGAAGAGAAAGTCGGCGACGCCGACCATCGCCGCCACGATCAATCCAACGCCGATTGCCGTCAGCGACGCATAGGCAAGCGCGAGAATGGCGAGACTGGCAACCTGCCAGAGGATGTCGCCGGCGATGCTGATGCGGGCCGCCGGCGCGCTCGGGCCCCCTTTTCTTGCCGAGACAAGATGGAAGGCGCCCCAGAGCAACAGCCCGGTACCGAGAAGCCCGATGACCCCCGGGGCAATGACGGGGCTGACGAGCGATGCCAGCGGTGCGGCGTCGACGATCAAAACCGTGCCGGCGACGAGCGAGACGATGCCGTCGGCAAGGAATGCCTTGTTGAGAAGCGAGCGGTGGGAAAGGGCGAGCATGTCGGTCTCCTTCGGTTGTCGATGGAGCAATGCTGGCCTGATGCGGTCATCAAACCAATTACCTCTGAGGTAATGGATTTCCCGCTGTGTTCGGCCCATTCTTGCCGCGCAACGAGGAGGGCGCCATGGGATTCGGCAGTCAGTTGAAGGAATGGCGTGGTCACCGCCGCATGAGCCAGCTGGATCTTGCGACCGCGGCGGGTATTTCCACCCGGCATCTTTCCTTTCTCGAAACCGGGCGTTCGCGGCCGACCGAGGGCATGATCCTCCGGCTTGCGTCGGTGCTCGATATTCCGGCGCGCGACCAAGGCTCGCTCTTTTCCGCGGCCGGCTATCGGCCGCGCATGGCGACGCGTCCGGCCTCCGGCCTGGACGCGATGCCGGCCGCCATCGCCGGCGCGATCCGTTTGATGCTGGACCGGCACGACCCTTATCCGGGCCTCGTCCTCGATCATCAGTACAGCGTACTAATGGCCAATCCGGCCTTTGCAGCGCTTGCCGCGGTCGCCGATGCGCCGTTCGGGCCGGGGGAGAATTTCCTCGACGCCTTCCTGGGCGCCGAGAGCGTCCGTACCCTCGTCGTGAATTGGGAGGCGGCAGCCGCGGACCTTGTCCAGCGGGTTCGGACGGAGGCCTGGCTGCAGGGGCCGCGCAGTCCGCTGCAGCGCCGGCTCGACCGGCTCACTGCCGATCCGGCGGTCGTCAAGGCGCTCGACAGCTATCCCGCGACGGATCGTTTGCCCGTGCTGCCGATCGAACTGCGTGTCGGCGATACGGAACTGCGCTTCATCACGACGCTGTCGACCTTCGGTTCGACCCAGGATGCGCTGGTGGAGGGCGTGCTGATCGAATCCTTCTTCCCGGCGGACGACGCGACGCGACGCTTTTTCGAGAAGGTCACCTCGCCGGAAAAACAGTAGAAAGGCGCCACGGAGTGCTGATCTTCGTCGCCCGGTCGGCTACAAAGGGCTCATGACGTCGTTCTTCGAATCCGATTCTTCATCCAACGTCGCCGAATATTCGGTGTCGGAACTGTCCGGCTCGATCAAGCGCACGCTCGAGCAGGCCTTCGAGCATGTGCGGGTGCGCGGGGAGATTTCCGGCTATCGCGGGCCGCATTCCTCCGGCCACGCCTATTTCGCGCTGAAGGACGATCGCGCCCGGATGGAGGCGGTGATCTGGAAGGGCACCTTCGCGCGGCTGAAATTCCGGCCGGAGGAGGGGATGGAAGTGATCGCGACCGGCCGGGTCACGACCTTCCCCGGCTCGTCGAAATACCAGATCGTCATCGACTCGCTAGAACCCGCCGGTGCCGGCGCGCTCATGGCGATGATCGAGGAGCGCAAGCGCAAGCTCGCGGCAGAGGGACTGTTCGATGCGGCAAGGAAGCGGCCGCTGCCCTTCATGCCAAAGGTGATCGGCGTCGTCACCTCGCCGACAGGCGCCGTCATCCGCGACATCCTGCACCGGATTGCCGATCGCTTCCCGGTCCATGTCGTCGTCTGGCCGGTGCGCGTCCAGGGTGACGGGGCGTGCGACGAGATCGAGGCGGCGATCCGCGGCTTCAACGCGCTCGAGATTGGCGGCGCCATTCCGCGACCGGACGTGCTGATCGTCGCGCGCGGCGGCGGCAGCCTCGAGGATCTCTGGTGCTTCAACGACGAGGCGGTGGTGCGCGCGGCGGCGGCCTCCGCCATTCCGCTGATCTCAGCCGTCGGTCACGAAACCGATTGGACGCTGATCGACTACGCGGCCGACCAGCGGGCGCCGACGCCGACCGGTGCGGCCGAGATGGCGGTTCCGGTGAAGGCAGATCTCGAGGCGCAGACCGCCAATCTTTCGGCTCGCCTGCAGGCGGCCGCCACACGGCAGATGGATCACCGCCGCCACGCGCTGCGGGCGGTCGCCCGGGCGCTGCCGTCGCTCGATCAGTTGCTCGCCCTGCCAAGGAGACGCTTCGACGAGGCGGCCGCCGGGCTTGGCCGCGGTCTGCAGATGAACACCGCCAACAAGCGCCGCAGCTTCGAGCGCATCGCGGCCCATTTGCGACCCGAACTCCTGACGACGAAGATCCGCGAGCAACGCCGGCATCTTCTGGAGGCAATGAACAAGGCCGAGCGCTGCGTGGAGCGCCAGCTCGACCGTCGGCAGGCGCGCGTTTCCGCCGCCGATGCGTCGCTTCGTGCGCTGCCGTCGCGGCTCGTCAGCCAGATCCACCGCGCGTCGGACCGTGTCTCGGGCTTGAGCGCGCGCGCCGATGGAGCCATGGCCGCGGAAATGCGCCGGCTGAAGGGCGCGCTCGCGGCGCAGGACCGGGTGCTGCAATCGCTGTCCTATCGCAACGTCCTGCAGCGCGGTTTTGCATTGGTGCGTGATGCGGCGGGCGAACCGGTGAAGCAGGCGGCGGCAGTGACGGAGGGCATGACGCTGTCGCTCGAATTCGCCGACGGCCGGGTCTCGGCCGTAGCGGGCGAGGGCGGCTCGCCGGCGGCGCCGGCGCCGAAGAAACGATCGGCCCGGACGGCCGAGCCGACAAAGCAGGGCAGCCTGTTCTGAGAGGGGGGCGATGCGAATTCTGATGGTGCTCGCCCACCCGCTCGAGGACAGCTTTGCGGCGAGCGTCGCGCGCGCCGCCAAGGAGACCCTGGAAAGCCGCGGCAACACCGTCGATCTGCTCGATCTCTATCGCGAAGGTTTCGATCCGTGCCTGAGCGCTGCCGAGCGCGCCAGCTATTTCTCCCAGCGATATGATGCCTCCGAAGTTGCCGGCTGGATCGGGCGGCTGCAGGCGGCCGACGGGCTGATGCTCGTCTTTCCACAATGGTGGTTCAATTTTCCGGCGATCCTGAAAGGCTTCTTCGACCGGGTCTTCGCTCCAGGTGTCGCCTTCGACCATGATCTAGCGGGCGGATGCATCATCCCGCGGCTCACCAACATTAAGCTCTTTTGCGCTCTGACGACCACCGGCTCGCCCTGGTGGGTCGTCCATCTCTATATGGGCAACCCGGTTCGCCGCCTGCTGAAGCGCGGCATCGCCGCCTTCTGCAGCAAGGATGTCAGGTTCCGCATGGTCAGCCTTCACGATATGGATCGGGCGACTGAGGCGAAGCGCAAGCGCCATATCGAGCGCGTCCGCGCCCTGATGAGCCGGATCTGATCAGCTCATTCGAAGGTCGCGAGGAATTTCCGGAGCAGCGCGTCGAGCGCCTCCCGTTCCTCGGGCTCAAGGCCCGCGATCAGGCGCTGCTGGTTGGCGACGTGCGCCGCCGCCGCTGCATCGATGCGCTTCAAGCCGTTCGGCGTCAACGCGATGATCACGCCGCGTCGGTCTTCGGGATTGTCCAGGCGCTCGACGAGGCCTGCTCTTTCGAGTTGGTCGATGCGGTTGGTCATGGTGCCGGAGGTCACCATTGTTGCCGCAAGCAGTTCGCCGGGCGAAAGTTGAAACGGCGGACCGGAACGGCGGAGCGTCGCCAGCACGTCGAAGCTTGCCGAAGTGAGATCGTATTCGGCAAAGACTGCCTCCTGCTCCCGGGCGATATGGGCCCTGAGCCTCCCCAAGCGTCCGAGGAGACCCATGGCGGCGACGTCCAGTTCCGGCCGCTCCCGGCGCCACTGGGCCAGGATCCGATCCACGTGGTCCTTGTCGCTGTGTTTCATATGCACCCCCGGCATGACAGGCGGAGCCGCTCCGCGCCTTCACCATGGCACTACTAAGTGGGTGTCTTGACGTCAAGATAAACTCCGCTACAGTTATCTTGATGTCAAGTTACTTTAGGCAAAGATAATGAAGCAGAACCTCGACCTTGCCTTTACCGCCATAGCCCCGGCGATCTGGGGAAGCACCTATCTGGTTACCACCGAATTTCTGCCGGCCGGCTACCCGCTGACGGTGGCTATGCTGAGAGCGCTGCCGGCCGGCCTGCTGTTGCTGCTCGTCGTTCGGCAGATACCGAAGGGCATCTGGTGGCCGCGCAGCTTTCTGCTCGGCGCGCTGAACTTCTCGTTCTTCTGGGCGATGCTGTTCGTCTCGGCCTACCGCCTTCCGGGCGGCGTCGCCGCGACCGTCGGTGCCATCCAGCCGCTGATCGTCGTCATGCTGTCGCGTGTCGTGCTTGGTTCGCCGGTCAAGGCGCTGAGCGTCATTGCCGGCATCGCCGGCATTGCCGGGGTGGCGCTGCTGGTGCTGACGCCCGGGGCTGCACTCGATCCGCTGGGCGTCGCGGCCGGTCTTGCCGGCGCGGTCTCCATGGCCTTCGGGACGGTGCTGAGCCGGCATTGGGCGCCGCCGGTCTCGCCGCTGACCTTCACCGCCTGGCAACTGGCGGCCGGCGGGCTTCTCCTCGTGCCCGTGGCATTGTTCTTCGAACCCTCGCTGCCACCGCTCACCGCCTCCCATTTGATGGGATTCGCCTATCTCGGCCTGATCGGCGCCGCCTTCACCTATCTTCTATGGTTCCGCGGATTGTCACGACTGGAGCCGTCCCAGGTCTCGCCGCTCGGCTTCCTGAGCCCCGTGGTGGCGATCCTGCTTGGCTGGGGCGTGCTTGGGCAGCAGGTGACGGCGGTGCAAGCGATCGGGATCGCCGTCGTGTTCGCCAGTGTATGGATGAGTCAGCAGGCGCAGATGGCGCGGCGTGCCGAGTCCCTTAGGACATAGCAATCGAATTATGCAGGGGCATCGCCGCGCTCAAATCCATCCTTCGATGGCTGGACATGTGAGCTGAGGCACCCGGCTACACCCCCCTCTGCACGGCAGGGCAGAGGGGGGTGTAGCCGGGTGCCAGCGCAAGACTTACATAGACTCAAGCCCACTCGCCCTGGCGCATGACGGGCACGCGGCCGCCATCGGCGCGCACGCCTTCGATGTCGACCTTGCCGGAGCCGATCATCCAGTCGATATGGATCAGGCTCGAATTGCCGCCTTGGGCGCGGATCTGTTCCTCGCTGAGGCTGGCGCCGCCGAGGAAGCACTTCGAGTAGCACTGGCCGAGCGCGATGTGGCAGGAGGCGTTCTCGTCGAAGAGCGTGTTGTAGAAGAGGATGCCGGAAGCCGAGATCGGCGAGGAATGCGGCACCAGCGCCACTTCGCCGAGCCGGCGGGCGCCGTCATCGGTGTCGAGCACCTTCTTCAGCACTTCCTCGCCCCGGGATGCCTTGGCCTCGACGATGCGGCCGCCCTCGAAGCGGACCTGGATGTTGTCGATCAGCGTGCCCTGATGCGACAGAGGCTTTGTGCTCGACACATGCCCCTCGACGCGCAAGGCATGCGGCGTCGTGAAGACCTCCTCGGTCGGAATGTTCGGGTTGCAGGTGATGCCGTTCTTCGCGCTGGAAGCGCCGCCGTGCCATTCGTGGCCGTCGGCGAGGCCGACCGTCAGGTCGGTGCCTGGGCCGGTGAAATGCAGCGCGGAGAAGCGCTCCTCGTTCAGCCAGGCCGAACGCCGGCGGAGATTGGCGTTGTGCTCCGCCCAGGCGGCGATCGGGTCGTCGGCGTCGACGCGGGAGGCGGCGAAGATGGCGCTTGCCAGCTTCTCGACGGCGATCGCCTCCGGATCGTCCGGAAACACCTGCTTCGCCCAGGAGGGATTCGGATAGGAGACGATATTCCAGTTGATGTCGAAATTGGAAATCTTTTCGAGCGCCGGCTTGTAGGCGATCGAGTTCGCCCTGTTGGCGCGGGCGACCTTTTGCGGGTCCTCGGACGCAAGCAGCATCGGATTGTCGCCGGCGATCGCCAGACGCGCCGCGCCGCCGGCAAAGGCCTTCGCCATGCCCTCGTAGAGCCAGTCGCTGGCCCGGTCGAAGCTCTCGTCCGGCGCATGGGCGTAGCGGGCGAGCGTCGCCTCCTCGTCGGCATAAAAGGTCGTTACCAGCCCGGCGCCGGCCATATAGGCATGCCTGGTGATGAGACGCACCAGCGGCAGCGCGGCGATCGGCGCGGTCATCACCAGGTCCTGCCCGCGCTGCAATTGCAGGCCGACCTTGATGGCGACCTCGGCAAGCTTGTCGAGCTTGGCAGGGTCGACGGGATTTCTGGCCGACTGGAGGGGGGCGTTCATGGCAGCTCCTTCTCGGATGTTATGCGGATACGCCCGTTTTAGACCGCTTCCCGCAAAAACAGAAGGGTCCGTGTTTCACCAATCAGGCGGCGATCCTTGCCGTTTTCAGCAATGCCGCGTCGTGCTTCTCGAGGAACGCCATCAGCCGCTCGGCGTAATCGGCGGTCACTGCCGCCCTGACGCTCGGCCGCTCGGCCAGTGCCTTGCGCCAGGCGCCGACGCGCGGCAGACCATCGAAGATGCCATGCTCCGCAACCAAGTCGAACAGGTCGAAATAGCGGAAAATCGGCGCGAAGACGGCATCGACAAGGCTGAAATCGGCGCCCGCGAAATAGGGGCCGTGGCCGAGCTCCGCTTCGACCGTCTCGAACTTGGCCTTGAGGGCATTGCCCTTTGCGCCGAGCGTGTCGGCGTCCTGCGTGGTCTCGTAGACCCAGAGATCGGAAAGGATGGAGGAGCCGAACTCCATCCAGCCGCGGTGCCGTGCCCTCGCCAGAGGATCTGCCAGGTGGAGTTTCGCGCCCGGCTGAGTTTCTTCGAGATATTCGCAGATGACCGTGCTTTCGAAGAGGACCGCCCCGCCCCTGTCTTGCGGAATGCGCAGCAGAGGCACTTTGCCGAGCGGCGAGATCTTCAGGAACCAATCTGGCTTGTTCGCGAGGTCGATATAGACGCGCTCGAACGGCACGCCTTTTTCGGCAAGCGCAATCGCGGCGCGCTGCACATAGGGGCAGAGATGATGGCTGATCAGGGTCAGTGACGCGGTCATGGGAGCCTCCGCTGGTGAGAGAAGTATATGCAGTTGCATATATCTCGACTTGCCAACTGCGTCAAGATAGATGTAATTGCATGTATGAAAGGAATAGCCGGGCCGACATCAGCGACCACCGACGCATGGATAGGGCTCATGCGGGCGCAGCAGCGCGTTCTTGCGGCCATCGAAAAGGAGTTTAAGGCGGCAGGGCTCCCTCCGCTTTCCTGGTACGACGTGCTTTGGGAACTGGTGAAGGTCGAAGCAGGCAGACTACGCCCATTCGAGATCGAGGCCCGGACGCTGCTTGCCCAATATAATCTTTCCCGTCTGATCGATCGGCTGGAAAAGGAAGGATTGGTGCGCCGCGAATCCTATGACGAGGATGCGCGCGGTTGCTGGGTCACCGTCACCGAAGCGGGGAGGGCGATGCGGGCTCGCATGTGGGAGACCTATTCGCAGTCGATCGAGACGCATGTCGGCACGAAGCTCAGTGAGCCGGAGGCCAAGGCGCTCGCCGCGCTGCTTTCAAGACTCTCCTGACCTCGTCAGGCGATCAGCGGAGCGCCGATCGCCTTGAGCACCGCCTGCGCGTCCTTGGGCGCAAGCCGCACCTGCAGCCCGCGCTGGCCGCCGTTGATATAGACCAGCGCCTCGCCGAATGCCGCTTCCTCGATCGCCGTCGGCACGAGCTTCTTCTGGCCGAAGGGGCTGATGCCGCCGACATGGTAGCCGGTGAACCGCTCGGCGTCGGCCGGTTTCATCATGTTCGCCGACTTGCCGCCGAAGGCGGCGGCGAGCTTTTTCATGCTGACTTCCCGGTCGGAGGGCACGATGCAGCAGACCGGCTTGCCGTCCACCTCCGCCATCAGCGTCTTCAACACGCGCGACGGCTCCTCGCCGAGCGCCTCCGCCGCCTGCAGCCCGACGCGCTCGGCGCCCGGATCGTACTCGTAGCTGTGCACCGTGAAGGAGACGCCGGCCATAGTGAGCGTCTGAGTGGCGCGGGTCGTTTTGGACATCGCTCTTATGCGCCGAATTCCGCTTCGTAGAGCTCGGCCTTGAAGCCGACGACGAGCTTGCCGTCGGCTTCCAGCACCGGCCGCTTGATCATCGACGGCTGCTTGAGCATCAGCGCGATCGCCTTTTCGGCGGTGAGATCCTGCCTCTCCGCCTCAGGCAAATTGCGAAAGGTCATGCCCTGGCGATTGAGAACCGTTTCCCAGCCGAGCTCCGCGCACCAGCGCTCGAGGTGAGCGCGGTCGATGCCCTCGGCCTTGTAGTCGTGGAACCGGTAGGTCGTGCCGCGGCCGTCGAGCCAGCCGCGCGCCTTCTTCATCGTGTCGCAGTTCTTGATGCCGTAGATCGTGACCGTCATTGCTCGAACCTTCTTCCGCCGCATTCGGGATCACACATAGCCGCGCGCGGCGGCGGAGAAAAGTCCGGAAGCGGCGATCTCAGGTCACGCCGACATAGCGCCCGGGCCTGTGATTGATCGCCAGCATCATATTGACGACGGTTGCACCGAGGACCGACAGCATCAGATTGGCGGGCGGCAGCACGAAATAAGCGGCGGCCAGGATCGCGAGGTCGACCGCCAGCTGGAAGTAGCCGGCCCGGATGCCGCTCTTTTCCTGCAGGTAGATCGCCAGGATGTTGATGCCGCCGAGGCCGGTTCGATGGCGGAAGAGCACCAGCAGCCCCATCCCCATCAGCCCGCCGCCGACGACCGCCGCATAGATCGGGTCGAGCCGGGCGAACTCGATCCATTGCGTCGTAAGCCTGGAGAAGAGCGAGACGAGGCTGACCGCGAGGAAAGTCCGCAGCATGAAAAACCAGCCGAGACGTTTCACCGCCAGGATGTAGAAGGGCAGGTTGACGAGCGAGAACACCAGCCAAAAGCTGGTGCCGGTCGCATATTGCAGGAGCAGCGCCAGCCCGGCAGTGCTGCCGGTCAAGAGCACCGCCTTGCTGTAGATCACCACCCCAAGGGAGACGATGAGCGTGCCGGTCAGGATGGCGAGCACGTCCTCGTATAGTTTGTGGCGTTCGACCGGGGCGTCGACCGCTTCGCTGTCGGCTGTCATTCCGGCGATCCGATCAGAGGCTGGTGAATTTCTGGATGACACCGGCGACCTCCGCCGTCTTCAGCCCGGCAATATTGATGCGCCCCGAGCCCGGCATGTAGATGCCGTGCTCGGTCCTGAGCCGCATCACCTCCGCTTCGGTGAGCGGCAGCATCGAGAACATCCCTTCCTGGCCGGCGATCGCGCCCAAGCTCTGCCAGCGGCTCCTGAGGCCTTCCGCGAGCATTCTGCGGATACCGGTCATGCGCAGCCGCATGCCTTCCAATTCCTCGGCCCAGTCGCGGGCAAGTTCGGGATCGGCAAGAATCGTGCGGACGACCGCCGCGCCGTGGTCCGGCGGCATGGAATAGCTGGTGCGGGCAAGGCCGGCGAGATTGGAACGCACCGTATCGGCGGACGAGGACGAGGGGGTGATGGCGAAGATCGCGCCGGTGCGCTCGCGATAGAGTCCGAAGGACTTCGAGCAGGAAACCGCGACGAGCGCTTCCGGAACGACGGTCAAGAGGTGCCTGAGCCCGGCCACGTCCTGTTCAAGGCCGCGCCCAAAACCCTGATAGGCGAGATCGACGAGCGGCAGCAGGCCGCGCTCGGCAACGAGCGCCGCGATCTCCATCCATTGGGGTTCGGTCACGACGCCGCCTGTCGGGTTGTGGCAGCTCGCATGCAAGAGCACCGCGTCGCCGGCGGCAGCACCTTCGAGCGTGCTGACGAGATTGTCGAAGGTCACCGATTGCGCCGGAATATCGAAGAAGTCGTAGGTGGCGATCTCGAGGCCTGCTGCCTTGAAGATCGGCGCGTGGTTCGGCCAGCTCGGCAGGCCGAGCCAGATCTTCCGGCCGCCCATGCGGTAGATCAGGTCAGCCGCAAGCCGCAACGCGCCGGAGCCGCCGGGCGTCTGCACGCCGGCCACATGGCTGCGCTCGACCGTCTCGCCGCCGACGAGGGCCCAGAGGTGGTCGAGGAACACCAGATCTCCCTCGGGGCCGACATAAGCTTTCGTCTCCTGCGTCTCGAGCAGCCGCCTTTCCGCCGCCTTGACGGCGCGGAAGATCGGCGTGCGGCCGGTCTCGTCGCGATAGACGCCGACGCCAAGATCCACCTTACCGGGGCGTTCGTCCTTGCGGAACAGGCCGATCAGGGCCAGCAACGGATCGTCGGGTTGGCGGGCGAGGGCGTCGAACATGCTGGAGATCCTTGGAGCTGTGACCGGTCGATAGTCGTCTTGGGTTTGTTCAAAGGCAAGCCGCATCAGGGCTTTGACGGATCCTCTGTAAGATAAGCATGGCGCAAAATCGACGACATATTTGTCTGATTTCGCTAATGCTGGCGCGTGCTTTTGCGGTATACTGGGCATCAACTGCATCCCATTTGCGAAAACTCGGGAATGATGGAAATCGAACGAACGGAGCTGGATGCGACCGACCGGCGGATCATCAGGCTGCTGATCGAAGATGCGTCGCAGAGCAACAACGAACTCGCCGCCAAGGTGGGGCTGTCGCCGGCGCCGCTGTCGCGGCGGCTGGCGCGTCTCTACGCGACCGGCGTCATCCGCCAGACGGTCGTCGTCGACCCGAAGGCACTCGGCATCGGCTTCCACGCCTTTGTCGAGGTGACGCTGGAACGGACCGCCAGCAAGGTCGGGCAGCGCTTCATCGAGCTGGTGTCACGCATTCCGGAGGTGGTCGAGTGCCATACGGTCGCCGGCGATTTCGATTTCCTGCTGAAGATAGCGGTGCGCGATGTTGCGGATTACAAGCGCCTGCTCTGGAGCGAGTTCGAGCAGATCGCCGAAATCAAGACGCTGCGCTCGACGATCCTGCTCGACAGCCCGAAGCTGCAGGGTGGTTCGACGCCTTAGGAGCGGCCGGATCGTCAGGCTGAGGAAATGCCTGCGTGTGGGTCACGCCTCCAGCGTCCCCGGCCTGCGCCGAGCCCGCGACGGCCCGGGGCAGGCAATCTTCATCAGGTCAGATCGGCAGCGGGCGAAGCGGGTGGAGACGCGGGTGACGATCAAGCCGTCCTGCGGCGCCCGAACCTCGATCGCTCCATCAGCCACGCCGGGCCTGGCGAGGATCGTCGCCAGCAGGTCCCCGGCTTTGACCTGTTCGCCGGGGTCCCGGTGAAAGAGGATCGCCCCGGCTGCTGGCGCGCGAATCATCTCGATATTGTCGAGCGGCGCCACCACGCCGCCAAAGCTCGGGCGAGGATCGTCGTCCGCCGCGACGCCGCCGCGTCCGGCGAGAAACCGATAGACGCCCTCGGCATCCTTGCCGGCCAGGTCAGGATAGACATCGCGCGTGCCGCGCAGTTCCACGGTCACCGAAAGCCGGCCGGGCAGCGAGGTCTTCCTTTCGCCGGCGCTCCCGTATTTCCAGGCATAGGCAACGGCCTCCTCGAAGGCGGAGCTTTCCCCGTCGGAGAGGAGCACCGCCCGCATGTCGAGTGCGGCGGCGAGGTCCGCGGCCTCCGGCCAGAAGGCCTCGTCGATATAGGCGTATTGCAGTCCTTCGTCGTCGCAATGGAGGTCGAGCACTAGGTCGCAGCCGAGTGCCATGTGCAGCAGATGTCGCTTCAGCCGGTCGACCGCCGAATACTGTTCGAGATTCTCGATGAGGCCGCCGCGATCGCCAAGCCGGATCAGCGGAAAGTCGCGGTTGAAATTGGCGCGGGTGCCGAGATCGAAGCGGCCCTGCAGCTCGCCGAAATGCGCTTGCGCAGCGCCGATCGGGTTTGCCTGGGGAAGGACGGTGATGTCGCCGAGGATCATGCCTTCCCTCTCGGCCTGGCGCAGTCGGTCCAGGAGAAAATGAAGCAGTGCCGTGCCCGGCAGTTCGTTGGCGTGGAGGGCGGCCTGAATATAGCTCCGCGGTGCCCCGGCTCTGGTTCCAGTGAACCGGAACACCGGCAGACGCCACTCGACGCCCGGCGTATCACCGGCGATGATGATCTCGGAAACTTCCACTTTGCCGTCCTCAATGGTTCGGGCCATACCCGCGCAAGTCGTTATTTGCATGAGCCTCGCCATGCAAGCCGATTGACTGGCCGGATCAATCCTGATCGACCGTGGGCAGGTCGAGCGCGGAGCGCAGCACTCCCTTTCCCCGCTCATAGAGCATCGCATAGCGTGCCGGCTTCAACAGGTCGGCACGCGGCGTAAATCCCGCGACGACCTTGTTGAAGGGGATTGCGCCGCAGCCTGGCGCAAGGCATCGAATTTGCCTTTGGGACACTGGCTGAACTTGCGGAGGCGCCCGAGATAACGGTTGCTTCCCGGTTCGAACAGGAAGCCATCGACTTTCCATGTCCATCCTTGCCTTGGCATGGTGCTCCCATCGCTGAAGTTTGATGGTGCAAGTAGCCTATATCGGAGTTGCTCTGAAGCAACCGCCGCACCGCCTTATCCTCAGCGAACATTCCTGGTGTTGTCGATTTGAGGACGTGAACATCAGCGCCATGCATCTGAAGAGACGGATGGCGCTGCAGACCCCACAAAACCTTTGCTGGGCGAAGCTGGAGGACTGAGCCTCACTCCCACTCGATCGTGCCCGGCGGCTTCGAGGTCACATCGTAGACGACGCGGTTGATGCCGCGCACCTCGTTGATGATGCGGGTCGCGGCGCGGCCCAAGAATTCCATGTCGTAGTGGTAGAAGTCGGCGGTCATGCCGTCGACCGAGGTGACGGCGCGCAGCGCGCAGACGAATTCGTAGGTGCGCCCGTCGCCCATGACGCCGACCGTCTGCACCGGCAGCAGCACGGCGAAGGCCTGCCAGATGGCATCGTAAAGGCCCGCCTTGCGGATCTCGTCGAGATAGATTGCGTCCGCCTCGCGCAGGATTTCGAGCTTTTCGCGGGTGATGCCGCCCGGGCAGCGGATGGCAAGGCCGGGGCCGGGGAAGGGATGGCGGCCGATGAAGCTGTCGGGCAGTCCGAGTTCGCGGCCGAGCACGCGCACCTCGTCCTTGAAGAGTTCGCGCAGCGGCTCGACGAGCTGCATGTTCATGCGCTCCGGCAGGCCGCCGACATTGTGGTGCGACTTGATCGTCACCGATGGGCCGCCGGTGAAGGAAACGCTTTCGATCACGTCAGGATAAAGCGTGCCCTGGGCGAGGAAATCGGCGCCGCCGAGCTTCTTCGCCTCTTCCTCGAAGACCTCGATGAACAGCCGCCCGATGATCTTGCGCTTGGTTTCCGGATCGCTGACGCCCGTAAGTTCGCCGATGAAGCGGTCGGAGGCATCGATATGGAGGAGGTGCAGGTTGTAATGCTCTTGGAACATGGCGACGACGTTGGCCGCCTCGTCCTTGCGCATCAGACCGTGGTCGACGAGGATGCAGGTGAGCTGGTCGCCGACCGCCTCATGGATGAGGAGGGCCGCAACGGAGGAATCGACGCCGCCCGAAAGCGCGCAGATCACCTTCTTGTCGCCGACCTGCTCACGGATCGCCTCGACCGCCTTGGCGCGATAGGCCGACATCGTCCAGTCGCCCTTGATGCCGGCGATCTTGTGGACGAAGTTGGAGATGAGCTTGGCGCCGTCGGGCGTATGCACCACTTCCGGATGGAATTGCACGGCGTAATATTTGCGCTTCTCGTCGGCGATGAAGGCGAAGGGGGCGTTGGACGAGGTCGCCACCACCTCGAAGCCCTCGGGCAGTGCTGTCACCCGGTCGCCATGCGACATCCATACCTGGTGGCGCGAGCCGAGCGACCAGAGTCCGTCAAAGAGGGCGCAATCCTTCTCGACTTCGAGGAAGGCGCGGCCGAATTCGCGGTGATGGCCGCTTTCCACCTTGCCGCCGAGCTGGGCGCACATGGTCTGCTGGCCGTAGCAGATGCCGAAGACCGGCAGGCCGCTTTCGAAGATCACCGACGGCGCGCGCGGCGAGCCGATCTCGAGCGTCGAGGCCGGGCTGCCGGACAGGATCACCGCCTTCGGGTTCAGGCGCCTGAAGCCCTCTTCGGCCGACTGGAACGGCACGATTTCGCAATAGACGCCGGCCTCGCGTACGCGCCGGGCGATGAGCTGCGTCACCTGGCTGCCGAAATCGACGATCAGGACGGTGTCGGGATGGGCTGTCTGGGTCATGGCGGGCCTTCAGGCAAGCTTGAACATGGCGAGCCTTTAATGAAAGGCCGCCCTTGGCGCAACGATTTCATTGCACCCCGACAATTTAGGACCTGCTGCAGAACCGTCAGAGCCGGATTTGGCCCGTGTCGAGCGCCTTTTCCAGCCGGTCCACCGCGTCTGCCAGCTTCTCGTCGATGACGTGCAGATATTCCGTCCAGTCGTCGACATGCTTCAGCTCCGCCTTGCCGTCCGATATGCCGCGCAGCCCTATCAGCGGCACGTCGAAGGCCTGGCAGGCGCGCAGGACGGCATAGGTCTCCATCTCGACCATGTCGGCGTCGATCTCGTCATAGGCCTTGCCGGAGACGATACCGGCGCCGGTCGAAAGCCGCGCCTCCTTCACGCCCGGGACCCGATGCGGCAGCTTGACGACGGCGGGCAGATCGAGAAAGGGCGTCGCGCCCTTCTCGAAGCCGAGCGGCGAGGCGTCCATGTCGCGATAGCCGACCGAGGCCGCCTGGTAGATTTCCGTCTGTTCGAGCGTGGCGGCACCGGCGGAGCCGAGCGAGACGACGAGATCCGGCAGCCTGCCTGCGGCCTTGAGCTCGCAAAGCGCCTTGGTCAGGCCGACGGCCGCTTCGACCGGGCCGACGCCGGTCATCAGCGGCCTGATCCGGTGCTTGAGGCAGGGGCCGTATTCCAGGTCGACGGCCATCACGTAGAGGATGTTCTTGCCGGCGACCGGCTTCAACTCGAAACTCATCCCTCGATCCCCTCGCGGCCGCGCACCACCATCATCGTTCCGGTCATCGAGGCGATGAGCTTTGCCGGTCCGTCGGATCGGACGGCATAGGCCTTGCCGTCCGAGACAATGATCGTCGTGCCGGGCTTCGTCACCTCGCCGCGGAAGAGAAAACGCTCGCCGCGGCCGGGCGAAAGGAGATTGACCTTGAACTCGATGGTCAGCAGCGATGCGTCGGGATCGATGAGCGAATAGCCCGCATAGGTGCCGGCGGCATCGAGCGCTGCCGAGATCACCCCGGCATGCAGCAGCCCGTGCTGCTGCGTCAGCTTGAGATCGAACGGCAATTCGATCTCCACCGTGCCCTGCTCGACGCGGGTAAGTTCCGCGCCGATCGTGCGCATGGCGGCCTGGCGGTCGAAACTCTCCCGGATGCGGGCGCGGAAATCGTGCGGCTCGCTGTCGTGCCTCAATTCAAAAAGCCCCTTGCTGAAACGGACCGGGATGCCCGATCGCGCCGACAGTTGCATGCGTCGCGACCGAGGACAAGCGCAATCGTCCGCACGGCGCGAACCCGGTGCCGACGGACTTTCGGGACGCAGGCCGCATCCATATATCATCCTGATGAGGAACTTCAGGCGCATAGAGATCCGCCCTGCCGTACCGGACGACGTGATGATGATCGCGTCGGTGCTGGTGAGCACCTGGCGCGCGACCTTCCGCGGGATCATTTCCGATGCCTATCTCGACGCCATGAAGGTCGAGGACCAGGCGATCGGCCATGCGCGGCGAATGCGAATACCGGGCGCCTTCCTCCTGGTCGCCGTCGATCTCTCGGAAGATCGAGTGGTCGGTTTTGCGAATTACGGTCGGGCGCGGTCCATGCCGCCGGCCTTCGACCGGGAACTCTACGAGCTTTATCTTCTGCCGGAGTTCCATGGCGCGGGCATTGGTGCGGCGCTGGTGCGCACGGTCGCGGCCCACTGCCGGGAGCTGCAGGCCTCGTCGCTCTTCGCCTGGGTGCTGAAGGGCAATCCGAACCGGGCCTTCTACGAGCGGCTCGGCGCGCGGGCGGTGGGAGAGGGCCGGGTCAGCGTCGGCCGCGAGAGCCTCGAGCAGATCGCCTATCGCTGGGATGACCTGGTCAAGCTTTCCGGTGCGGGAAATGTCGCGACCTGATTTAGAAGCGTCCTAATCCTTGCCGAGCCCGACGATGTGCTGGTCCCAGGCGACGGCACTCTTCTGACCCTTGAACCGGCCATCATAAGACGAGACGGCGAAGCCGGGTCTCGCAGCGGCAACGCCCGCCGCATCCACGACCCGTTCCTCCTTCAAGACCGCGCCCGTTTTCGCATCGAGCGTCACGGCGACATTGCCCTTCGGCGACGTGAGCGCGACAAGGTCCTCGCGGCGGTTGATGGCAATGGCGCCGACATAATTGGCGAGGGCGGCGGTCGTGCGCTCGGGGAGTGGGATAAAACTCAGCTCCTCCCCCTTTTTGAAATGCCCGACCAGCGGCGGCAGGTCGTCGCGCGCGCCCTCGTACTGGCAGGCAAACCAGATCCTGCCGTCGGCGCCGATGTCGACGTGGCGGGTGGAAAGCTGCTTGAGCTCCGGCGGCAGGCCGTGTTTCTCGATGAGCGCGCCGGTCGCCGTATCGACCAGGGCGAGGCTCGGTTCCATGTGATCGAGATTGAGCTTGGTGCGGCCGAAATCCGGATGGGTCTCGATCCCGCCATTGGCGATTGCGAGCGTCCGGCCGTCGGCGGTCAGCATCATGTCGTGCGGACCGATGCCATAGGTGGGGAATTCGCCTGTGCGGATGAAGCCGCGCGTCCCGTCGTAAACGCCGATCATGCCGCGATTGGCGGAGAAATCGTTCTCCGTGGCGTAGAGCAGCCGCCCGTCGGCGGAGAAGCAGCCGTGGCCGAAGAAGTGGCGGCCTTCGGCGGCGGAGATGACGACCGGCTCGGCGGTGCCGTCGGTCGCGAGGATCATGGCATAGGTTCCGGGCCGGCGCGCAAAGGCGACGGCGCGGCGGGTCGCCGGCGAGAAGGCCATGCCATGCGCCCGCGCCGGCAGTAGCGTCCGTTCGACGATCTCTCCCTCCTCCGTCAGCGTCGCCACGCCATAGCTGCCGTCCGGCGCCATGAAGGCCGAGGCGAAGACGGCATCCGCCCGCTCGAGCGCGAAGGCCCCGCTTGGGGCGAGCGTCGCCATCCAGGCAACGCCGGCCATTTTGGCGAAGCTGCGTCGATCGATGAGGGTTTTGGTGCTCATGCGTTTTTCCGCGTGGCCGACGACAGTGAACGTCTCTCGGCGGAGAGGCGATCCTGCAGCGCAACCCCTCCCCAACCCCTCCCCACAAGGGGGAGGGATTTACAATGCCGCGACCGATTCGGCCGCTTAGAGCGGATCCGCGAGTTCGGATGTCGCAGATGGCGCTCGGCGGGCCGCGGCGGGCAAGCCCCTCCCCCTTGTGGGGAGGGGTTGGGGAGGGGTCTCGACTGCGTCATCTACAACCAGCCCCTGCGCTTGAAATAGAGATACGGCAACAGCGCGGACATGACCATCAGCACCAGTGCATAGGGATAACCCAAGTGCCAGTGCAGTTCCGGTATCGCGTCGAAGTTCATGCCATAGACCGAGGCGACCAGTGTCGGCGGCAGGAACACGACGGAGGCGACCGAGAAGATCTTGATGATCTGGTTCTGCTCAAGATTGATCAGCCCCAGCGTCGCGTCGAGCAGGAAGTTGATCTTGTTCGACAGGAACAGCGCGTGGTCGCCGAGCGAGGCGGCGTCGCGCTGGATCAGCTTGATCCGCTGCCGACTCTCCTTGGCGGCCTTGCGTGCCGCGCTCCCTTCCACCGCGACGTGATAGGCGACGAGCCTGCCGATGCTGACAAGGCTTTCGCGGATGGTCGTCAGCAGGTCGCCCTTCTGGCCGATCTGCTCGATCAGCGACTGCAGGTCGCGCGTCTTCTTGGTGGCGCTGGCATGCGACTTGCGGAAGACCTCGCGAGAAATCGCGTCGACCTCGTTGCCGGCCCGCTCCAGCGCGTCGGCAATCCGGTCGATCATCGCCTCGAGCAGACCCAGCATGACCAGTTCGCCCGTCTCGCAGACGGCACCATTCGGCTTCTGGATGCGCGTTGCATAGAGCTGGAACGGCTTCGGGTCGGCGTGGCGCACCGAGACGAGCGTCGCGCCCTTCAGCACGAAGGTCACCGGCACCTTGGCGGGGTAGTCGCTGTCGAGCTTGGCGGTTGCGGTCATGGTCATGAATTCCGCGCCGTCCTCCTGGTAGAGCCGGTCGGACAGCTCGATTTCCTGCATCTCGTCGCGGGTCGGAATGGCGATGCCGAGATGCTCCTCGACGAAACGCGTCTCATCTGCGGAGGGGTTGAAGAGGTCGAACCAGGTCACCGGCTCCTGGAAGGCAGGACCGGCGGCACGATCGACGAGCACGAGATGGCCGTTCTGGCTTGTGTAGATGCGCAGCATTCTGGGCTCCATGGGCGAGGTCATCGGACCGCCCGGAGCCCTGATCAATCAGGTCCGCACGGCCGCAAGGAAGACTCGACTTCGACTGTCGGGGTTCATCTTGGGTTAGTCCTTCGTGGGTGAAGCATGCCCGCGAGACGGGCATGGAATGCGCTTTGCTCCCATATTCGCGGCTTGTCAACCGGAGGCTTTTTCACGCTACTGCATGTTTCCTTGAAGCGTAGCCCATTCAAGGACAAAAACATGCAGTAATTGAAAGCGCTACCGCGTCCTTTGTGCGTCTGAAAGGACGCACGGCGCTGTAGTGTCAATCGCCGTCCGCGAAGGAAAACCCGGCCCCAAGCCCGATCGCGCCGCCGAAGTCGCGGTTCAGCCGGTCGAGGAGGTCGGCCGTGTTGAGAGTGATGAAGTCGAGCCGGGAACGCTGTTTCTGATCGGCAAGCACCGCGTCGAGCGGGCCGTCGACGCGTTCGGTCATGCCGATCAATGCTTTGAAAAGGAAATTTACCGACCCGGCGATAGAGCGGCTGTCGGCGGGAAGCAGGCTCTCCATTCCCGCAGCATTGAACAGCGTCTGCAGGCCGCTGAGGTTGCCGGCGATCGACCTCATCGTATTGCCCGATCGCCAGTAGATGGCGAGCTTGGGGCGGCCCTCGTCAGCCTTGCCGTCGATCGCGCCGGCATAGAAGGGGCGCAGCCGCTGGTCCTTGATCATTTCGACGCTGTGCACGAGAACGCCGAGCAGTTCGGTTGCCGCTTCCCTGTTGTCGCGGAAGAGGGGATTGTCAGCGCTCGGCGACTTCCAGGCGGACTGGAGGCCCTCGGGCTTCTCCCAGGCGGCGAGCAACTCGTCGGCAATCGTCGTCAGGTTCTGCGCGATCGTCGTTCCGTAAAGGCAGCGAAAGTCACCTTCCGCGCCGGTCAGCGTCTCGGCTCCCGTGCCGTAGAGAACATATTCAAGCGCGCCGAGGCCCTGCACGGCGACGCTTTTCGTTTTCAGGCTTTCCGCCTGCGTCGCGCTCTCGTCGCGCTTGGCGAGAATAGCCTGTACCTGTTTCAGGCCGGTGCTCTTGCGATCCGGATAGAACAGGAAGCGCTCGAACCTGTTCTGTTCGAGGGCCGGTCCGAGGCGGATGATCTCGATCGTCGACCATCTTTGCACGACATCCGAAAAGGCCGCTCGCGTTTCCTCAAGTGCAGCGTCAGACGGCGTCGCACAAAGCGCGGCGCTTTTCTCGCCAAGTTCGCCCGTCGCCCGCCTCAGGTCGCGATAGCCGGGAATGATGAAGCCATCGACCGCCTTCGCCATCACGCCCGGCAGGGCGGCTTCGTCGAGAACGCGCGGCAAAAGCGCGTTGCCCTCCTGGGCCGCCGCGGGTGCGATCGCTGCAAGAAGCAGCAAGCCGAGGATCAGGGGAAGGCGCAGGCGCATCAGAGCGACTCCAGAAAGGAAAGCAGGGCGTTTCGGTCGTCCTTCGACATGGCGGCGAAGGCATCGCGGGCCTTTTCCGCCTCGCCGCCGTGCCAGAGGATGGCCTCGGTGAAATTCCGGGCACGCCCGTCATGCAGCAGGAACGTGTGGCCGCTGACGGTCTTCGTCAAGCCCAGCCCCCAAAGCGGCGGCGTGCGCCATTCGCGTCCGCTGGCAATTCCGACCTGCTGGCCGTCGGCGAGCCCGTCGCCCATGTCGTGCAGCAGGAAGTCGGAATAGGGCCAGATCAGCTGGAAGGCCAGCTCCTTGTGAGGCGCATCGCGCCGGGTCACGTATTTCGGCGTGTGGCAGACCGGACAGCCCGCTTCATAGAAAAGCCGTTTGCCCTCTAGCGTTTGCGGAAAGCTCGCCTTGCGCCGGGCCGGCACCGCGAGATTGGCGGAATAGAAGGTGACGAGGCCGAGCACCGGGTCGGGGGCCTCGACCGGACCGAGCCGCGCCTGGACACCGATCGGAAGCGTCAGGCAAGCGCCCTGCGCCTTGGTGCAGTCGCCATGGCCGCTGTCGAAGGCCGGCGTGGAAATGCCGATATCGACCGCAAAGGCGTCTGCTGCCTGTTGGCGAATGGTCGGATTCTGAGCCTTCCAGCCGAAGCGGCCGAGCGCGATCGTGCCACTGTCCCGATCCCGGGCGATTGCCGCCCGTCCGCTGACGCCGTCACCGTCCCGGTCGTCCGGGTCGGCTTTCGCAAGAATGTCTGCCTCGTGGATCATCTCGATGAGGCCGAGCCCGATCATCGCCGGGGCGACGCGCGGCGACAGGGTCGTCATCGGGTCCATCGGGCCATAGCCGAGATCGGTGACTCTGTAATGCGGCTTTCGGAGATGGACGATCTCGCCATCCGCAAGCGGCACCGCTTCTTCCCGGTAGCTGACCTTGAGACGGCCTTCGGCGGCAAGCCCGGGCACGGCGCTGTCCTGCAGCTGGGCGCCATAGACGGGGTCCGGGAAATTCAGTGCCTGGTGGTCAGCGATGAAGCGCCGTTCGGCTTCGTCGCGCGGCGGACGGGCGAGACGGTAGACCGTCGATGTCGAATCCACCCCCTCCGGCGGGCGGCCCCGCCCATCGCGCGGATGGCAGCTTTCGCAGGCGCGGGCGTTATAGAGAGGGCCGAGTCCATCGGAGGCTTGGGTCGAGGAGGGGGCGGAGACCCAGAGCTTTTCGAACAGCGCCTTGCCGAGCTTGAAATTCTCTTCGTCTTCGAAGGGTAGGTTGGCCGAGAACTGCTGGAAGACCCTCTGGTCGATTGGCGCGATCGTCGTTGTGGCGCCCGCCGACATCGCCTCGAACTGTTCGGCCTTGGAAAAGTCCTGGGTGGGCCGGGTGACGGTTTCGACGCGTTCGAGATCCTGTCCGGAAAGGTCGTCGCGGGCCGGGAGGCACCCCCCTCTGCCCTGCCGGGCATCTCCCCCACAAGGGGGGAGATCGGTAAGCGCCGATGTTCCGCTCAACGAATTAGGCTGCGCGTGTTCGGTTGAATTCGACAGGTTCAGTATTTGCGCGTTGATGGGGCAGGGCTTTGCTTCCGGCCAATCTCCCCCCTTGTGGGGGAGATGCCCGGCAGGGCAGAGGGGGGTATCACCCTTCATTCCGGCGGCAGCGCCGAGGCCATCGCCTGTAGCCCAAGCCGCGGCGGCAACGCCGATAAGCGCGGCGAGCGGCAGCGCGAGGAAGCGGGCGGTCAGGACTTTCATCGGGCAAGAGCCGGGCCGCTGTCGGAACGGCCCGCCTTTTCAGCTTATTGGAAAACCGCGTTAGGATTATCCAGGCTATCCGAACCTTCAAGCTCGATCGTGCCGAGGTCGAGCGCCGCGATGACCCGTTCGACGGTCTTGGCCTGGGCAATCACCCCGTCGATCGCGGCCTGGACGGTAGCGTTACCTTCCGCATTGTTTTCGCCGATCATCTGGTCGTAGGCCTCGACGGTCTCGGCCCGCTTTGCCATCGCCTGCATCTTCTCGACCGTCGTCGCGAGATTGGCCGTCATCTCCTTGTCGAGCGCGGCGTCCTTGGCGGCGACGAGCTTGGAAAGCGACGGGCCGGTGAGCTTCGTGCCGTCGATCCGGGTGTATTCGCCCGTATAGGCGGACTGGATGCCGATCGCGTCATGCAGGTGCGAATTGTGGGTGTTGTCCGAGAAGCAATCATGTTCCTCTTCCGGATCGTGCAGCAGCAGGCCGAGCTTCATGCGCTCGCCCGCAAGTTCGCCATAGGAGAGCGAGCCCATGCCGGTGAGGATCGCCGCGAGGCCGGCCTCGGGTTCGGCTTCCACCGCCTTGGCCGCGGCACCTTCCGGTGCCCAGTTGGCGACCATTTCCTTGAGATCGGAGACGAGCAGGTCGGTCGCCGCCTTCAGGTAGGCAGCGCGGCGGTCGCAATTGCCGTTGGTGCAGGCCTTGGTGTCGAAATCGGTATAGGCGCGCTTGCCAGCGCCCGGGCCGGTGCCGTTCAGGTCCTGGCCCCAGAGCAGGAATTCGATGGCGTGGTAGCCGGTCGCGACATTCGCCTCGATGCCGCCGGCTTCCTGCAGGGTGCCGGCCAGGAATTCCGGCGTGATGTTCGTCGCGTCGACGTCCTTGCCGTCGATCTTGATCGTCTTGTTGGCGATGACATTGGCGGTGAACAGCGCGTTCTCGTCGCTCTCAGTGCCGTAGCTCGGGTCGACATAGTCGATCAGGCCCTCGTCGAGCGGCCAGGCGTTCACCTTGCCTTCCCATTCATCGACAATCGCATTGCCGAAGCGGTAGACCTCTGTCTCCTGGTAGGGGTTGCGCGCCCTGAGCCAGGCCTCGCGCGCCGCCTTCAGCGTCTCCTCGTTGGGGCTGACGATCAGCGCATCGACGGCCTTGTCGAGGGCTTCGGCGGTCGTCAGCGCGTCCTCGTATTTGGCATGCGCGATCGCCGCATAATGCTTTACGACGGCGGCTGCGTCGGTCGCGGCGCTGGCCGGCTGCAGGGCCAGCACGGACGTGGCCGTCATAAGTGCCAGCGCGGCGGCGCGGGTGAAATTCTTGGTCATGACCCTCTCCTTCGCTTCTTGCAGACCGGCCGAGCAAAGCGGCTCGAGGCCGGTAAAGCGCTCATGTCATGACCCAAAAGCAAACTGGTGTCAAAGCGTATAGTTTAGAAGACTTTCAAACTTGCGACTTCCCCTTGCGGCGTTCGTCTCGGTATCTGTCGTTGCCCCAAAACCGCTGCACGCTTGTGGGCGACATGCACTGGGCCGCTAGCTTTTCCTGCCCATCAGGCAAAAGAAAAACCCATCGGTTCCGGTTGAAGCGGGCGTCAGCGTGACGGTCTTCATATCGGCCGACCAGGGCTGTGGCTTGTCGGTACCGAACAGCGTCGCCCATGTTGCGGCGGCCGAGAGGATCTCGAACTCCGGATTGTCCTCACAGAAGCCGTAGACCTGCGCTTCGTTTTCTTCCGGAAGCACGGAGCAGGTCACATAGATCAGGTGCCCGCCGGGGCGCACGAACTGGGCGGCGCCGGCAAGCGCCTCCTCCTGCTGGGCCAGTCGCTCCTCAAGGTTCTTCTGGGTCAGGCGCCACTTCGTGTCGGGCCGGCGCCGCCAGGTTCCGGTCCCCGTGCAGGGCGCGTCGACGAGCACCCGGTCGCAGCGGCCTGCAAGCGGGGTGAGCGCCTCCGCCGACTCGTGCACCTGGACATTGCGGGTGCCGGCGCGCTTCAGTCGCTCGATGATCGGCGCGAGACGCTTGCGGTCGGCGTCATAGGCATGCACCTGACCCTTGTTGTTCATCGCGGCGGAGATGGCGAGCGTCTTGCCGCCGCCGCCGGCGCAATAGTCGAGCACCTGCTCACCCTCGCGCGCAAAGACCAGGTCGGCGACGATCTGCGAGCCCTCGTCCTGAACCTCGAACCAGCCCTTCTGAAACGAGATTTCGGCGGTGACGTGCGGCAGGCGCGCGGCGCCCTCGCCGGCGGGGATGCGTATGCCGTGGCGGGCGATCGCCGACGGTTCGGCACCGCTGCGCTCCAATGCCTTCAAGACCTTGGCGCGGCTTGCCTTCAGCGTGTTGACGCGAAGGTCGAGGGTTGGCCGGCCGGCGAGCGCCCTGGCTTCGTCGAGCCAGTCGTCCGAGAAGTTTTCTTCGAAAGAGGCTTGCGTCCACTCAGGGACATCGCCCTGCACATGGAGCGGCGCGTCTTCGATACGGCGCTCGCGGAACGCCCTCATCATCTCTGCCGAGGGTGCCTGCGGGGCGAACTTGTCGTCGGAGAGTTCCGCCGCCAGCCTATCGGGCGTGAAGCCCCATTGGCGGTACATGACCGCGTGGCCGAGGGCGGCCGGGCTTTCGCTATCCATCAGATAGGCGTGGGAGAGCTTCATCCGGAGCGCGTCATAGACGATGTTGCCGATGGCGGCACGGTCGCCCGAGCCGGCAAAACGATGCGACAGGCCCCAGTCCTTGAGCGCGTCGGCAACCGGGCGCTTGCGCTTCTCGATATCGTCAAGAACGTCTATGGCTCCGGCGAGCCGTCCGCCCAATCGCATCTTCGATCAACTCCTTTTTCGCCGTGGTAGCGGCGATGGCACCGAAGAGCAAGTGAGCGGTCGCATTATGTGCGGGAGCGATCGCCCCGCGGAAGAGAACCGTCCAGCCTCAAGCCGGCGGCCTTCGAACGATCAGGAATTGACGACCTGGTAGCAGATGCTGGCGGTGCCCGAGCGGACCATGCCGATCTGCGAGGCGGCCGCCTTGGAAAGATCGATGACCCGGCCGCGAATGAAGGGACCGCGGTCATTGATGCGCACGACGACGGACTTGCCGTTTCGCTTGTTGGTGACCTGGACCTTGGTGCCGAATTTCAAGCTTCGGTGCGCGGCCGTCAGGCGCGCGGCGTTCATGCGCTCGCCGGAGGCGGTTTTCGAGGTGAGGGCATACCAGGAGGCGCCACCGCAACCCGTTCCCTTTGCCTGGCTGTCGGATGCCGAGACGAGACCCATCCCGACGGCGAATAGCGCTGCGGCGGCAGCAGTCTTGATTTTCGCGGGCTTCAAGCGGTGATCCCTTCGGATTGAATGTTCGACTAGTTCCCTTTGCAGTTCGAGCTAATTAGGGCAAAACATGGCAAAAACGTGCTTCAACCGTTAACCATTCATTAGGATTTATTGAAAAATGCTGTTAATTTAAAACGAGATGCCGTTTTAATTGCTTTAGAAGACCCAAGAAGTTCTTTTGAATCAGCGCCTAAACGTTTCCTGCGGGTTTTGGTTCCTCCCAACTCCCAGGCTGACGTAAAAAATCATTTAAAATTTCGATGCGCGTGAATTTCTACGAATTTCCCTCATCAAAATCCCCGTCTATCGCCCAGGTTGTATCGAGTGGCGAAGTATAGGTCGAAATAGGGCAGTATGAGGCAGTCAAGGTGAGTCGTCCGAATCTATTACTTTCGGATGATCTCGCAACATGCTTTCGGCGGTGGGGGATATTCTGATAAAAGTATCGGAGAGGTGGTTTTACTATCCACGCCAGGTCCCGCTTGCCCATAGCTGTGCAAGCGAAACGCGATAATTCGGATAGGCTAAGTCGAATCCGGTCTCGCGCAGACGCGCATTGGAAACGCGCTTGTTCTCACCATAGAAGGAGCGCGCCATCGGCGACATCTCCGCGCTCTCGAAGGGAATTTCCGGGGGCGGTTCGACGCCCATCAGCCGGGCGGCCTCGGCCACTACGTCCTGCGGCGGTCCCGGCTCGTCGTCGGTCGCGTTGAAGATCCCGCCCACGCCGCGGTCGGCAAGGAACGCGGCCGCCGCGCCGATATCCTCGACGCGGATGCGGTTGAAGACCTGGCTCGCCTTGACGACCCGTCGGGCCGTGCCTTCGGAAAGATTGCGGAAAGCGTTGCGGCCCGGGCCGTAGATGCCGGCAAGTCGAAGCACGGCGACGGGAACGCCTCGCCTGGCGCCATAGTCCAACCAGGCGTTTTCCGCCTCGACCCGTTCCTTCGAGCGCTGCGAAACCGGCTTTATCGGCGTTTCCTCGCTGACCCAGCCGCCGCCATGGTCGCCATAGACGCCGACGGTCGAGAGATAGCCGACCCAACGGAGTCGCGGCATGAGGTCGTCGAGTGGCGGCGTCGCCGAGCGGAACATCGGGTCGCCTTCGCGTCCCGGCGCGATCGATTGGATGAGGTGCGTCGTCTTGCCCATCGCCTCGGCGAGTCCCGGGGAAATGTCGTCGCCGTCGAACAGCAGCGGCTCGATGCCGGCCGCCTGGAGCGCCGTCAGCTTTTCCGGCGAGCGGGTCGTTCCCGCGACCGACTGTGCGGCTGGCGCCAGCGCCTTCGCGATCGCCGTGCCGGAATAGCCGGCACCAAGTATCAGGACATGCATCGGCTCACTCCCGCCATTTGCCATTCCGAAAGCACCTCGTCATCCGTTTCCTGCCCGCACTCCATAGCGAAGGCGGCGAGCTCGTCAGCTGCCATCAGCCGCGAAAGCGCCCAGACGGCCATCGCCCGGACCGTTGGGGAGGCATCACGCGCCAATGCCTTGCAGGCGGGTAGCAACTTCTCTTCACCGGAATTGCCGGCGGCGATCAACACATTTCTGACGAAACGGTCGCGGCCGATGCGTTTCACCGGAGAGCCGGAAAACAGGTTGCGGAAGGCGGCGTCGTCGAGCGTCAGCAGGGCGGCGAGCTCCGGTTCCCTGAGGTCCTCCCTGGCTTTGAGCTTCATCTCCGCGGCCGAGTGCGCGAATTTGTTCCAGGGACAGACGGCCAGGCAATCGTCGCAGCCATAGATGCGATTGCCGATCAGCGGTCTGAGTTCGGGGTCGATCGGCCCCTTGTGCTCGATCGTCAGGTAGGAGATGCAGCGCCGCGCATCGATCTGGTAGGGCGCCGGGAAAGCGCCGGTCGGACAGGCGTCGAGGCAGGCCCGGCAGGAGCCGCAATGGTCCCGCTCGGGATCATCGATGTCGAGATCGGCGGTCGTGAACAGGCTGCCGAGAAACAGCCAGGAGCCGAATTCGCGGCTGACGAGATTGGTGTGCTTGCCCTGCCAGCCGAGTCCGGCCCTTTCCGCCAGTGGCTTCTCCATGACCGGCGCGGTGTCGACGAAGACCTTCACATCCTCGCCGGCGCGCGCCGCAAAGCGCGTGGCGATCTCCTTGAGCCGTCCCTTGACGACGTCGTGATAGTCGCGGTTCCGGGCATAGACGGAGATCGCGCCGCGATCTTGCTTGGCGAGGATCTCCAGCGGATCGGTGTCGGGCCCGTAGTTCATGCCGAAGAGGGCGATCGAGCGGACCTCGCTCCACAGCACACGCGGATCGGCGCGCCGCTCCGCCGTCTCGGACAGCCACTCCATCGTGCCGTGACAGCCGGCGGTCAGGAATTGCCGGAGCCGCTCCGGCGCCTGCGGTATGGCATCCGCCCGGGTGATCCGACAGAGCTCGAAGCCCTTGGCCGCGGCTTCCTCCTTCAGAAAGGCGGTGAGCGTCCGGCGTTTCCTGCCCTGGTTCTCCGCCTTTGCAGCGTCGCCGGGCATTGTCGTGTCCTTAGAAATCGAGGTCCGCATAATGGGAAACGGGGGTAACGCCGCGCACCCGCTCGGCGAGCAGCGGGCGGAAGGACGGCCGGGATTTGAGCCGCTGGTACCATTCCTTGGCGGTCGGGGCGTCGGACCAGTCGATTTCGCCGAGATAGTCGAGGACGGAGACCGCCGCGGCCGCCGCGAGATCGGCGTAGGAAATCCGATCGCCTGCAAGCCAGGGACGCGAGCCGGCGAGCCAGGAGAGATACTTCATATGCTGGCGGATATTGTTGCGCGAGGTCCGGAGGATCTTCGAATCCGGCGCGCCGCCGCCCTGGTCCGGCGTCATCTGCAGCTTGTAGATGCGCTCGCGCACCAGCGGCCGGGTGACGTCGGCCTCCATCTTCTGCAGGAACCATTCGCTGAGCCGGCGGATTTCGGCGCGCTGAAAGGGATCCTCCGCCAAGAGCCGGCGATCACGCTTCATGATGCCGCTGGTCTCGTCGAGATACTCGGAGATGATCGTCGCGCCGCAAAGCGCCCGCATGCTGTCGTCGACATAGACCGGCAGGGTGCCGGCCGGGTTGAGCGCCAGGAAGTCGCGCCGGTTCTCCCAGGGCTGCTCTTCGCTCAATTCCGTCTGATAGCCATATTCTGAGAGAATAAGGCGTACGAACCGCGAGGCGGAGGACATGGGGTGATGATACAGTGTCGGCATCGATATCAGGGTGCAGCTGTTTTCGGGGATCTACAGCGCCGTGCGTCTTTTCAGACGCACAAAGGACGCTGCAGCACTTTGAATCGCTGCATGTTTTGATCCTTAAATCGGCTCGATTTAAGGAAACATGCAGTAGGCATCGCGGCATATGCAACTGGCCACGGCTTCATACAACGAGCTATAGGTAGTTGCGGTGGCAAACACAAGAGAATCGACTTTCTCCTCCCAAATCCAAGAATATCAGGAACCGTTCATATATGGCCGATCAATCGATCATCAGCGCGCTCGTGCTCGGGCTCATCGAAGGCCTGACGGAGTTCGTCCCCGTCTCGTCGACGGCGCATGTGCTCCTTGCCGGACACTTCCTCGGCTTCAAGTCGCCGGGAAATACCTTCGCCGTGCTCATCCAACTCGGCGCCATCCTTGCGATCCTGCTCGTCTATTTCAAGAAGCTGCTGTCGATCGCGCTGGCGCTCCCGACAAGCGTCAAGGCGCGGCGCTTCGTCTTCTCGGTGCTCGTCGCCTTCCTGCCGGCGGCCCTGATCGGCGCCGCGGCGCATGACTTCATCAAGACGGTGCTGTTCGAGACGCCGATGCTGATCTGCGTCGTGCTGATCGTCGGCGGCGTCATCCTCTATGTGATCGATCAGCTGCCCTTGAAACCGCGCTACACTGACGTCTTCGATTACCCGCCTTCGCTGGCGCTGAAGATCGGCCTCTTCCAGTGCCTGGCGATGATCCCGGGGACGTCACGCTCCGGCGCCACGATCGCCGGCGCTTTGCTGATGGGAACCGACAAGCGTTCGGCCGCCGAGTTCTCCTTCTTCCTCGCTATGCCCACCATGGTCGGCGCCTTCACCATCGATCTCTACAAGAACCGCAACGCGCTCTCCTTCGACGACATCAGCCTGATCGCTATCGGTTTCATCGCCGCCTTCGTCGCGGGCATCTTCGTGGTGCGCTCGCTGCTCGATTTCGTCTCGCAGCGCGGCTTCACGCCTTTCGCGATCTGGCGCATTGTTGTCGGCACCGCAGGCCTGATCGGCCTCTGGCTACTGGGGTAGGCGCAGCCCGAAAAACTAAAGCCGCATGCGTCTCTTGCGAAACGCATGCGGCCCCTGGCCCCCGCCAATAAACTCAAAATGTCTGCCTCACGGCCGAGGCAGTTGCCCGGCTTACCAGCCGGATGCGCCGATCGACGCGGTCGTGCACGGATCGACGCCATAGGCAGGCGTGCAGCCCTTGCTGCTGCTCGCCACAGTGCCCGGTGCGATGAATGAGCCAGCCAGAATGATCAGTGCCGCAGACGCAAAAAAGATTGCGATCGACTTGCCCATGGGACGTTGTGCCTTTCGAGTATGAAGTTGTCACCGCCTGCGCTCGCCGCGCCGTGGGTGCGAGCGGTGTTTATTCGCCGGGCGTGTCATGATCAATATCAGGACATGCTGAATCTGCGGTAAACACCATTCCGGTTTTCGACTGCGGCAGAACTGCAACGCTGTTGCGCCAGCGCCACAAGCAAAAGCCGCCGGCGGGACCGGCGGCTGGATCAGACGACAACCCCCGCGGGGATGATCAGGCGGCGCGACCGCCGCGCGTGTACTGCCCCTGCGGGCGAAAACGCACCAGATAGGTCGGCAGGATCGAGTCCAACAACGTCGGCTCGATGCCGATGCCGGGGAGCGTCCGGCCTTCCGCTTCGGCGGCCGGGGAAACGACATTGTCGGATTTCAGCAACACGACCTGGTCGGCGGTGATCGGCGGCGCGATGAAGGGCACGAGCGATGCGACACTGCCGAGAAGCGACGCGATGCCGAAGGGGATCGAGACGAAGGAACGCTTGCGATCGATCGTTTCGAGCATGATCTCGAGACATTCGCGGAACGAAAGGACCTGGGCGCCGCCGAGTTCATAGATCGTCCCGCCCTTGAGCTTGCCGTCGACGGAGCGGGCGACGGCTTCGGCGACATCCGTCACATAGACCGGCTGGAACTTCGTGTGGCCGCCGCCGATCAGCGGCAGGGCCGGCGCGAAACGCGCCATGCTGGCGAATTTGTTGAAGAAATCGTCCTCGGGTCCGAAGATGATCGACGGCCGCAGGATGACCGCCTCTGGCACCGTTTCGAGGATGGCGATCTCGGCCCGGCCCTTGGTGCGGGCATATTGGGATTCGGAATTCGTGTTGGCGCCGATCGCCGAAATATGCGTCAGCTGTGCACCGGCCGCGCGGGCGGCTTCGGCGACGGCCCGGGCGCCGAAGTCCTGGACCGCGTCGAAGGTGTTTCGGCCGCGCTCGAAGAGCACGCCGACGCAATTGATCACGTGATCGGCCCCCTCGACGGCGCGGTCGACGGACCGGCGATAGCGCAGGTTGGCCTGGACGAAGGAAATCTGGCCCATGGTGCCGAGCGGCTGGAGATGGCCCGCGAGGTCCGGCCGCCGCACCGCGACGCGGATGCGATAGCCTCGCTTTGCAAGCGCGCGAACCACATGACGGCCGACAAATCCGGATCCGCCGAAAATCGTCACCAGCGGCGGAAGGTTGGACAAGGTCATGGGAAGCGCACTCCTGAGGTCGTTGGCAAGAATGGATTGCTACATAGCCGAAGCAGCGGGCAAGGTGAAGGCCATTCCACGGCACGGCTTGTTAGCCTTCCGTCCGCTGCCCGCGGCAGGGCTCCCAGCTAATCCTCAGACGCCCTCAACCACCACCATCTCGGCGTCGGCGACCTCCTGGCGGATCGCCGCGGCGATCTGATATTCGGGGGAATTGTAGCAGTCGATCGCGGCCTGCACCGAGGGGAATTCGATCACCACGTTGCGGGCGCGCACGGCCCCCTCCAGCCGGTGGAACTCGCCGCCGCGCGCCAGGAAGGTGGCACCATATTTCACGAAGGCGGGTTTTGCGGCCGCCACATAGTCCTTGTAGCGTTCGGGGTCTCTGATATCGACCCGAGCAATCCAGTATCCCTTGGCCATGATGAGCTCCTCGTCTTTCCGAAAAGTGCAGACGGGATCGTTACTTCCGGCAATTCCTGGTCGAGGTCAAGCGTGCCGGCAGACGAGAAGTCGAAAAGCCGAGTCTGGTTGCTTCCTGGCGACGGAATCAACCGGGGAGGGCGCTTTTCATCTCCGCGAGGATGGCGCGGCTCGCAGCCAGCGGATCGGTCGCCTTGACGATCGGCCGGCCGACGACGAGATGGCTCGAGCCGGCGCGGATCGCCTCGGCCGGCGTCATCACCCGCTTCTGGTCGCCTTTCTCCGCACCGGCGGGACGGATTCCCGGCGTCACCACCGCCATCTCCGCCCCGATGACACGGCGGACGGCTGCGGCTTCTTCCGCCGAGCAGACGATGCCGCCCATGCCGGCGGCGCGCGCCTGTTTGGCACGGCGCAGCACCAGTGTATGCGGATCGGTTACGTAGCCGGCATCGGCGACATCCTGGGCGTCCATTGAGGTCAGCACCGTGACGCCGAGCAGGCAGAGGTCGGATCCCTTCGCGGCGTCGACGGCCGCCTTCATCGCTTTCGGATAGGCGTGCAGCGTCAGCATCGACATGCCCATCCTGGCGATGTTCTCGACGCCCTTCGCCACCGTGTTGTCGATGTCGAGCAGCTTCATGTCGAGAAAGACTTTCTTGCCGCCCGCGGCGAGATCACGGGCGAAATCCAAGCCGCCGGCGAAGACGAGCTGATAACCGATCTTGTAGAAGAGGACCTCGTCGCCAAGCGTCGAAACGATTTTCTCCGCCTCGGCGGTCGTCGGAATATCGAGGCCGACGATCAGCCGGTCACGCGCGCTTGTGCTCATGTCGATCACCCCTGCCAGATTTCCATCGGCGTCCAGTCGCATGTGACGCCGCGATCCGCAAGACGGAAGGCAAAGAGATTGCCGCCGCCCGGCAACTGGTCGGCGCTGCGGGCGATCGCCGTCCCGGTCATCCGGCATTTGAGCAGCGTGCCGACGCCGCCATGGCCGACAAAGGCGATCGGGACGGCCGGATCGTGGCGGTCGAGGATGTAGAATACCGCCTTCACAATCCGCGCCTGCGCGTCGATGGCGCGCTCCCAGCCCCTGAAACTTTTCTCCGGATGGGCGAAGAATCGGTCCGCGGCCTTCTCGAAATCCTCTGGCGGCAGAAATCCGGTCGCGGAGCGGTCGTTCTCGCCGGTTTCCTCATCCGTTTCGACCGGAACGCCCGCGGCCTCGGCGAGGATCGCTGCGGTTTCCAGCGCCTTCCGTTCTCCGCTTGAGATGACGCGGCCAAGCAGCCGGACCCACGGCTGATTGGAGGTCAGGCGCGCCCGTTCCCGCCCGAGATCGGACAGGCCCCACTCCGGCACCGGGACAGCAGGATCGATCTGGATCTGCGGGTGCGTGATATAGACGCCGAACACGGGCGAGCCGTCCGTCTAATGGGCTTTGCTGTAAATCCAGAGCTGTGCCGGCGGGATGTTGCGCACGACGAAATCATAATGCTGGATGCGATAGCGATCCGGCATGGCGACGACCGGCGACATCGGCCCATAGGAGATCTGAACGACCGGGCGGCCGAAGGGGATGCGCGAGAGCAGATCGTCGATCAGCTCGACACGACGGTGCATCGGAAAATTAAGGAGCGGTACGGCGGAGACGACGCTGTCGAACTGCTGACAGTTCAGCGCGCCGAGCGTGCTCGAAAGGTCGAAGGCGTCGCCGTTGATGAAGTTCACACCGGCGAAATCCTGCTTCAACTGGTTGAAGAATTCGGTGGAGTATTCGATCGATACCAGCTTTTCAGGGGAGATGCCGCGCTCGAGGATCGCCTTGGTGATCACGCCCGTCCCCGGTCCGAGCTCAAGCACCGGCAAGCCGGAACGCGGATTGACGACGCTCGCCATCCGCCGCGCCGTCACCGCGGAGGTCGGCAGGATCGCGCCGACCGCGCGGGTGTTGCTCATCCAGCCCTTAAAGAAGCGAATCTCTTCGTCGAACTTCTGACCGAACTTTTCCTTCACCTTCAGGCGCAGACTCATCGAATCCCCTCGGCTTCATTGTTCCCATGGCTTTGCGCGCGGTACCGCGATTCGGCGGCCGCGCGTAAGCGTCTGCTCATAATGTGCTCCCATCTGCGGCGAAAACAAGTCGGCCTGCGTCTGAAAGCGACACTTTATCAACAACCAGCGACAGTCCCGCCAATGAAAAACCCGCCAGGCGGCAGCATGGCGGGTTCTATCCGATTTCGCGCCGCTGCCCGCCTCTTTAAATCGCAGTCGATTTCGGACCGGAAACGTGCTGCAGCGACCTCTGTGCGTCTGATCGAGACGTATTGTCCTCAGACGCGCATCGGCATCAGCACGTAGAGCGCGTCGTCCGCGGCAAGATCGCGCACCAAGGTCGGCGAGCCGGGATCCGCCAGCATGAAGACCGCCTCATTGCCGGTAAGCTGGGCAGTGATGTCGAGAAGATATTTGGCGTTGAAGCCGATTTCGAGCGGATCGCTCTCATAACCGACCGGCAATTCTTCCGTTGCGCTGCCGGAATCCGGATTGTTGACGGTCAGCGTCATCTGGCCGTCGGAGAGCGCCAGTTTGACGGCCCGGCCGCGTTCGGAGGAGATCGTCGAAACGCGGTCGACGGCCTGTGCGAAGGACTGGCAGTCGACGCGCAGTTCCTTGTCATTGCCGGCCGGAATCACCCGCTGATAGTCCGGGAACGTCCCGTCGATCAGCTTCGACGTCATGACGATCGAGCCGATCGTCAGGCGGATCTTCGCGTCCGAGACCTCGACCGTGACCACCACGTCAGGAGTGTCGAGCAGTTTTTGCAATTCGCTGACGGTCTTGCGCGGAATGATGATGCCGGGCATGCCCTCGGAGCCGGCCGGCGCCTCGATGTCGGCGCGGGCGAGGCGATGGCCGTCGGTAGCCACCGCCCGCAGCTTGAGCTCGCCCTTGTTCTCAACCGTGTGGAAGAAGATGCCGTTGAGGTAGTAGCGCGTTTCCTCCGTCGAGATCGCGAACTGCGTCCTGTCGATCAGCATCTTCAGATCCGTCGCCTTGGCGCGGAAGGAATGCGAGAAGCTGCCGGCCGTGAGGTCCGGGAAGTCCGATTGCGGCAGGCATTGCAACGAGAACTTGGAGCGGCCCGAGGCGACGGTCATCGCCGTGCCCTCGGCATTGGTGGCGAGCAGCACCTCGGAACCGTCCGGCAGCTTGCGAACGATGTCATAGAGCAGATGCGCCGGAACGGTGGTTGCGCCCGCCTGTTCCACCTGCGCCGGTGTTGCCTCGGTGATCTCCAGGTCGAGGTCGGTCGCCTTCATTTCGAGGCTGGCGCCGTCGGAGCGCAGCAGCACGTTCGAGAGGATCGGGATCGTGTTGCGCCGTTCGACCACGCGGTGGACATGGTTCAGCGATTTCAAAAGATTGGACCGCTCGAGAGTAATGCGCATGGGATGCTACCGCTTTCAACCATTGCCGGACGGGCGGGGCGCGCCTGCCGCGGCGTCAAACTGCGTGTGTCCCGGCCGGCCGGCCGGAGCGATGTGGACGGGCAAAATGGCAGAAAAATCGCCGCGAAAGCAAGCGGTTTCGCGGGCTTTTCCCAAATGCAGCAGCCTGCCGTCCCGGCCGGCCTTGCCCTGCGCTGGCCGCTCACTCATAAAGGGCGCGAATCGGCAAGCCGGGCATCAGCGGGAACAGGGCGTTGGAAAAGCAGCAATCGGCCGAGGCGGCGGAGAAGGAAAGACAGCGCAGCTTTCGGCTGCACAATGCAAGCGTACCGGCGCGCCCCCTGGAACCGGCGCTCTATCTGGTGGCGACGCCGATCGGCAACCTCGCCGATATCACCTTGAGGGCGCTGGAGACGATTGCCGGCGCCGATCTGCTCGCCTGCGAGGATACGCGCGTGACGAGGGTGCTGCTCGATCGCTACGGCATCGTCAATCGGCCGGTCGCCTACCACGAACACAATGCCGCCGAGGCCGGGCCGCGGCTGATTGCGGGGCTCGCCGAGGGGAAATCGGTGGCGCTCGTTTCCGATGCCGGTACGCCGCTCGTCTCCGATCCCGGCTATCGCCTGGCGCAACTCGCGATCGACGCCGGCCACAAGGTCGTTCCCGTCCCCGGCCCGTCGGCGCCGCTTGCCGCCCTCGTCGCGTCGGGACTTCCGAGCGACGCCTTCCTGTTTGCCGGGTTTCTGCCGACCAAGGACAAGGCGAAGCGTGACCGGCTCAGGGAATTCGCCGCTGTGCCAGCGACGCTCCTCTTCTTCGAGTCGCCGCACCGCATCGCCGCCACCGTCGCCGCCGCCGCCGCGGTTTTCGGCGAGGAGAGGAGAGCCGCTGTCTGCCGCGAGCTGACCAAGGCCTTCGAGGAGTTCCGCCGCGGCACGCTCGGCGAGCTCAAAGCCTTTTATGACCAAGGCGCGAGCGTCAAGGGCGAGATCGTGCTGGTGATCGGTCCGCCGGACGCAAAGCCCGTCGCGGAGGCCGCGGACGTGGACGCGCTGCTGAAGGAGCTCGTCCGCGACATGCCGATGGGCAAGGCGGCGACGGAGGCGGCGCGCCGGACCGGACTGCCGCGCAAGGAGCTTTACGATCGACTCCTCAGCCTGAGGGACAGTCATGAAGGCTGAGCGCCCGGCTGCCCGCAAGCTCATGGCGCTGAAGCGCGGCCATCTCGCCGAATACCGAGCCGCGCTCTGCCTGATGCTCAAGGGCTACCGGATCGTCGCGATGCGCTATCGCACCAAGCTCGGCGAGATCGACATCATTGCCCGCCGCGGCGACCTGATCGCCTGCGTCGAAGTCAAGGCCCGGGCGAGTTTCGACGGAGCCGTCTTCGCCGTCTCCGATACGGCGCAGCGGCGGATCAGGGCGGCGAGCGATATCTGGCTGTCGCGCCAGACGGATTTTCACCGCCTCTCGGTCAGCTACGACATCGTCGCCGTCATGCCCTGGCGCTGGCCGCGGCACCTGCCGGACGCGTTTTGATCAAACGATCAAAAATGTAATCGATCCGACACAAAAGCATTACCGGCCTGTCATCGAATGTCACTAGTCCACTGCCCACCGCAACCACGGTGGAGAGGGACCAGCCATGTTGAAAACCATTTCGCTCGCAGCCATTGCTCTTGCATTTTCCACGACGACGTCGCTCGCCGCGACCAACATCACCTGGTGGCACGGCATGGCCGGTCGCAACGGCGAGGTGATCAACGAGGTCGCCCAGAAATTCAACGTCTCCCAGAGCGCCTGCGCCCTGACGCCGGTCAGCAAGGGCACCTATGAGGAAGCGCTTGCCTCCGGCATCGCCGCTTTCCGCTCCGGCGAACAGCCGAACATCCTGCAGGTCTTCGACGCCGGTGCCGCAACCATCATCAACGCCAAGGGCGCCGTCATTCCGGCCGAGGACCTGATCACCAAGGCGGGCTACAGTTTCGACCGTGGCGCTTTCATCGACGGCGTGCGCTATTTCTACGCCGATAGCGAAGGCAAGTTCGTCGGCATGCCGTTCAATTCCTCGGCGCCGATCATGTATATCAACGACGAGGCCCTGAAGAAGGCCGGCGTCGAGGCCCCGAAGACCTGGGAAGAGTTCGAGGCTATCGCACCGAAGCTGAAGGAGGCTGGCTTCATTCCGCTCGTCCAGTCGCAGCTCACCTGGCAGTTCACCGAGAACTTCTTCTCACGCAACAACATCCAGTTCGCCACCAACAACAACGGCTACGACAGCGTCGTCGATACCAAGCTCAAGGTCACCGACCCGAACCTGGAGATGATGTTCGAGAAGCTGAAGGCCTGGAAGGACCAGGGCTACTTCGCTTTCTACGGTGCCGGCTGGAACGACAACCAGAAAGTCTTCGAAGAAGGCAAGGCAGCCCTTTGGATCGGCTCCTCCGGCTCCTTCGGCGGTCTGCAAAAGACTGCGACCATGCCCTTCTCGGCGACCTTCCTGCCCTATTGGAACGCGATCAAGGGCGCCGGCACCAACTCCTTCATCGGCGGCGCCGCACTCTTTGCCATGTCCGGAAAGTCGGACGAGGAAAACAAGTGCGTGGCCGATTTCTTCCAGTTCCTGACCTCGCCGGAAGTCCAGTACTTCTATCACAAGGACACCGGCTATGTTGCGATCACCAAGGCGGCCTATGAGCTCGCCCAGAAGGACGGCTACTACAAGGAAAAGCCGGTCGCCGAAGTCGGCATCAAGCAGCTCCTGCTGCCGGCCGGCGATTGGTCCAGGGGCTACCGCCTTGGCTTCTATCCGCAGATCCGCGAGATCATGGAGCGCGAATACGGCCGCATCTTCTCCGGCGAAGCGACCGTGAAGGATGCCCTAGAAGCGATCGAGAAGGAAGGCAACGAACTGCTCGCCCGTTTCGCCAAGACCGCCGGCTGATTGCGATGAGCGAGGCGAGCCCCTCACCATTCCCCTTTCCCCGCGCGCGGGGAAAGGGGAATGCCGCCGACAATGGAGCGTCCCTTCTCCCCGCCAGTGCGGGGAGAAGGTGGCCGGCAGGCCGGATGAGGGGCCGCTCCAAAGATCAAGGACAGCAGGCAGCCGCCAAGCGCGTGCAATTCGCCTCGCCTTTCCTGCCCTATCTCTTTCTCGCGCCGCAGCTCGCGATCATCTTCGTGTTCTTCTACTGGCCGTCTGCCCAGGCGATCCAGTCCTCCTTCTATCTCGAGGATCCGTTCGGTTTCGGCTCCACCTTCGTCGGCCTCACGAACTATGCCGACGTCCTGAAGTCGACCGAGTATTTCGGCATAGCGCGGTTCACGGCCATCTTCACCGCCCTCGTCACCTTCTTCGCGCTGGCGATCGGGCTCCTGCTCGCCGTCAAGGCGGACGGCGTCATTCGCGGCAACGCGACCTACAAGACGCTGCTCATCTGGGTCTATGCGATCGCCCCGCCTGCCGCCGGCCTGATCGGCATGATGTTCTTCAACCAGCATATCGGCCCGCTCGTCGAATTCGCCCGCTGGTTCGGTTGGGACATCAAAGTCGGGCTCGATTATTTCGACACGGCCTTCGCGATGATCGTCGTCGCGGTCTGGAAGCAAATCCCCTACAACTTCATCTTCTTCCTTTCGGGACTTCAGGGCATTCCGGTGTCGGTGCGCGAGGCGGCGGCGATCGATTGCCGCTCGGAACTGCGCCGCTTCTGGACGGTCATCCTGCCGCTGCTGGCGCCGACTGCCTTCTTCCTGCTGATCATCAACGTCACCTATGCGCTTTTCGATACGTTCGGCATCATCGACGTGATGGTGAAGGACAAGGCCGCCAACAACCCGATCACGCTCGTCTACAAAGTCTACATGGACGGCTTCCGCGGCAACGATCTCGGCGGCTCCTCGGCGCAATCGGTGATCCTCATGCTGATCGTCCTGGTGCTCACCGTCTTCCAGTTCCGCTTCATCGAGCGGCGCGTGCACTATAATTGAGGTGATGCCGATGCATCGCACCCGTTTGCTCGACCACGTCATTCTTCTGATCGGCGTCTTCATCATGGTGATGCCCGTCGTCGTCGCCTTCATGACCTCGACCCACGAGGCGGCAGACATCCACCGCAATGGCCTCAGTCTCACCTGGGGCGGCCATTTCGCCGAGACTTATGAGACGGTTCTGGCCCGCGAGGGCGGTTTCACCGGCAAGGTCACCGGCTTCAACATGATGCTGAACTCCATGATCCTCGGCCTCGGCTTTGCCGTCGGCAAGATCGTGCTCTCGATGCTGGCGGCCTATGCGATCGTCTATTTCCGCTTTCCGCTGGCGAGCTTGTTCTTCTGGGTGATCTTCACGACGCTGCTCCTGCCGCTCGAGGTCCGCATCCTGCCCTCCTACGAGGTGATGAATGCCCTGAGGCTGACGAACACCTATACCGGGCTGATCGTGCCGCTTCTCGCCTCTGCGACCGGCACCTTCTATTTCCGCCAATTCTTCAAGTCGGTACCGGACGAACTCCTGGAGGCGGCGCGGATCGACGGCGCGGGGCCGTTCAAGTTCTTCATCGACGTGCTGGTGCCGCTGTCGCGCACCATGATGGCGGCGATCTTCATCATCATGTTCGTCTACGGCTGGAACCAGTATCTCTGGCCGACGCTGATGACGACGGACGAGGGCTTCTTCACGCTGGTGCGCGGCATCAAGCAGATCCTGCTCGTCTGGGTCGGCTCCAACATTCCCGATTACAACGAGGCCTTTGCGCTGGCCATCCTCGCCATGCTGCCGCCGGTTATAATCGTCGTCATGTTCCAGCGCTGGTTCATCAAGGGACTTACTGAGAGCGACAAATAGAGCATTTCCCGGCGAAGTGTGCGGCGGTTCGCCGTCGGAAATGCGCAGACACAAAGTGGAACGACCGGAGGCGCGGCGGGTTTTAGATCCGTTCCCGCTCCGCATTCCTCATTGACCAACGGAGCTAGCCATGGCGGCGATCGATATCGCAGAGGTCTCTAAAATCTACTCGGGCAATGTCGAGGCCGTAAAGTCGGTCTCGATCGACATTGCCGACGGCGAGTTCATCGTGCTCGTAGGCCCCTCCGGCTGCGGCAAGTCCACGCTTCTGCGCATGGTCGCCGGGCTGGAGACGATCTCGAAAGGCAGCGTGACGATCGGCACGCGCCTCGTCAACGATGTCGATCCGGCCGAACGCGACATCGCCATGGTCTTCCAGAATTATGCGCTCTATCCGCACATGACGGTTTACCAGAACCTGGCCTATGGCCTCAGGAACCGGAAGACGCCGAAGGCGGAGATCGACGCGCGCGTCGCGGAAGCCGCGCGGATGCTGGAGATCGAGCCCTATCTCGACCGCAAACCGCGGGCGCTTTCGGGCGGCCAGCGCCAGCGCGTCGCCATGGGCCGGGCGATCGTCCGCAAGCCGGCCGCTTTTCTCTTCGACGAGCCGCTTTCGAACCTCGATGCGAAGCTGCGGGCCTCGATGCGCGGCGAGATCAAGCGGTTGCAGAAGCGGCTCGGTACCACCTCGCTCTACGTGACCCACGACCAGCTTGAGGCGATGACGCTCGCCGATCGGCTGGTGGTGCTGAACGGCGGCCGCATCGAGCAGATCGGCCGGCCGCTCGAGGTCTATCACGCACCGGCCTCGACCTTCGTCGCGAGCTTCATCGGCTCGCCGGCGATGAACCTCCTCAAGGGCATGCTCGAAGGCGGCCGCCTGCATATCGGCACGCATGCGATCGACCTCGACTATCCGGCGCCGACCCGGGGGCCGGTGACCGTCGGGCTCAGGGCGGAAGACTTGCGCCCGGCATCTGCCGGCGAGCAGGCCTTGCTCTTCCGCGTCGACTATGTCGAGGAACTCGGAGCACAACGCCTGGTGCACGGCGCGGTCGAGGATCAGCCGCTGACCGTCGCGTTGCCGCCGGAAACGCCGCTTTCCAGCGAGCTTGCCATCGCCATCCCGATGGATCGCCTGCATTTCTTCTCGGCGGAGAACGGCAAGCGGCTTCATCGTCAAGAGCGGACGGATGGCATGGCCGGTGCCGCGCCGGCCCGTCCGCACGCCGTGAATTTGGAGCCTGTGTCGTGATTGAGAAAGCCGTATCGACCCTTGCTGTTCCTTCGCGAGAGCACCGCGAGGGCATTGCCCGGACGGAACGCAGCATCCCTACCCATGACGCGATCATGGCCGGGATCGAGGCGATGAACACGATCGAGGTCGGCGGCGCCGCCACGACGCCAGCGCCGCTTGCCTTTCCCTTCACTGTTGCTGCCTGGAACCTCGAGCGCTGCCTGTTTCCCGAAGAAAGCGCCGAGCATCTCCGCGCGACCGGGGCGCGGCTCGTGCTGCTTTCGGAGATGGACAACGGCATGGCCCGCACCGGCCAGCGCCACACGACGGCCGAGATTGCGAGCGCGTTGGAAATGCAATACGCCTACGGCGTCGAGTTCATCGAGCTCGGCCTCGGCTCCGATACCGAGCGCGAATTCTGCAAGGACGACTTCAACGACAAGGGCTTCCACGGCAATGCCTTGCTGACCGCCGTGCCCCTCCGGCGTCCCTTCCTGTTGCGGCTTTGCGGGGAGCGCCTGTGGTTCAGGGACGACACCGATCAGCCGCGTCTCGGCGAGCGCTGCGCCGTCGGTGCCGTCATCGACACCGAAGCGGGTCCCTTCGTCGCCGTTTCCACGCATTTGGAAAGCGCCACGACCGCCGCCTATCGCGAGCGGCAGATGAAGGAACTGATCGATCAGCTGGACACCGCCTTTCCCGAACTTCCGATCCTGATCGGCGGCGATCTCAATACGGGAAACCATATCGGCGGCGATTTCGAGGCGGAGGGCCTCTTTGCGGCGAGCGCTGCACGCGGCTTCACCCGCCACGGCGGACCGCTCGATCAAATGACCACCCGTCCGAGCCTGATCACCCGTTGGCCGAAACGGGCGATGAAGCTCGACTGGTTCTTAGCGCGGGGGCTGAAGATCGGCGAGAGCCGCATCGTTCCCTCGCTCGACACCTCAGGGCGGCCGCTCTCCGATCACGACCTCATCACCTGCCTCGTCGAGGGTTTCCAATAGGCGCCGGTCTCCTTGCCTAAGCGCCTTGCGCATTCTACATGTGGCGGGCCTCCTGTGGCGGTGTCCGCCGTTGCGGGTGCATGATCGTCGCGGTAGCGCTTTGAATTGCTGTATGATTTCGCCGAAGCGATTTCCGCCTTGGGCGAATGCGGCAGGGGAACCAACGGGAACGGGAAAATGGCAGGAATCGTCAATGTCGGGGTCCAAATGGACCATGTCTCGGGCATCACCATTGCGGGCGATTCCACCTTTGCCATGAGCCTCGAGGCACAGGCGCGCGGGTACCGGCTGTTCCACTACACGCCCGACAAGCTGTCGCTGCGTGACGGCAAGGTCTATGCGACCGCGCAGCAGATGACGCTGCGCGACGTCAAGGGCGACCATTTCACGCTGGACGAGCCCGAGCGGATCGATCTTTCGACCATGGACGTCATCCTGCTTCGCCAGGATCCGCCCTTCGACATGGCCTATATCACCTCGACGCATCTTCTGGAGCGGCTTCACCCGAAGACGCTCGTCGTCAACGACCCGGCCTGGGTGCGCAATTCGCCGGAGAAAATCTTCGTCACCGAATTTCCCGACCTGATGCCGCGGACGCTGATCACGCGGGATGCGAGCGAGATCGCCCGCTTCCGCGAGGAGATGGGCGACATCATCCTGAAGCCGCTCTACGGCAATGGCGGCGCCGGGGTCTTCCATTCGGCGCGCGACGATCGCAATCTCTCGTCGCTGCTTGAAATGTTCGGCCAGATGTTTCGCGAGCCCTTCATTGCCCAGGAATATCTGCCGGCGGTCCGAAAGGGCGACAAACGCATCCTGCTCGTCAATGGCGAGCCGGTTGGCGCCATCAACCGCGTCCCGGCCGAACACGACGCCCGCTCCAACATGCATGTCGGCGGCCGCGCCGAGGCGACCGAGCTCACCGCTCGCGAGAAGGAAATCTGCGCCCGCATCGGACCGGCGCTGAAAGAACGCGGCTTCCTCTTCGTCGGCATCGATGTCATCGGGGATTACATGACCGAAATCAACGTCACTTCGCCGACTGGCATCCGCGAGGTCAAGAAGTTCGGCGGCGCCGATGTCGCCAGCATGCTCTGGGATGCAATCGAAAAGAAACGCGGCTGACCTCCGCAATCGTTTAGGAACGTTCGACCTGCCCGGTCGGCACACGCCGATTTCACCTCACGCGCGTTTGTTCTATTATTGTTCTTGTTTTTGAGCGCGTACCGTGCAAGATTTGGCTTGCTACCGGCGGCGGTTGTGCGGTGCAGGCTGGAGCAATGGGGGCATCATGGTCGCGCGCGTCAGCACGGTTGCGTTTCAGGGTATCGAGGGCGTTCCGGTCGACGTCCAGGTAATGGTGGCTCCTGGCAAGGTCGGCATGCAGATCGTCGGGCTGCCGGACAAGGCCGTTGCCGAAAGCCGCGAACGCGTCCAGGCGGCGCTGCACGCCTCGGGCCTGGCGCTGCCGGCCAAGCGGGTCACCGTCAATCTGGCGCCGGCCGACCTGCCCAAGGAAGGCAGCCATTTCGACCTCGCCATCGCGCTCGGCCTGATGGCGGCGCTCGGCGCCATCCCAGCGGATGCACTTTCCGGCTTTGTGGTCATCGGCGAGCTTAATCTCGACGGCACGATCGCTCCAGTTGCCGGCGCGCTGCCGGCGGCGATCGGGGCCAATGGACTCGGCAAGGGGCTGATCTGCCCAGCCCAAAGCGGCGCTGAAGCGGCCTGGGCCGGCGCCGAGATCAATATCCTGGCGCCGCGCAGCCTGATTGCCATCGCCAATCATTTCCGCGGCACGCAGGTGCTCTCCCGCCCCGAACCGGCGGTCCGGGCGGCCGCCGCCGATCTTCCCGATCTCGCCGACATCAAGGGCCAGGAAAGCGCCAAACGGGCGCTGGAGGTCGCGGCCGCCGGCAATCACAATCTCCTGATGGTAGGCCCTCCCGGTTCCGGCAAGTCGATGCTGGCGTCGCGTCTGCCGTCCATCCTGCCGCCGCTCTCCCCAGCCGAGCTGCTCGAAGTGTCGATGATCCATTCGATCGCCGGGCAATTGGCGGGCGGCAAGCTCTCCGACCGCCGGCCGTTCCGTGCGCCGCACCATTCCGCCACCATGGCGGCGCTGATCGGCGGCGGTTTGCGGGCAAAACCCGGGGAGGCGTCGCTCGCCCATCATGGCGTCCTGTTTCTCGACGAGTTTCCGGAGTTTCCCCCGCAGGTGCTCGATGCGCTGCGCCAGCCGCTCGAAACCGCCGAATGCGTCATTGCGCGCGCCAATCACCGTGTGAGCTACCCGGCGGCGATCCAGCTCGTCGCCGCGATGAACCCCTGCCGCTGCGGCATGGCCGGCGAGCCGGGCCGCAGCTGCGCCCGCGGCCCGCGCTGCATGGCCGATTACCAGGCGCGGATTTCCGGTCCGCTGATGGACCGCATCGATATCCGCATCGACGTGCCCGCCGTCAGTGCCGCCGACCTCATCCGCCCCGGCACGGCGGAGGCAAGCGCCGTCGTCGCGCGCCGCGTCGCCCGCGCCCGCGAGCTGCAGCGGGGTCGCCTCGCCGCCCTCGGCCATCCGGAATTGACGAGCAATGCCCGGGCATCGACGGCGATGATCGAGAGAATCGCCGAACCCGACTCGGCGGGGCTGCAGCTCCTCAGGGACGCCGCGGAAAAGATGAAGTTCTCGGCGCGCGGCTATCACCGTGTACTGAAGGTGGCCCGCACGCTCGCCGATCTCGACGAAGCACCGACCGTCGGACGGATCCATCTCGCCGAAGCGATCTCCTATCGCGTCGCCGGCGAGCGCCTGCCGGTAGCGGCGTAGCGCTCGCCTGGCCCAGTTGCACAAATCCAAGTCCATCTCTTAAGGCCCGCTATCGTGTTCCCCTTCAACGGCACCTTCCAACCAAACGGTTTCGTTATGCCGCTCGCCCTTGTGGCAGGCATTCTCCTTGGACCGGCCGTGGGGTCGGCAGTGTCCGAGAACCCAAGCAAGCTCTCCTATGGGGCGAGAATCGGCATGACGATGACGATCGTTTCGAAGGAGGGAATTGGAACGGCAAACGCTGTGATCCGCCTGAAGCACACGCCGCAGGACGCGAAAGTCTTCTGCGTCGAATATCTCCGCGATGACTCGTTGCGCTGCATTGGAGACGTGATCGCGACGACGAAGCTCGCTGACCGCGTCACCGGCAATTGCGTCGAGCGCACCTGGACGGACATGCATGGCTCCAGCTATTCCTTTCACGGCTCCGCCAGGCAGTCTCCTGAAATGATCAAGAAAGGGCTGCTGTCGGAGACGGACTATCTCATCCGCCGCGACGGTGACGAGGCTTTTCTCCCAAACCTTTCGCTTGCCTCCTACGCCGAGAGGCTCGAAATTTTTCAAAGCCTTTGCCCCGGAATTGCGAAATAGCGCCACGAAACGGCGAAGCGTGCTGCACTACAGCGTCCGCGCCCCCTTTCAGGCGATCGCGATCAGGGACGGCGGGATGAACCTTTCATCGCCGAGTTCGCCTCGAAGATGAGATCGATGAGGGAGGTGCGGAGAATGCGAAAGCGGCTTCGACCAAGGCCGACCTCATGAACAAGCCCAGCGATTGGCACGAGATCGTCGTGTCGCTGAACAGCGAAGGGATCGAGCGCGGTATGGGCGGAAAACCGAGCACCTCCTCTCATCCCGCTCCGCAGTGCCCGCGCCTCTACCCGCCCAGCCCCTCGAAAAGCACCGTCGAAAGATAACGCTCCGCAAAGGACGGAATGATCACCACGATCATCTTGCCGGCATTCTCCTCGCGCCGGCCGACTTCGATCGCCGCCTGGAGCGCGGCGCCGGAGGAGATACCGACCGGCACGCCTTCGAGCGTGGCGACGAGCCGTGCCACTTCGACCGCTTCGCCCGCATTCACGGTGACGACCTCGTCATAGATCGAGGTGTCGAGGATCGGCGGCGCGAAGCCAGCGCCGATGCCCTGGATCTTGTGCGGTCCCGGCGTGCCGCCCGAGAGAACCGGCGACTCCTCGGGCTCGACGGCAATCACCTTGACCGACGGCTTGCGCGCCTTCAGCACTTGACCGGCGCCGGTGATCGTGCCGCCGGTGCCGATGCCGGAAACAAGGATATCGACGCTGCCTTCGGTGTCGTTCCAGATTTCCTCGGCGGTCGTCCTGCGATGGATTTCCGGATTGGCCGGGTTTTCGAACTGTTGCGGGATGATGGCGTCGGGCAGCGTCTCGGTGAGTTCCTGCGCCTTGGCGATGGCGCCCTTCATGCCCTTTGCCCCTTCGGTCAGCACCAATTCGGCGCCGAGCAGCGACAGCATCTTGCGCCGCTCGACCGACATCGTTTCGGGCATGGTGAGGATCAGCCTGTAGCCTTTAGCGGCGGCCACGAAGGCAAGCGCTATGCCGGTATTGCCCGATGTCGGCTCGATCAGCGTCGTCCGGCCGGGCTCGATCTTGCCCTCCGCCTCAAGCGCTTCGATCATCGCGACGCCGATGCGGTCCTTGACCGAGGCGATCGGATTGAAGAACTCGAGCTTGGCAAGCAGGTTCGCCTTCACGCCCTTTTCGCTGGCGAGCCTGTCCAGCCGCACGATGGGAGTGTCGCCGATCGTTTCGGTGATTGATGAAAAGACGCGGCCGCGGCCGGGCTTGCGCGCTTCTGGCATTGTGCTTCTCCCGTTGCTCAAGATGGTTGTCATGAGAATAGGAACAATCAACGGTCCATTCCAGAGCGGGAAAGCGCCGGATGCGGGCAGGCGAAGGAAAAAGCGATAGCAAACCCGCCGGTTGGAGCATGTTTTTCCGGTCGGTGGATAGCACGGCGTGGAAAGTTCCGCTTGAGAACGCCGCACCATCGCTCGCAAAAATTGACCCGGTGACAAGAACGGCGTTGCTAGCGACTCGTTGAGCCGTGCACGTTCCGGAAAAATTGCGGAAGGGGAACGGCCTTGCCCGAAACTCACAATCTCATCGGCTTCGCGCTGATTGCGCTCGGCATGGTACTGACGCCGGGACCGAACATGATCTACCTGATCTCCCGTTCGATCTGCCAAGGCCCGGGCGCCGGCCTTGTCTCGCTCGGCGGCGTGGCACTCGGCTTCGTCTTCTACATGGTCTTCGCCGCGCTCGGCATCACCGCCCTGTTGCTCGCGGTTCCCTTCGCCCACAACGTGCTGTGCTTCGCCGGCGCACTCTATCTCCTCTTCCTCGCCTGGCAGGCCGTGAAGCCCGGCGGTCGCTCGCCGTTCCAGGTCCGCGACCTGCCGCAGGACGGACCGCGCAAGCTCTTCGTCAGGGGCCTCGTCACCAGCCTGCTCAATCCGAAGGTGGCGGCGCTCTACCTTTCGCTGCTGCCGCAGTTCATCCGACCGGAATCCGGAAGCGTGCTCCTGCAGTCGCTCGTTTTCGGCAGCCTGCAGATCGCAATCAGCGTCAGCGTCAATGTGCTGATCGCGGTGACCGCCGGGTCGATCGCCGCCTTCCTCGCAGGCCGGCCCCTCTTCATGCTGGTGCAGCGCTGGATGATGAGCACCGTGCTCGCCAGCCTCGCCGTCAGCATGGCTGCCGAGGCGCGCCGGTAGGCGAGGTCACCCGTGAAAGGCCAGCTTGCACCCGGGGGACCGTTGCGCGATCCTCTTCGGCGGAGATTTTGACCATGTCCGGCAGATCAACATCCTTCAGCTTGACCGCGGCCCATGTTGCGCAGGTCCACAGAGCGATTGCGGACGGCGGTCCGGGATCCGGAGCGCAACTGCACACAGATGCGGACTATGACCACTGGGTGGCGCGGATAATGAAGTGCCATCCGGCTCCGGGCTTGCCAACCTTGCTCTTCGCCTATGGATCACTGATCTGGAGGCCGGAGATCGAGCATGTCAGGGAAGAGATCGGCATCGCCCGGGGCTGGCATCGTTCGTTCTGCTTGCGGATGCTTCGCTTTCGGGGCACACCCGATGAGCCGGGTCTGATGATGGCCCTCGACCGCGGCGGGCAGTGCCGCGGCGTTCTCTACGAACTGCCGAACGACGACCTCGAAGGCCAGCTCGGAAGGCTGTTCCGGCGTGAGTTCACCTATAAGCCGCCCAACAGCATGCCCCGCTGGATCAAGGTCGAGACGGGGCAGGGATCCGTTCCCGCTCTGGGTTTCGTCATGAACCGCGCTTCGTCATTCTATACCGGAAGCCTTCCTCTCGAGGCCGTCGCCGAAGTCCTGGCGCGCGCCTGCGGCCATGTCGGCTCGGGCGCGGAGTATCTCCTCAACACGGTAACGCATCTTGAAGCCAGGGGCATTCGAGATCGCAATTTGTGGCGCCTACAAGCGCTCGTAGCGGAGTGCATCGAGCGCGATGGAGCCGCGGCGTCAAGCGAGCTCATTCAAACACTGGACGCATGAAGCTGCGCTCGTAGCTTAGAATGCAGCGCGTCTCCTCGGCATAGGCGAAGGCCGCTTGGCATTCAGGATCGGCGGCCATCTGCTCGCGATAGGTCTCGTAGGCTGCGAGCGAGGGAAAGCTGAAGAGCGCGAGCGCAATATTGTTGGCGCCCTCATGCGGCATGAAATAGCCGTGATGGCTGCCGCCGAGCCGGTTCACCAGCGGAATCCAGAGCTTGGCGTAATGCTCGAATTCCTTGAGCTTGTAAGGATCGATGACGTATTTCAAATAGCAGGTGATCATCAGGCGCTCCGTTCGGCGTGCTGCTTGATACGTGGGGCCGAACGAAGCGTCCAGCCGAGATTGGTGCCGGCCGCTGCCAGCAGGATCGCGGCCGATCCCAGGATCTGCACGGGCTGCAATTGGTGCCCGAAGGCAATGCGGTCGACCAGGATTGCGGCGATCGGGTAGATGAAAGAAAGCGCGCCCGTCACATGGGTCGGCAGCCGCTGGATCGCGCCATAGAGCAGGATGTACATGATGCCGGTGTGGACGACGCCGATGGTGATCAGCAAGGTCCACTGGATTGCGCTCTGCGGCAGCGGCGCCGTCATGGCAAAGGGGGCGAGCATCGCCGCGCCGGTCAAGACCTGGATCAGCGCGATAAGCTGCGGCGGCGTGCCCTTGAGCAGCTTGGTGACGATCGCCGCAATGGCGTAGAAGAAGGCGGCGCCGAGCGAGAGGGCGATCCCTGCGAGATAATGACCGGTTCCGGCTCCGCCCGCCGGCTTTGCGGAGACGATCGCCAGCATGCCGATGAAGGCGACCGAGAGCCAGAACAGCTTGGTTGGGGTGATCTTCTCGCCGAGGAAAAGCGCCCCGAGCCCGAGCAGCATGAAGGGCTGCGTGTTGTAGACCATCGTCGCAATCGAGATCGAGGCGTGCGAATAGGCTTCGAAAAGCAGCAGCCAGTTGACGACGATCGCCACACCGCCGAGCACGGAAAGCCCGACGACCTTCGGACGCAAGTGCCTGAGATCGATGAGGCCGAGGGCTGCGGCAAGGATTGCGAGCGTCACGGCCCCGAAGACGCAGCGCCAAAAGACGACGCCGGCGACCGGCTGTCCCGACATCAGTACGAACCAGCCGATCGTTCCCGATATCAGCATTGCCGCCGTCATTTCCGCGCTTCCGCGCCGCAAATCCTTGTTCATCGCTCTCGCTCCACTGATGACTTGACCGCCAGAGTAATGAGTCTGCTGATGCGAATATATGGATTGGCGAAGGAGATTGTGAGAGAATGCCTAATTGTGTAAGGGGAACTTCCCAAGTTGACTTACGGAGTTGCCGATGCTGGACGAACTTGACCGTCGTATCCTGGAAATTCTCGCCGCGAACGCCCGCGTGTCGCTGAAGGAACTCGCGCTGGAAGCGGGGCTCTCCTCGCCGAGCGCTGCCGAGAGGCTGCGCAAGCTAGACGAGCGTGGCGTGATCAACGGCTTTACCGTCTCCGTCAACCCGGCGCGGCTCGGCTATCCGCTGCAGGCGGTGGTCCGCGTCCGGCCGATGCCGGGCATGCTGCACATCGTCGAAAAACTGATCCAGGAGACACCGGAAATCGTCGAATGCGACAAGATCACCGGTGACGATTGCTTCATCGCCAAGATGCTCGTCCGTGACATGGGCGAGCTCGACACGATCCTCGATCGCATCGCCGAAAAGGCGCAGACCAACACCTCGATCGTTAAGTCGACGCCGGTCAAGCGGCGCCTGCCGCCGCTATAGATTCTTGTTTATGCATGTCGTTATCCCAAAACCGCTGCACACTTTTGGCGGACATGCATCAGTTAGCTCCCGTCGAGCCGAAACCGCCGGCGCCGCGCTCGGTCGGCGCGGCGCCGTCTGCCTCGCGGATCGCCACCTGGATCACCGGGGCGATCACCATCTGGGCGATGCGGATGCCGCGCTCGACGATGAAATCCGTCTCGCCGAGATTGATGAGCAGCACCTTCACTTCGCCGCGATAGTCGCTGTCGATCGTGCCCGGCGTGTTGAGGCAAGTGATGCCGTGCTTGAAGGCAAGTCCGGAGCGCGGTCGCACCTGGCCCTCGTGGCCGGCGGGGATCTCGAAGATGAAGCCCGTGGGCACCAGCGCGCGAGCGCCGGGCGCAATCGTCATCGGCTGATCAGCGGGCACGGCGGCTCGCAGGTCCATGCCCGCGGCCCCGGCCGTCTCATAGGCAGGCAGGTCGAGGTCTCGCGCGTGCGGCAGACGGACGAGAGCGAGAGCAGGGTGGTCTATGGAATTGTGCATGGCCATTCCGCCATAAGCAGGATCGGTCTCCCGGCAGTCAATTGCATATTGCCGTCCGAGCCTGTAAAGGACGCGGCAACTCACAGGATACTCAGATCATGGCCGAAAGCATTGCCGAGGCGGTTTCCCGCCGCCGCACATTTGCGATCATTTCGCACCCGGACGCCGGTAAGACGACCCTCACCGAAAAGCTGCTGCTCTTCGGCGGCGCGATCCAGCTCGCCGGCGAGGTGAAGGCCAAGAAGGACCGCATCCAGACCCGTTCCGACTGGATGAAGATCGAGCGCGAGCGCGGCATCTCGGTCGTCACCTCGGTGATGACCTTCGAATACGACGACACGGTCTTCAACCTGCTCGACACGCCCGGTCACGAGGACTTTGCCGACGATACCTATCGCACGCTGACGGCGGTCGACGCGGCCGTCATGGTGATCGACGCCGCCAAGGGCATCGAGCCGCGCACGCTCAAGCTCTTCGAGGTGTGCCGCCTGCGCGACATTCCGATCATTACCTTCGTCAACAAGATGGACCGCGAGAGCCGCGACCCCTTCGAGATCCTCGACGAGGTCGAGCAAAAGCTGGCACTCGACTGTGCGCCGGTCACTTGGCCGATCGGCCGTTCGAAAACCTTCTGCGGCACGTATCATCTTGCCACCAACGAGGTGCGCGGCGCCGACACGCAGGAGCGGCTGACCAAGGTCAACGATCCGGAAATGGCCTCGCATCGCCTGCCGGAGAACGAGCGCGACGCCTTCATCGAGGAGACGATGCTGGCGATCGAGGCCTGCAAGCCCTTCGACCGCAAAGCCTTCCTCGAGGGCCATCTGACGCCGGTCTTCTTCGGCTCGGCGCTCCGCAATTTCGGCGTTCGCGACCTGATCAATGCGCTCAGCGACTTCGCGCCGCCGCCGCGCGCCCAGGTCGCCGACATCCGCACCGTCGAGGCGACCGACGACCGGATGACCGCCTTCGTCTTCAAAATCCAGGCGAACATGGACCCGAACCACCGCGATCGCATCGCCTTCGTCCGTGTCTGCTCGGGCAAGCTCGAGCGCGGCATGAAGGCGCGCCTGTCGCGCACCGGCAAGCAGATGGGGCTTACCGCCCCGCAGTTCTTCTTTGCCTCGCAGCGCCAGCTCGCCGATACGGCCTTTGCCGGCGACGTGGTGGGCATCCCGAACCACGGCACGCTTCGGATCGGCGATACGCTGACGGAAGGCGAGCCGCTCGTTTTCCAAGGCGTGCCGAACTTCGCGCCGGAAATCCTCCGCCGCGTGCGGCTCGAGGACGCGATGAAGGCGAAGAAGCTGAAGGAGGCGCTGCAGCAGATGGCGGAGGAGGGCGTCGTGCAGCTCTTCTCCCCCGATGACGGTGCGCCTGCCATCGTCGGCGTTGTCGGCGCGCTGCAGCTCGACGTGCTGAAGGAGCGCCTGCAGGCGGAATACGGCCTGCCCGTCTCCTTCGAAATGTCGCGTTTCTCCGTCTGCCGCTGGGTCTCCGCCGACAATCCCGCCGAACTCGAAAAGTTTATCGCGGCGCGGCGCGGCGACATCGCCCGCGACCTCGATGGCGACCCGGTGTTCATGGCCCAGGACGGCTTCTCGCTGCGCTACGAGTCGGAACGCTACCCGGCGATCAAAATGGTGGCGATCAAGGAATATCACGTCGCCAAGGCGGCGTGATCGACCCCCACGAGAATGACATTCGCAGCGCGAGAATCAGTTGGGCGCAGCAAGTGATGGAACGCCTCCATCAAGCATGGATTTGATCCTCGCTGTCGCGGTTGGAACGCGCCTTAGCCGTTCAAAGCTTTTTGGCAGCAGTGAGGCGATGACCAAGCGAATGGTGGCCGTTCAGCAATCAAGACGCGGCGCCGTCCGGCCCAATATCGCGCATCGAGGCTCGACGGACCAGACGGCGCGGATGGCGGCGCCGAGTTCGTCGGTCAGCCGTTTCACGTCGGCCGCCGCGCCGGCATGCAGCGCCTCGGCGACGACCAGCACGCGCTTTGTCTCGTCGCGCACGGCCGAATAACCGCTCTGGCGGTTGGTCCAGCGTCGCGCATGGGCACGTTTCTCGGCGTCGGTGAAGATGACCTCCCGCGGCTCAGGATGTTCGATGTCGCCGGCAAATGTCATGTAGATCTCGTCGCCGTCAGCGTGCCGCACCTCGAGATGGGCCGCCACCTTGTCGAGATCGAAGACTGCGATCGGAATGGCAAAGGCGAGCGAAGCCGCATTGCAAAGATCGATCAGCGGATGGATTTTGGGTAGTGTTCCCTCCTTCCTGAACCGCCTGAGCAGCGCCTCGGAGGCTGAGCGATATTGCGTCGGCTTCATCCCCATGCGCGAAAAGGCGCGGCGCCAGGCCTGTATTTCGGGAAGATCACCCTCTGCGGCTTCTGCAAGTCGGGCTTTCGCGACGGCCTCGAACTCAGTGGCATGGGCTGCGACGGGCACGTCCCGATGGATGCCCTCGACATGGAGGACGCCCGCCGCAAGTTCGGGGAACTCTGTCCAGATATCGGTCGAGTGACGGAAATGCATGAGACTGCTCCTGTTCAATGAGGTTCGGGTCGTATCCGTAGGCTGCCCGGAGTCGTCGGTCTGGAACGGCCGAGGCAGAGCACCGCGGCAAGGACGCAGCCGATGCCGAGCAGCTGATGACGAGTCAGCGGCTCGCCGAGCACCGCAAAGGCGAAAAGCACGGCGGAAACGGGCGCAAGCGCTGTGAAGACCGACGCTTCGGTACCGCTCACCTTGGCCAGCCCCGCATACCAGAGCAGGAAGCCGCCGACGGTCGGCACCAGTGCATAATACGCGACGGCGTGGCCGTGGTTGTCGATCCGGCCCAGGGAACCTCCGCAAGCGCAATCGGCGCGGCGATCACGCCGCCGAGGCCGGCCATCAGACTGGATAGGGTCAGCGGTGGGATTGCGCGCTTCAAACGCTTGTTGAGGAGGATGAACAGCCCTTCGCAGATGACGGCGCAGAAGATCAGCACGCTACCGGTGAGCGAATGCATGCCGCCGGTCTCCGATCGAAAAACGATCGTCAGCACGCCTGCGGCGGCAAGAGCGATCGCGAGAAGCGTCGAGGGATGCGGTCTTTCACCAAGAATGACGATGGCGATCGCCGCCGAGACGACGGGAAGCGTACCGATGATCACGCCGGCATCTGCCGCGGGGGTGAGCTTCAAGCCGGAAATGAGCAGGGTCGTATAGCCGACGCTGCCGGCGCCGGCCTGCAGAAAAAGGATGAGCCAGTCGCCCCTTGGGAGCCGCGGCCACGGCGTTCGGGTTCGCCGCATCAGCAGCAGCAAGAGCGGGAAGGCGATGGCGAAACGCAGCGCCGTTGCGGTGAAAGGCGGCAGGCCGGCCGCGATGATCTTGCTCGCAGCAACCGTGCTCCCCACAAGAACCATCGCGAGAGAAAGATAGAAGTATCCCTGAGCTTGCTTCGACATGCTGCCCGCCATCCGTGATTGCTGACGGCAGAAAATCGGATAGGGGGGCGGAGGTCTTGAACGGAATTGCAGGTCCTAAAGCGCGTCGCATTCAACCATATTCATGCCACGCGCTTTGGGTCTTTGTTTTTGTGCATGTCGATGTCCCAAAACCGCTGCGCACTTTTGGGCGACATGCCGACAGCCCGCGCATAGGCGCCTGGCGAAAACCCATATTTGCGGACGAATAGCCGCGTCATATGGCTCTGGTCGGCAAAACCGCCGGCAATCGCCGCCTCCGCAAGCGGCGTGCTCTCGCCGATCAGCCGACGGACGATATCGATGCGCCGTTGCATGAGATAGGCATGCGGCGTCAGGCCGGTCGCCTTGGCAAAGCCGCGCACGACCTGGAAGCGGCTCAAGCCGCTTTCGCGGGCGAGGTCCGCCAAGGTGAGCGGCGTCAGCGGATCGTCGTCGATCAGACTGATCGCCGCTGCGATCGAAGCGGGCACTTTTTGCCCGGTGGCGGATCTGGGGACAAGATGCATCGCCTCGGCAAGCAACGTCACCGCCAGTTCTTCCCAGCGAAGCGTCGCCTCGGCGCCGACTGCGGTCGCTGCAGCCGCGAAGAGGGCGCGAAAGCGGGCCGCGAGGACAACGTTGCGGATGACCGGAACGGCGAACTCGCAGGTCCGCATTCGTCCTTCGCTGATGTCGCTGACGACAGCCTCGATCAGCGACGGCGCGAGATAGAGCATCCGCCAGGAGCGACCGGCGTCGCCGACCGGCGCGCCGTCGTGGACCTCGCCCGGATTGACGGTGATCACGTCGCCGGCTTCCGCCTCGACGGTGCCGCGCCCACTCAGCGAACTCTGCGCGCCTTGGTGAATGAGGCCGATGCCGAATTGCTCATGGGTGTGGCGCGCGAAGCGATGGCGTGTCGCGGCTTCGACCACGTCGACCCCGTCAATGCGGCGCGGCATCACCCTGAATTGGCCTTTCATCACGATCCGATCGCCGTCTGTGTTCTTCGTTGGGCCCGATGCTGGTATAGCCTTTCCGTTGTCCTGCGGCAAAGCGGCACGCGGTTCGGCTTCGAGGAGGTGGCAATGCTTTACACAGGACGCGCGTTGAAGCGCTTGCGCCTCATGCGCGGCATCAAGCAGAGCCACGTGGCGGAGCTCCTGGGCGTCACGCAGGCGACGGTATCGCGCTGGGAGACCGGCGTCCTGATGCCCGCCGAGGATCAGCGAGCCGCTCTCGAACGCCTCTTCGCACCTCAGGCATCCGCCGCCGATGCGGCCATCAGGCGGCTCGTCGAAACCTCGACAGCGCGCGTCCATCTGATTTGCGACCACTCGCATCGGCTGCTGGCGGCGTCGCCGGCCCGGCGGAAGGAATGGCGACGAGATATGCTCGGAACGCCGATGTTCCGTTATGCGTCGGAGGGCATTCAGCAGGCTGAGGCGACGCTTCAAGACCTTGGCTGGTATCACGGCCAGACGTCGTCGCTTGTCGTCGCGACGGGGCCGAACGGCCGCGACGACGTGCCGATCCTCGCGGGCAGCGTGCTGTGGGAACGCATTCCACTTTCGGACGGAGCGATCGGCCGCCTGGTGACGACGCTGACGTGATCGCGGGGGTATAATTTATGCCTTGTCGCTCCTCGCCGGCCGCGTTTAGCCTTCCAGGAAACGAGGAGCGAACGGATGACAATTCTGGTGACGGGAAGCGCTGGCCATCTCGGCGAGGCGCTGATGCGAGTATTGCGCCGGGCGGGGCGCCCGGTGCGCGGTGTCGACATCAAGCCCTCGGAATTCAGCGACCATCTCGGCTCGATCGCCGATCCCGTCTTCGTCCGGCACGCCGTCAAGGGCGTGCGAGCCGTCATCCATGCGGCGACACTGCACAAACCGCATGTGGCGACGCACGGCTATTCGGAATTCGTCGATACCAATATCACCGGGACGCTCAACCTGCTCGAGGCCGCAGCCGATGCGGGCGTCGGCGCCTTCGTCTTTACCAGCACCACCAGCGCTTTCGGTTCCGCGCTGACGCCGGCGCCTGGCGCGCCGGCCGCCTGGATCACCGAGGATGTCACGCCGATTCCACGCAATATCTACGGCACAAGCAAGCTTGCGGCGGAAGGACTCTGCGAACTCTTCGCCCGGCGGCACCGGCTGCCCACCCTCATTCTGCGCACCTCCCGATTTTTTCCCGAGGCCGACGACGATGCGGAAATCCGGGGCCGCTATGAAACGGAGAATGCTCAGGCGAACGAACTCCTCTACCGCCGGGCCGATGTCGAAGACGTGGTGAGCGCGCATCTGGCGGCGCTGGAGCGGGCAGAGGAGATTGGCTTCGGGCGCTATATCGTCTCGGCGCCGACGCCCTTTTCGCCTAACGACCTGGCCGAGCTCAGGACGGACGCCGCGCGCGTCGTCCTGCGCCGATTCCCGGAATGCGAAGCGTTCTATGCAGAGCGGGGCTGGAAGCTCTTTCCGTCGATCGACCGGGTTTATGTGAGTGCCCGGGCAATCTCGTCTCTCGGCTGGCGGCCCAAATATGATTTCCGGCACGCGCTTTCTTGCCTTCGCCGGGATGAGGATTTCCGAAGTCCCTTGGCGCGTGAGATCGGCTCGAAGGGCTACCATGATACGGTGTTCGCCGAGGGGCCCTATCCGGTGGCGTAGTGGTACGCGGAGATTGCGCGGGGTCGGATCTGCGGAGTACCCCTGGGTCGCACCCCCCTCTGCCCTGCCGGGCATCTACCCCGCATGGGGGGAGATCGGCAAGCGGCGATGTCCTGCTCAATCAACTACACTGAGACATGCCGTTGCCTCGGCGACCTCGGCATTGTCGGATTTAAGGTCGGCCAAGGCATTGCTTCTGGCCAATCTCCACCCTTGTGAGGGAGATGCCCGGCAGGGCAGAGGGGGTATCAACACCCTCTCTTATTCCCGCGGCCGCCCCGGCAGCGCGCTTATGTCGCCGACCCAAGGCAGGGCGGAGGAGCACCAGATCTGCGAACGCGGCGTGAGTTCGGCCCGCTGGTTGATCGTGCCGACACGGATGCCGATCTCCTCCGCGTCCTCATCCGTGCCCGTGGTATAGACCGGCGAGCCGCATTGCGGGCAGAAGAATTGCAGCCTTTTGCGCCCGTTCTCGGCGATCTTGACGTAGAGCTTCGGTTCGCCGCCGGTGAGCCGGAAGGAGGCGCGCGGCGCGCTCGCGGTCACGCGATAGGCGGAACCGGTGAGTTTCTGGCAATCGGTGCAGTGACAGATCGAGACGTCCTCGGGATCGATTTCCGCCTCATAGGTGACGAAGCCGCAATGGCACTGGCCGTCGATGTGCATGGGAGGGCTCCTCGTCGCTTTGCCTCAGCAAGATACGATAGGGCGCCCGCCCGTTTCGTCGAGTGTATTGCCGCCCCGGCTCAGATGCCGGTGAACAGCCACTCGTGTTCCTTGGCATTGTGGAACTTCCAGATCCGCTTCGGCCCGGCCATGACGTTGAGATAATACGAGTCGTAGCCGTGAATGGCGGCGACCGGATGGTAGCCCTTCGGGACGAGCGCCACGTCGCCGTCTTCCACCGCCATGGTCTCGTCGAGCGATCGGTCGTCCGTGTAGACGCGCTGCATGGCAAAGCCCTGCGGCGGGTTGAGGCGGTGGTAATAGGTTTCCTCGAGATAGCTTTCGGCCGGCAGGTTGTCCTGGTCGTGCTTGTGCGGCGGGTAGGAGGAGGTGTGGCCGCCCGGCGTGATCACCTCGACGACCAGCAGCGACTGAGCCGAGCCGTCGTCCTCCGGCATGATATTGGTGACGTAGCGGGTATTGGTGCCCTTGCCGCGCGTCATCTGCGGATGCGTGCCGGGGTGGATCACCTTCGCCTCGAAGCCTTCGCCACCGGGTGCGGAGCAGACGGCGAGCTCGAGGTCGGTCGTGGCTTCGGCCTGCCATGCGCTGCCCTTCGGCACATAGACGGCATATGGCTGACCCTCGAAGGGCGTCATGCGCTCGCCGAGTTCCCCGAAATCCTCGCCGTCGACGGAGATCTTCGCCCTGCCGCTGACAAGCACCAGGCAGAATTCCTTCTCGCCCGCTTCGCCGCCGGTCTTTTCCCCTGGCTTCAGCCGGTTAAGCGCGAAACCGACATAGGTCCAGCCGGCGCTCTCCGGCGTGATGTCCTGGACCAGACCGGTTTGCGCCTTCGGTTTGACGAGCAGTTTGGACATGTGACGGTCTCCTGATTTTCTTCCTTGTAGCCGCGTCTCGGCCCGCCCCTTTCCTCGGGTTTAACCCGAAGACTAACCCTCTCCCTGCAGGGGGAGAGGGGACTTTAAGCGGCGCTGCATATCCCTTCTCCCCGCGAGCGGGGAGAAGGTGGCGGCAGCCGGATGAGGGGGCGCTGCCAACGAATAAGAGCTTACTTGTCCAGCCCCGCTTCCTTCGCAAACGCCTTCAACGATTTCAGGCCCAAGGACTGGTATTCGAACGGATTGCGCACCGCCGAATCCTGCTCGGCCTCGATCACCAGCCAGCCATCATAGCCGTGTTCGGCGGCGATTTTCAGCACCGGCAGGAAGTCGACACCGCCTTCGGCATCGCCGGGTACCGTGAAGACGCCGCGGCGCACGCCTTCGAGGAATGAGAGTCCTTCGCCTTCAACCACTTTGCGGACCGTCGGACGGACGTTCTTGCAATGAATGTGACGGACGCGGTCCATGTATTTCTTCGCCACTTCCACCGGATCGGAGCCGCCGAACCAGGCGTGCCCGGTGTCGAGCAGCAGCTTCGTCGCCGGCCCTGTGTTTTCCATCAACAGGTCGATCTCCTCGCCGCTCTGGACGATCGTGCCCATGTGGTGGTGATAGACGAGGTCGATGCCCTGGTCGGCGCAATACTCAGCGATCACCTCGAGATCCGCGCCGAAATTCTTCCACTGATCGGCCGGCAGCACCGGCTTGTCCCTGACGAGCGACCTGGAATCGTCGCCATGGATGGCGTTCGAGGTCTCGCAGACGATCGCCACCTTGCAGCCATTGTGCTTCAAAAGATCGAGATGCGGCTGGATGGCCTTTTTCTCGGCCTCGACGTCATGGGTCAAGAGATTGGTCGAGTGCCAGCCGGAGACGAAGACGAGGTCGTAGGATCCGAGCTTCTGCTTCAGCGCCTCCGGATCGGACGGCATCTTGTGGCCCTTCTCGATGCCGTCGAAGCCGATCTTCTGGCAATCGGAGAGGCAGTCCTCGAGCGTCAGATGCGCGCCGATCGAATGGTCGTCGTCGTTGCTCCAGGCGATCGGGTTGGTTCCGTAGCGGATCATGGTCTCACTTTCTGGTTTGTCTGCTCGAAGCGGTTGCTTCGTTATCTTTTGGCGCAATGCCCCTCAACCGGCTGCCGCCACCTTCTCCCCGTAAGGACGAGGAGAAGGGATATGCCGCGGCCTCCGAAGTCCCCTCTCCCCGCCTGCGGGAGAGGGCTAGTCCTCGGGTTAAACCCGAGGAGAGGGGCCCCTGAATGTACTGGAACCCGTGGTTTATTGAGATCAACCGAAGCGCTGCGACTGCAGTGCCTTCTCGTAACCGTCGCGGGCCACCTTCACCTGCTCGCGCTCCGAGACTTCCGGAACGGCGACGTCCCACCAATGGCCGCCGGCCTCGGTCGTGATCAGCGGATGGGTGTCGATGACGATCACCGTGGTGCGGGCCTCGTTGGCGGTTTCGGCAAGCGCCGCTTCGAGTTCGGGTATCGAGCCGACCTTGCGGGTGACGGCTCCCATGGCGGCGGCGTGCGCGGCGAAGTCGATCTGCGGCAGTTCTACGTGATGCGTGTCCTGAAGCAGATTGTTGAAGTTGGCGCCGCCGGTCTCCATCTGCAGCCGGTTGATGCAGCCGTAGCCGGCATTGTCGAGGAGAACGATGGTGAACTTGGCGCCGAGCATGATCGACGAGGCGATCTCCGAGTTCAGCATCATGTAGCTGCCGTCGCCGACCATGACGATCACGTCGCGCTCGGGCCTGGCAAGCTTGACGCCGAGGCCGCCGGCAACCTCGTAGCCCATTGTCGAGAAGCCGTATTCCATGTGGTAGCCGCCGGGCTCTTCCGCCTGCCAGAGCTTGTGCAGCTCGCCGGGCAGACCGCCGGCGGCGCAGACGAGCGTCGTCTTGTTGCCGCCGCGGGCGCGCTGGACGGCACCGATCACCTGGGCGTCGGAGGGCAGCGCCGCATTGGTCGTGGCCGTCGCCTTGTCGGCCGCGGCCATCCATTCGGCCTTGCCGGCCTTCGCCTTTTCCGTCCAGCTCCGGTCGACCGTGTAGCCACCGAGCCCGCCGGACAGGCGGTTGAGGCCGACCCGCGCGTCGCAGATCAGCGGCAGGCCGTTGTGCTTACCGGCGTCGAAGGGCTGGACATTGAGGCCGATGATTTTCATCTCGTCGTTCTTGAAGAGCGCCCAGGAACCGGTGGTGAAGTCCTGGAGGCGCGAGCCGACGGCGAGCACCAGGTCGGTCTCCTCGGCAAGCCGGTTGGACGCGGAGGTCCCGGTGACGCCGACCGAGCCCATGTTGAACGGATGCGAATGCGGCAATGCGGACTTGCCGGCCTGCGTCTCGACGACTGGGATGCCGTGCCTTTCTGCAAAGTTAGCGAGGTCTGCGGTCGCTTCGGAATAGAGCACGCCGCCGCCGGCGATAATGATCGGCTTCTTCGCGGACTTGAGCAATTCGATCGCCGATGCCAACTCGTCGAGGTCCGGTTCGATGCGGCGCGGCACCCAGATCTTCTCTTCGAAGAAGGATTCCGGATAGTCATAGGCTTCCGCCTGCACGTCCTGGCAGAGCGACAGCGTCACGGGACCGCAATCGGCCGGATCGGTCAGCACCTGCATGGCGCGGCGAAGCGCCGGGATGATCTGTTCCGGCCGGGTGATACGGTCGAAATAGCGCGACACCGGACGGAAGCAGTCATTGGCCGAGATGGTGGCATCGCCGAAGTTTTCCACCTGCTGCAGCACCGGATCGGGCCGGCGGTTGGCGAAGACGTCGCCGGGCAGGAACAGGACAGGCAGGCGGTTGACATGGGCGAGGGCCGCCGAGGTGACCATGTTGAGGGCGCCGGGGCCGATCGAGCTCGTGCAGGCCATGAAGCGGCGGCGGAAGCTCGCCTTGGCAAAGGCGATCGCAGCGTTCGCCATGCCCTGCTCGTTTTGGGCGCGGTAGGTCGGCAGGGTTTCGCGGATGGCGTAGAGCGCCTCGCCGACGCCGGCGACGTTGCCATGGCCGAAGATCGCGAAGACGCCGCCGAAGATCGGCACGCGCTTGCCATCGATGATCGTCATCTGCCGGGTCATGAACCGCGCCACGGCCTGTGCCATGGTCAGGCGCACGGTTTTCTGGCTCATCTTGAATTTCCTCCAGGTGGCGAAGTCCGCTTCGCCCATTGTCGTTTTTAATGCCGCAGGCCGGCTATAAGTACAGCAGGCTTCGGGTGCTTCCCACGTCCTTCCTGCTTAGGCAGCCTTTGTTTCACCCAAGCGCAGCCAGAGATCCACCAGCGCCTTGAACTTCGCCGCCATGTCGGCGACGGCCTCGTCGTCGCTCATCGACCCGGTGAGCCAGCTCTTGGCGGCGTCGGCAAAGATCGTCCGGCCGACGGCAAATCCTTTCACCGACGTCGACGTCCTCGCCGCCGCGAACCCGTCCTTCAGGACCTCGTAAGGGGCCTCGAGGCCGAGCAGGACGACGCCCCGGCAGAGCGGGTCGCGGTTTTCGATGACGGCGTCGATGGCGGCCCAGGCGCCGCGGCTCGCCTGCGGCTCGAGCTTCCACCAGTCGGGCTTCAGGCCGGCATCGTAAAGCTCGTTGAGCGCCCGCGGTATCGTGTCGTCCTCAAGCGGACCGTGCTTGCCGGCGATGATCTCGATCAGGATCTCGCGGCCGACCTTGCGGGCCGCCTCGAAGGCCGAACGAAGCTTGGCGACCTGCGTCGCCTTCATTTCGGCCGGATCGTCCGGGTGATAGAAGGAGAGCACCTTGATGCAATGGTCGACGGGCCAGTCTATGAGCCGGCTGCCGAGATCCTGGCTGAATTCGAACTGCAGCGGCCGCGAGCCCGGCAGCTCGATCGGCTTGCCGATCCAGAAATCGCGGTAGGCACCGGCGGCATAAAGGGCGTCTCGGCCGTATTTGTCGTCGATCAGCATGCCGAAGCCGGACCGGCCGGCGGCCACTTCAGCAGCGGCCTTGACGGCGAGCGCCTTGAAGGCCGGGATGCGCGCCAGCAGCTCCGGCTTGCCCTCGGCGATATCCTCCAGCTGGCTGCGGTGGTCGATGGCGAACGCCATCAGCAGCGGGATGTCGCGGCGGCGCGTCGTCGCCCAGTGCACGTGGTTGATCGCCTCGTCCTTGCGCAGCGCCTTTTCTTTGCTGCCGTGCTCCAGGAAGAACTGCAATTCAGTCCAGGTCGGGATCTCCGGCGCGCAGAGCAGCCGCGATACCGCGAAGGCGCCGCAGGCATTGGCCCAGGTGGCCGAGGTCGCATGCGGCTCGCCCTTCAACCAGCCGCGCAGGAAGCCGGACATGAAGGCGTCGCCGGCGCCGAGCACGTTATAGACCTCGATCGGGAAGCCCTTGCCGACAATGCCGTCCTCGAGATCGTCGGAGATCGGCCCGTCATAGACGATGCAGCCCATCGGTCCGCGCTTCAAGACGATCGTCGCGTTCGACAGCGACCGGATGGTCTTCAAGGCTTGCAGCAGGTCGCTCTCGCCAGACGCGATGAGCACCTCTTCCTCGGTGCCGACGATCAGGTCGCAATCGCCGAGCACGGTCTTCAGGTGCGCCGAGACGCGGTCGGAAGCGATATAGCGGCTTTCGCCCGCATCGTGGCCCGCGAGGCCCCAGAGGTTCGGGCGATAGTCGATGTCGAAGACGATCTTCGCGCCGCTTTCCTTGGCGATCCGGATCGCCTTGCGCTGCGCGGCATCGGTGTTGGGCTTCGAGAAATGCGTGCCGGTGACGAGGACCGCGCGGGCGGAGCGGATGAAGTCCTCCGCGATGTCATCTTTATTGAGCGCGTTGTCGGCGCAATTGTCACGATAGAAGAGCAGCGGAAACGACTTTTCATTCTCGACGGAGAGGATCGCGAGGGCGGTCAGCCGTTCCGGATCGGTGACGATGCCGCGCGTCTCCACGCCCTCGCGTTGCAACTGTTCGCGGATGAAGCGGCCCATCTGCTCGTTGCCGACGCGCGTCAGCAGCGCCGATTTGAGCCCGAGGCGCGCGGTGCCAACCGAAATATTGCAGGGGCAGCCGCCGACCGACTTGGCAAAGCTCGCCACGTCCTCAAGCCGCGTGCCGATCTGCTGACCGTAAAGGTCGACCGAGGCTCTGCCGATGGTGATGATGTCGAGGGGCTTGGCGCCCTTTGCCGATGCCGATGGAATCTGGCTCACTGCTTCCTCCCCGCGGACGCCGCGCCGGCGCCGACAGATTTCGTTAGGTGCTGGGCGATGAGTGTATGAAACATAAATTCCGTCCTCTCGTCAATATGGAATTTTCGTTCTATATTGACGCGGCATCTTCGGCGCGACGGCGTTTTTCGGCGATCGCCACGGTCAGCGCCATGGCGAAGGCCATGCTGGCCGAAAGCGAACGGAAGCCGGCATGATCGGCTTCGACGAGCTCGAACCAGACCTTCGACGACTCGGCCAGCGGCGAGAAAGCGGAGTCTGTCAGCGACACGACCGGAACCCTTCGATTCGCTAAAAGCCGAGCCTGGGCCGCACTCTCGGACGCATAGGGCGAGAAGCTGACGGCGAAGGCGGCATCCTCTTTCGTCGCCATCGCCAGCATGTCGTCGTCGATGCCGGCGGCCGTGCCGACATGCTGGTATTTCACTTTCAGCTTGCCGAAGGCGTAGGCCATGTAGCTGGAAATCGGATAGGAGCGGCGCTTGGCGATGAGATAAATCGTCTCCGCCTTGGCGAGGATGTCGACGGCCTGCTCGAAGGCTTCCGGGTCGACCGATGTTGCGATGTTGTCGAGCGAGCGATGCGCGGCCGCCACGAAGCCGTTGAAGATCGAGCCGCTCTCGAGCTTGCTGTGCTCGTTGCCGCGCAGCGCCTTCAACCGGTCCTCGTAGCCCGGTGTTCGCTCACGCAGGCGCGCCCGAAAAATCTGCTGCAGACTCGAAAAGCCTTCGAAGCCGAAATGCTGGGCGAAGCGCACCAGAGTGGACGGCTGGACATCGGCCGAGGTGGCGATGCTCGCCGCCGTGCCGAAGGCGATTTCGTCCGGATTGTCGAGCGAATAGGCGGCGACCTGTTTCAGCCGCTTCGGCAATTGCGCCTTGCGTTCGAGGATGACGGCCTTCAGCGCCTCGAAATCCTGCGGGGCATCCGTGGTCGTCTCCGATGTCGACATCGTTCAGCGTCTCCAGGCTCGCTTGTTCTATTTGCCTCACTTTAATCGATTAGGCGATACGGGCATAGAACGGACGTTCTATTTTTGTGGATTTTCCGTAGCGGTGAAAAGCCGTTTGGCCCCTCATCCCGCTGCCGCGACCTTCTCCCCGCGCGCGGGGAGAAGGGATATGCCGCGCCCTCCAAGTCCCCTCTCCCCGCTTGCGGGGAGAGGGTTAGGGTGAGGGGCGATTCCCGGGCGTCGTTTCCTCTCGAGAAGAAAACGCCGTCAGCCGATCTCTACCCATTCGTTGCTCCTGGCCGAGCGGTAGGTGGCCGAAAGCACCTTCTGGACCTCGTAGCCCTCGCGGAAATCGGTAGTCGGTCTCCCTCCCTTGGCGATCGCCTCCAGGAACTCGTGAACTTCGATCGCCTTCAGGTCGTTGAAGCCGATCTGGTGTCCCGGTGCCACGCAGAAGGCGCCGTAGGGCGGGTGTTCCGGTCCGGCCCAGATGGTGCGGAAGCCGCGGCTCTTGATGTCGCCGTCGGTCGAATAGACCTTGATTTCGTTCAGTCGCTCCTGGGTGAAGACGATGCTGCCCTTGGAGCCGTAGATTTCGAAGTCATGCTGCATCTTGCGGCCGGTGGCGATCCAGTTCGCCTCGAAGCTGCCGCTCGCGCCGCTCTCGAAGCGGATGAAGGCGCGGGCGATGTCGTCGACTTCTACCGCGCGGGTCTCGGTTGCGCCGCGTGCGACCGGACGCTCCGGTATGTGGATGACCGTCTCCGCAAGCACGGATTTGATCGGGCCGACGAGGTGACGCATGCAGGCGATGATATGGCTGCCGATGTCGGCGAGCGCGCCGCCGCCGCTCCTCGGATCGAGCCGCCAGGCCCACGGCATCGTGGCGTCGGCCATGAAGTCTTCGGCATGGACGCCGCGGAACGAGCGGATTTCGCCGATCTCGCCGCTGTCGATGATCTCCTTGGCGAGGAAGATCAGCGGGTTCTTCAGATAGTTGAAGCCCACCTGGGTGACGAGACCGGCCTTTTCGGCGGCCCCGACCATCTCGGCGCAGTCGGCGACGGTCGGTGCCAGCGGCTTTTCGCAATAGACGTGCTTGCCATGGGCGATGGCTGCAAGCGCCATTTCCTTGTGCAGGAGGTTCGGCGTGGTGATGTCGATGATGTCGATGTCCGGGTCTGTCAGGAGCTCGCGCCAGTCGGCGGTCGCCTTGCGGAAGCCGAGGCGTGCGCGGGCAGCCTCGGCACTCTCTGCGGTGACGTCCGCGACCGAAACCAAATCCAGGTCGAAGGGCAGGTCGAAAACCCGCGAAGCGATCGTGAAGCCGAGCGCATGGGCCTTGCCCATGAATCCCGTACCGATCAGGCCGACACCCAGTTTGCGTTTGCCGCTCATGCCATTCCTCCCGGCCGAACCTTCGTATCCGGGTGGAAATGAAATGAAATGTACGAAGCTTGTCAATATGGAATGTTTGTTCGAAATCGCTTTCCGATATCAAGCGAGACAGCGCATGTGACGGCAGGCCCGCTGTCGTTGAAAAGCACGCCATGCGAAAAGTGTTAACGCATTTTTACCATGTTCCGTTGGAACATCGCCGTGACGATCGTCGGCGAATCGCCTTTTATCAAAGAACCCGAACCGGAGTGATCGACGCATGTGCCGCTGGGCAGCCTATCGTGGAGAGCCGCTTTATCTCGAGGAACTGGTGACGTCGCCGGCGCATTCGCTGATTGAGCAATCCCATTGCGCGACACGGGCGAAGACCGCCACCAATGGCGACGGCTTCGGCATCGCCTGGTATGGCGACCGCCCGGAACCTGGCCGCTATCGCGACATCCTGCCCGCCTGGTCCGACTGCAACCTGAAGAGCATTGCGCGGCAGATACGCTCCCGCCTGTTCCTGGCGCATGTCCGTGCGGCGACCGGCGGCGGCACCCGGCGCGACAATTGTCACCCCTTCGTGCATGGCCGCTGGGCCTTCATGCACAACGGCCAGATCGGCCATTTCGAGCACCTGCGGCGGCCGATGGAAAACATGCTCGCCGACGATCTTTATGCGGCCCGCACCGGCACGACGGATTCGGAGCTGCTTTTCCTGCTCGCCCTGCAGTTCGGCCTCGACCGCGACCCGCTCGGCGCCGTTGCCGAGGCGCTCGGCTTCGTGGAGCGCCTCGCCGAACAACTCAGCCTGAAGGTGCTCGTCCGCTTCACCGCGGCATTTTCCGACGGTGAGGATCTCTATGCGGTTCGCTACGCCTCCGACCGCAAGGCGCCGACCCTCTATGCCGCCCCGATGGGAGCGCAGGGCGGCTACTGCCTAGTCTCGGAACCGCTCAACGACGACGACAATGCCTGGGCCGAGATACCGGACGGCTCGGCCGTCATCGTCGGCGAAAACGGCGTCGACGTTCGCCTTTTCAGCGCGTCAGACGGTTCGGCGCGGGAGTCCGTTGCCGGGGCGTCTCCCTCCGTAAAGATCGCAAGCCCTGTTGCCTGATCGAAGCGGCGCTTCTTATGACAACAGTTTCGCGGCGATCAGGCTTGCGAGCTTGTCGGCCACTTCGTCCTTGCCCATTTCCGGCCACTCCTCGGTGCCGTCGCGGGCGATGAGCTTCACCCGGTTCCTGTCGCCGCCCATGATCCCAGTTGCCGGCGAGACGTCGTTTGCGACGATGTAATCGGCGCCTTTCCTTTCAAGCTTTGCCCGGCCGTTCTCCGCGACGTTTTCCGTCTCCGCGGCAAAGCCGATCACCAATTTCGGGCGCGATGCATGATGGCCGATGGTCTTCAGGATGTCGGGATTTTCGGCAAGTTGCAGCGGCGGCGGTGCCTCGCCCGGCCGCTTCTTGATCTTGTTGCCGGCGGCGGAAGCGACGCGCCAGTCGGCGACCGCCGCCACCATCACCGCTACATCGGCCGGCAGCGCGGCGACGACCGCGTCGCGCATCTCATCGGCGCGCTCGACCCGAACGACCCGCACGCCCGCGGGGTCGGGGATCGTTACAGGACCGGAGACGAGAGTGACGTCGGCCCCGAGCCGCGCCAGCGCCGCGGCGATGGCATGACCCTGCTTGCCGGATGAGCGGTTGGCGATATAGCGGACCGGGTCGATCGGCTCGTGCGTCGGCCCGGAGGAGACGATTGCCTTGCGCCCGGCAAGCGGCTTTGCGCCGGCGAGTAAGTCCTCGCTCGCCGCGACGATCTCCAAGGGTTCGGCCATCCGGCCTTCGCCGGCCTCGCGGCTTTCCGCCATCTCGCCAGAGGCCGGCCCGACGAAGCGGATGCCGTCGGCGGCAAGCGTCGCGCGGTTGCGGCGGGTCGCTGGATGCGCCCACATCTTCGGGTTCATCGCCGGGGCGACGAGCACGGTGCGATCGGTTGCGAGCAGGATCGTCGAGGCAAGGTCGTCGGCATGGCCGCTCGCCATCTTGGCCATCAGGTCGGCGGTCGCCGGCGCCACCACGACGAGGTCGCACTCGCGCGCCAGCCGGATATGCCCCACATCCTGCTCGTCCTCGCGTGAAAAGAGCTCCGTATAGACGTGTGAGGCCGAAAGCGCACCGACCGCGAGCGGCGTCACGAACTGCTGCGCCCCGGCAGTCATTACCGGCCGGACCGTGGCGCCGCGTTCGCGCAGCCTGCGGATGAGGTCCAGGCTCTTATAGGCCGCGATGCCACCGGAAATGATGAGGAGAATACGCTTGCCCGACAGTGTCATCCCGCTTCGGCTTTTCGCCGCTCCTTGCTGTATGACGCGAGCCTATCCGAGGCGACTGACCCGCGCAATCGGAGGCTCAAGGCTGCGCCCGCCGGAATGACGCTGCACCCTGCGGCTGAAATCCGCCGCAGGGAACAAAGCGCTGTGCTGCCGCTGATGCCGGATCAGCGCTCGTAGGTGACCTCGATCGTCGCCTGGTCCAGCGCGTTCGCTCGGGTAAAGAAACCGACCATGGCGGCGGGGGCGTCCTTGTCGAGAGGAAGCTTGTCGACGGACAGCGCGTAGACCGTGAACTGGTAGCGGTGTGGTCCATGACCTTCCGGCGGGCATGCACCGCCATAGCCGGACGAACCGAAATCGGTGCGGCCCTCGATCGCGCCGATCGGAAGCTTTCCGCCTCCGCTCGCCCCATTCGCGAGCTCCGTCGCATCTGCCGGAAGGTTGAATACCGTCCAATGCCACCAGCCGGAGCCGGTCGGGGCGTCAGGATCATAGGCCATGATCGCGAAGCTCTTGGTGCCCGCGGGCGCGCCCGACCATTGCAATTGCGGCGAGATGTTCTTGCCGCTGCAGCCGAAGCCGTTGAAGACCTGGGCGTCGGCCATGGTCGTTCCGGCCGCCAAGTCGTTCGAGGTCAGTTTCATTTCGGCGTGCGCGGCGGTAGCGCCGAGGAAGCTCAGGGCCAGAAGTGTGGTGATGAAGCGCATGGATCTTTCCTGCAGTTGCTGGAGCAATTCCAGGAAAAGTGTGCAACGGTCTCTCCGTATGGAATTGCGTAGTTTCAGAGGGTTAGGTCAGTTCAGTGTTTCAGGGAAACAATGAGGTGATCTGACAAAGAAACCCTATCCCCAGACGGACACAGCGTCTCTCCTGATCTGCTCAACTTCTGTCCCGATCCGCTCAAAAATTCCGAGATCGCCGCGTACCTCGCGCGGATTGATGCCGAATCTCTCCTTGAACCTTGCCGAGAACTGCGATGGCGAGTCGTAGCCGACCTCCTGGGCGACATGGGCGATCGGCAGGGTGGTCGTTTGCAGCAGCGCCAGCGCCCGCGTCATGCGCGTATCGCTCAATGTTTCGGTGAAACTGGTGTTTTCCGCCGCCAGCTTACGCCGAAGCGTGGCCTCGCTCATGTTGAAGCTGCGTGCGGCCTGGCCGAGGGTCCAGTTGCGGGCAGGCTCGGCTTCGATCATCTGGCGCAGGCGATGCTGCAAAAGGGGATTTCCCTGGACGCCCAATACGGCGCCGCTCAGAGCAAACCAGGTGATGAGTTCCATCAAGCGGACCGTCGCCACGGGGGCGGGGAGCCTCGAGAAATTTTCCGGGGAGCAGCAGAAGTCAAACAGAGCCACGGCCTCGGCGGGCAGGTCCAAAGCCTTCACGGGAAGGGCGGTTCGAGGTGGCGTGATGAAAGCCAGGCGGGCATATGTTTCCTCGAACAACGGACGCGGTACGGGTAGGATGCGCGCTTCGTAGTTCTGCGGTGCCTTGGGAATGTTCTCCATCGTCATGGGTTGGTGGTCGGGCAACAGGCCAAACTCGCCGGCTGTGAGCAGCAAAGGCGTGTCGCGGATGACCACGACCTTGTTTCCCGAACGCACATGGATAAGCACCGGGGTGGTGTTCGTCAGGCGATGAAGGCAGGTTCTTCCGCCCTGGCGGATGACGGCGCCGGCCACAACAGGAGGAGTTTCGTGCTTCATGTGCTGGTCTCCCGATTTGGCGAACGGCAATGACAGTTCCGCCGGTCGATCGCAAGACGCGGGACCCGTGAATCGGTCAGAGCTACTCCGCGCCGGTGGGGGCCGCAGGCACGCTTCCTCCGATCACGGCCGCAGACGCGCCATCGCGAAGACGTCGGCATATGCTCCGTCGCGCAGCGCATAGGATTTCAACACGCCTTCGGTGACGAAACCGGCATTGCGGTAGAGGCCGATCGCCGCCTCGTTGTCGGTGAAGACCGTCAGTTCGATGCGTAAAATGCCGAGCCAGCGGTCCGCGGCCTCGGTCAGCGCCTCGAGCAGTGCCTTGCCGATGCCGCGCCGGCGGTAATCGTCGTGGACCGACATGCCGATGTCGGCCGCATGCCGCCGCCTTCCTTTGTGCCGGTGCAAACCGGCAAGCCCGACAATCTGCCCCTCGAGTTCGGCGACGATAACCATGTCGTTTTCCGTAAGGCTTTCGAGCCAGCGTCGCGTCTGCTCCGGCGGCGCAAAGGGCAGGCGTAGCGTTCCGGAGCGAATGCCGGGCAGATCGCGCAAAGCGGCGAGGACTTCCCAGTCGGAGATGGACGCGGCGCGGATATGAAGTGCGGGTGAACCAGCGGTCATTGTTTCCTCTCTCTTCTCGCCGAGGAAACAGAGCCGAACCCTGCTTGCCTCGGCAGGGTTGGCATGAAGACGGCTCGCTTAGTGCAACAGGTCTCCCGCACACCCTGAGGTCTGCGTGGTCACCGGCATCACGAGCGAAAAACGACTGTCCATGGACGGATACTATTCCAGGATGCGGGATGTAGGAAGGGTGTTCGTGAGCACTTTGCCCCTCACCCTAACCCTCTCCCCGCAAGCGGGGCGAGGGGAATGAAGCGGCGCGGCTTTGTCCCTTCTCCCCGTGAGCGGGGAGAAGGTCGCGGCAGCGGGATGAGGGGCTCAAATGCAAAGCAGCCTGCTTCACTCCACCGGTCAAACAAGCTGCCATGCAATGAAAATGAGCGTTGCCGCGATCACCCAGAGCGCCAGCCGACCCGACCGGGTGTGCCTTGCCTCCGCCCGGCCGATCGCTTCTGCCGTCTCCGGATCGAAGCGCAGGCCATTCTCGGTCATCGCCATGATTTCGGCCGAGAAACGTTCGGTGCGCGCGGCGATTTCCGGAACGGCTTCGGCGACCCGGAGTGCCGCGTGCAGCCCGTCGCGCAGATCCGTGACGATCCTTTTCGGGCCGAGATTGTCGCGGATCCATTTCCCGACGACCGGTTCCGACGCCTTCCACATGTTGAACCGCGGGTTGAGCGTGCGGGCGACGCCCTCGACGACGACCATGGTCTTCTGCAGCATCACGAGCTCGGGGCGCGTCTGCATGTCGAAGAGCTCGGTCACCTCGAAGAGCAGTGTCAAAAGCTTGGCCATCGAGATCGTTTCGGCCGGCTGGCCGTGGATCGGTTCGCCGATGGCACGGATCGCCTGGGCAAAGCTCGCCGCGTCATGGTGCGAGGGCACGTAGCCCGCCTCGAAATGCACGTCGGCGACGCGCTGGTAGTCGCGGGTGATGAAGCCGAAGAGGATCTCGGCGAGGAAGCGGCGCTCCTTCTTACCGAGCCGGCCGACGATGCCCATGTCGACCGCAACGATATGGCCTGCCTCGTCGACGAACAGATTTCCCTGATGCATGTCGGCGTGGAAGAAGCCGTCGCGCAGCGTGTGGCGCAGGAAGGACTGGATCAGCGTTTCGGCGAGCGTATTGAGGTCGTGGCCGGCGGCCTTCAGGCCCTCGATATCCGACATCTTCACGCCGTCGATCCATTCCATCGTCACGACGTCGCGGCCGGTGCGCTCCCAGTCGACCTTGGGGACGCGAAAACCGGAATCCTCCTTGGTGTTCTCGCCGAGTTCGGAAAGGGCGGCGGCCTCGAGCCTGAGGTCCATTTCGACCTTGGTCGTCTGTTCGAGCGTCTTCGTCACCTCGACCGGCCTCAGCCGGCGCGTATAGGGCAGGAACCGTTCCTGCATGCGCGAAACGAGATACATCGCCTCGATATCGGCGGCGAAACGCTGGCGCACGCCCGGGCGGATGACCTTGACGGCCACCCTTTCGCGCCTGCCGTCGCGCAGGACGACTGCCGGATGGACCTGGGCGATTGAGGCGGCCGCCATCGCTTCGGAAAACTCGACGAAAAGCGTATCGACGGAGCGGCCGAGCGAGCCTTCAATGGCGGCCCGCGCCTCGCTCTCGGGAAATGTCGCCATCCGGTCCTGCAGGAGGGAGAGGTCGGCGGCAAGCTCGGCGCCCACGACGTCGGGACGCGTGGCGAGAAACTGGCCGATCTTGACATAGGAGGGGCCAAGCCGTTCGACGGCCCGGGCGAGCCGGCCGCTGCGCACCTCAAAGCGGGCCCTGCGGCGGGCAAGCAGCCCGGCGAGCCGCTGTACGAAACGCGCCAGCGGCGGAAGGTGTTCGGACGGGACCGCTGCAAATGCGTCCTCGCGCGCGAGCACCCAGCCTATCCGCACGAGACGGAAATATGCTCCAGGCGTGCTCATGCGGTCAGATCTTCCAGCCGGAATGCAGGGCTGCGATGCCGCCGGTGTAGTTGGTGAAGGAGACGCGGCCAAAGCCAGCAGTGCGGATCATCGCGGCGAAATCGCGCTGGTCCGGGAACTTGCGGATCGATTCGACCAGATACTGGTAGGGCGCGTCGTCGCCGGTGATGAGCTTGCCGAATTTCGGGATCGCGTTGAACGACCAGGCGTCATAGAAGCGGTCAAGCAGCGGCATCTCGACCTCGGAGAATTCGAGCACCAGCAGCTGGCCGCCGCGCTTCAGCACGCGATAGGCCTCCTTGAGCGCCACGTCGATGCGCGGCACGTTGCGAATGCCGAAGGCGATCGTATAGGCATCGAACGAATTTGCCGCAAAGGGCAGGTCCTCGGCATTCGCCTCGACGAATTCGAGATTGCCGAGAAGCCCCTTTTTCCTGGCGCGCTCGGCGCCGACGGCAAGCATCGAGCCGTTGATGTCGAGCACCGTCGCATGCGCCTTGCGGCCGGAGGCCTCGACGATGCGGAATGCGATGTCGCCCGTGCCGCCGGCAACGTCGAGGACGCGATAGTCCTCACGGCGCGGCGGGTTGAGCGCGGCGATCATCGCATCCTTCCAGACGCGGTGGAGGCCGGCCGACATGACGTCGTTCATGATGTCGTAGCGCTTGGCGACCTTGTGGAAGACGTCGTTGACCAGCGGTTGCTTTTCGCCCGTGCCGACCTCGCGGAAACCGAAGGAGGTCTCCATTCCGCCATCCGTCGATACGCGCTCATCCGTCATACGAAACTCCACTTCACGAATTTTGCCGGCACCATAGCGAAATCGCCCCGCACGCGCTATCTCAGCGCGCGGGACATGGCTGCGACATAGCGCATCCGTATAGGCCATCGATGCTGCCATGGGAATGGTGCGCTCGCCCTGCGGGCGGATGGAATGAACAAAGAGTGAAGGAAGACGGCCGATGCCGGAATTGCCTGAGGTCGAGACGGTCAAACGCGGGTTGGCGCCGACGATGGAGGGGGCGCTGCTGGTGCGCGCCGAATTGCGCCGGCCGGACTTGCGCTTTCCCTTTCCTGACAATTTCGCCGCCGCCGTGTCGGGCCGGCGCATCGTTGCGCTCTCGCGCCGCGCCAAATATCTGATGATCGATCTCGAGGGCGGCGATGTCATCGTCGCGCATCTCGGCATGTCCGGATCGTTCCGGATCGAAACCGGGGCGGCACCAGCCACGCCCGGCGCGTTCCATCATCCGCGTGGCAAGGACCAGAAGCACGACCATGTGGTCTTCCATCTCGACGGACACTCCGGCCGGGCGCGGGTGATCTACAATGATCCGCGCCGCTTCGGCTTCATGGATCTGGCACGCCGCGACACGATCGCCGAGCATGCCTTCTTCCGCGGCCTCGGGGAGGAGCCGACGGGAAATGCCCTCGACGCCACTTATCTGGCCCAGCGCTTCGTCGGCAGGGCGCAGCCACTGAAAGCGGCGCTCCTCGATCAGAAGACCATTGCCGGGCTTGGCAATATCTATGTGTGCGAGGCGCTGTGGCGCTCGGGCCTGTCGCCGAAACGCGCGGCGGGCACGCTCGTCGACAAGCGCGGTCGTCCGAGAAAGACCTTGTCCGCACTTGTCGAGGCGATCCGGGCGGTGATCGCCGATGCGATCGCGGCCGGCGGTTCTTCGCTCAAGGATCATATCCAGGCGGATGGCAGCCTCGGCTATTTCCAGCACGCCTTCTCCGTCTATGACCGGGAGGGCGAGGCTTGCCGCAAGCCGGGCTGTGGCGGTACGGTCGCTCGCATCGTTCAGGCGGGGCGTTCGACCTTCCATTGCCCGCGCTGCCAGAAATAAGCGGGGAGGGCCTCAGCGCCTACCCATCGAGTTCGAAATTGGAGGAGACGACAATGAGTTACGAGACGCTGCTGGTCGAAACGCGCGGGCGTGTCGGCCTGATCACTCTCAATCGGCCGCAGGCGCTGAACGCACTGAACTCGACCCTGATGCGCGAGCTTGACGCGGCGTTGAGGGCCTTCGACGCGGACAAGGGGGTCGGCGCGATCGTCATCACCGGCTCGGAAAAGGCCTTCGCGGCCGGCGCCGATATCAAGGAAATGCAGTCGCTCGATTTCGTCGACAGCTATCTCGGCGACTTTCTCGGCGGATGGGAACACGTCGCCGGCGCCCGCAAGCCGATGATTGCCGCCGTGTCGGGCTTTGCGCTTGGCGGCGGCTGCGAGCTTGCGATGATGTGCGACTTCATCATCGCCTCGGAGACGGCGAAATTCGGCCAGCCGGAGATCACCCTCGGCGTCATTCCCGGCATGGGCGGATCGCAGCGCCTGACGCGCGCGGTCGGCAAGGCGAAGGCGATGGACCTGATTCTGACCGGCCGCATGATGGACGCGGCAGAGGCGGAGCGGGCCGGCCTCGTTGCGCGCATCGTTGCGCCCGACAAATTGATGGAAGAGGCGCTCGGCGCCGCCGAGAAGATCGCCTCCTTCGCGCTTCCGGCGGTGATGATGGCCAAGGAAGCGGTCAACCGCTCGCTGGAAGTAACGCTCGCCGAGGGCCTGCGTTTCGAGCGGCGGCTGTTCCAGGCGCTTTTCGCCACCGAGGATCAGAAGGAGGGGATGGCCGCCTTCGTGGCGAAGCGCAAGGCGGAATTCAAGCACAGGTGAATCGGCAAGGTGCGGGATTTCGCAAAATGCGCGTTGACGCGCGGGCGCTTTCCCGCTATACGCCGCCTTCAGTTTGAAACGCCATCTCGCATGGCTTTCCGATACTGCTCCCGAATTGCTTGGATGACAGGTCGCAGTGACCCGGCACGGCGAAGGCGGAGTTCATGTCAGTTTTCGAAGAGAGGCATCAATGGCCAATACAACTTCGGCGAAAAAGGCGACCCGCAAGATCGCACGCCGTACCGCAGTGAACAAGGCTCGTCGTTCGCGCGTCCGCACCTTCGTCCGCCAGGTTGAAGAGGCGATCGCTTCCGGCGATCAGGCAGCCGCCGCCGCTGCCCTGAAGGCAGCTCAGCCGGAACTGATGCGCGCCGCCACCAAGGGCGTGCTGCACGCCAACACGGCGTCGCGCAAAGTGTCCCGTCTGGCCCAGCGCGTGAAGTCGCTTTCGGCCTAACCCGGCTAAATAATAAGCAGTTGATGAAAAGCCCGGCGCGTGCGCCGGGCTTTTCGGATTCATAATTCTGCCATGGTCGTGACTAGCCTGCCAGAAGGGTGGTTGTGTCAGTGGCGTGACAAAATTATTGAAACGATTTCAAGCGGTTGCGCGAGGTTGTCACAAGGAATAGGTGTCGGCGGCTTGCCCTCTTCGAGGCGAAGTGAGTCAAGCAGATTTTTATTTTTTTTCTTTTTCGCCAGCTAAACACGGCAGCAAAAATTAAAACCCTTGATTCAACAGGGATTCTTTCGGGACTCGCAAACCCGCATGCAAAACGCGGCACGAGAGTCAACTGCCAGCGCTTAAGAAGCGGTAAAAATCGCCATTGATCTTACCCATCGATCCTGCCTAAATGGCTTCCACAGGGGACACGGATCACATCTGTATCAAGGAGGTTTGGAGTCATTTCAACGAGATGGCTTTGGGCTTTCTGTTCCCTGTGGCGGGGGAAATCCACGTCGCTCAATCAGACAAGTCGAGATGGTGAACCGGGCGATCCGTCGCCGCGGGGCGAGGACATTTCGTCTTAAGGTTGTGTCGTGCGCGGCCCCGATCGGTACTGTGTCGGTGTTCGTTCAAGAGGAAGGAGACCGGGTTACCCGCTTCGTACGAGGGTGCGGCGTAGTCGCAATGAATAGGACCGGATGGCTTGAAAACGGCCACACGGAATCGATAGGACTACAGCGCCACGCACCTTGTCTCGGTGCGCAAAGGTCGCTGTAGAGTTTTGAGTGCTGCATGGTTCCGTCCTTGAATCGAAGCCGGTTCAGGGAAGCATGCAGGAGGCGCGAGGGGACATTCGCTTGTTCGAGGCGAGCGGGTGCGCGCAGCGCGCAGCGGGGCGGGATTATGAGGAGCCCGATTCACTGCGACAGGGCGTCCGTCGGACGCGGCATGGCTTCGGAAGGCGGCCGTGTCCGATGGATAAAAGAATGACGCCGGCAGCAATGACGGCATCGGACAATGATATTGGAAGGCGGCAACATGCAGATGAATTTGGCGACGGCGTCTGAAGGATTTCAGGCCGGAAGCAATCAGTCTCAGGCGGCGGGGGAAAAGCACGACATGCGGCATGACGCACTTTTCGAGCGGGTAAGTGCGCGTCTAAAGGCCCAGGTCGGTCCGGATGTCTTCGCCAGCTGGTTCGGGCGTCTCAAGCTCCATTCGGTATCGAAAAGCGTCGTGCGCCTGTCGGTGCCGACGACATTCCTGAAGTCGTGGATCAACAATCGCTATCTCGATCTGATCACCAATATTTTCCAGCAGGAAGACGGTGAGATCCTGAAAGTGGAGATCCTCGTCCGCACCGCGACCCGGGGCCAGCGTCCGGCGGTTCACGAGGAGGCAGCGACTGCGGCAGCCGAACCTGCGCCCGCTGCCCCGGTCCGCCGCACGGCCTCGCCGCAGCCGGTCGCCGCTGCCGCCGCCACGGTCGCCGCCGCCGCAAAGCCGGCCCAGGCGCCCCTTTTCGGCTCGCCGCTCGACCAGCGCTACAATTTCGAGAGCTTCGTCGAAGGCTCCTCCAACCGCGTTGCGCTCGCTGCCGCTCGCACCATCGCGGAGGCCGGCGCCGGCGCCGTGCGCTTCAATCCGCTGTTCATTCACTCGAGCGTCGGCCTCGGCAAGACGCATCTCCTGCAGGCGATCGCACTTGCGGCTCTGCAGAGCGCCCGGGCGCCGCGCGTCGTCTATCTGACGGCCGAATATTTCATGTGGCGTTTCGCCACCGCGATCCGTGACAACGACGCGCTGTCGCTGAAGGAATCGCTGCGCAACATCGATCTTCTCGTCATCGACGACATGCAGTTCCTGCAGGGCAAGTCGATCCAGCACGAATTCTGCCATCTCCTGAACATGCTGCTCGACTCGGCCAAGCAGGTGGTCGTGGCGGCGGACCGGGCGCCCTGGGAACTGGAATCGCTCGATAGCCGCGTTCGCTCGCGCCTGCAGGGCGGCGTGGCGATCGAGATGGAGGGCCCGGACTACGAGATGCGCCTCGAAATGCTGAAGCGCCGCCTCGAAGCGGCCCGTCAGGACGATGGGTCGCTCGATATTCCGCAGGAAATCCTGTCCCATGTGGCGCGCAACGTCACCGCCAGCGGCCGCGAACTGGAAGGGGCCTTCAACCAACTCCTCTTCCGCCGCTCCTTCGAGCCGCAGCTGTCGATCGAGCGCGTCGACGAGCTCCTCGGCCATCTCGTCAATGCCGGTGAGCCGCGCCGCGTTCGCATCGAGGACATCCAACGCATCGTCGCCAAGCATTATAACGTCTCGCGCCAGGAACTGGTCTCGAACCGCCGCACCCGCGTCATCGTCAAGCCGCGCCAGATCGCCATGTATCTTTCGAAGACGCTGACGCCGCGCTCCTTCCCGGAAATCGGCCGCCGCTTCGGGGGCCGCGATCACACGACCGTCTTGCACGCGGTGCGCAAGATCGAGGAACTGATCGCGGGCGACACGAAGCTCAGCCACGAGATCGAGCTGCTCAAGCGCCTGATCAATGAATAGGGATAGGTAAGCTTGTAGTTACGAAAAGCCCGGTTCGACCGGGCTTTTCGTTGGCCGGCACCCGCGGGTGTGCGTGGCATGCGGCTTGCCCCGTGTTTTTTTCGCCGCGCTTGTCGGCTATCTCTTTCGTCATTCGTCTATTCAATCGAAGCGGGAGAGTCTCGATGCTTTACGCGGTGCTTTGCTACAATACGGAAGACGTCACCAGTGCCTGGACCAAAGAGGAGGACGACCAGGTCATGCGCGACCTGACGGCGGTCCAGCGCAAATATGCCGAAGCCGGCAAACTCGGCCCGGTTGCACGGCTTCTCCCGACGACCGCGGCCACCACATTGCGCCACCGGCCGGGCGAGACCGTTGTCATGGACGGACCCTTCGCCGAGACCAAGGAGCAACTGCTCGGCTTCTACCTGATCGATTGCGCATCGCTCGACGAGGCGCTGGATTTTGCCCGCGAGCTGAGTGCCGCCAATCCGGCCGACGGCTCATACGAGATCCGCCCGCTTTCTCTCTACAAACCGGGCGAGCTTGCCCCATGACCGACACGGCCTGGATCGACCTTGCCCTTGTTTCCGCGCGGCCGCAGGCCATGGGCGCGCTGCTGCGCTATTTCCGCAATCTCGATCTGGCGGAGGAAGCCTTCCAGGAGGCCTGTATCCGGGCATTGAAGACCTGGCCGACGAACGGACCGCCGCGCGATCCCGCCGCCTGGCTGATTTTCGTCGGCCGCAACAGCGGTATCGACAAGGTCCGGCGGCAAGCGCGCGAGACGCCCCTGCCGCCGGAGGACATTTTCTCCGACCTCGGGGACCGGGAAAGCGAGCTTGCCGACCGTCTCGACGGCGCGCATTATCGCGACGACATCCTGCGGCTGCTCTTTGTCTGCAGCAATCCGGCCCTGCCGGCGACACAGCAGATCGCGCTGGCGCTCCGCATCGTTTCCGGCCTTACCGTCAAGCAGATCGCCCGCGCCTTTCTCGTCAGCGAGGCAGCGATGGAACAGCGCATCACCCGTGCCAAGGCGCGGGTCGCTGCGGCCGGCATCCCGTTCGAAACGCCGGACGCCGCGGACCGCGCTGAGCGGCTCGCGGCCGTCGCGACGATGATCTACCTCGTCTTCAACGAGGGCTATTCGGGCATGAACGGCCCCGAGGGCGTGTCCGCGGATCTCTGCGACGAAGCGATCCGGCTCTCCCGACTGCTCTTGCGCCTGTTTCCGGCGGAGCCCGAAATCATGGGGCTGACGGCGCTCCTGCTTCTCCAGCATTCGCGCGCTCGTGCCCGCTTCGACGCGCATGGCGCCATCGTCCTCCTCGACGATCAGGATCGCTCGCTGTGGAGCCGGCCGATGATCACCGAGGCGCTGGCGATGATCGACAAGGCGATGCGCCATCGCCGCCCCGGTCCCTACCAGATCCAGGCGGCAATTGCGGCCCTGCACGCGCGCGCCGAGCGGCCGGAAGGGACGGATTGGGAGGAGATCGACCTGCTCTACCAGGCGCTCGAGCGTCTGCAGCCGTCCCCGGTCGTCACCCTTAACCGCGCGGTGGCCGTCTCGAAGCGACAGGGGCCGGAGGCGGCGCTGGCACTGGTCGAGCCGCTCGCCGACAGGCTCTCCGGCTACTTCTATTTCCACGGCCTGCGCGGCGGCCTGCTCAAGCAGATGGGCCGGGCGCGCGAGGCGCGGATTGCCTTCGACCAGGCGATCGCGCTTGCGACCAACGCGGCGGAGGCAGCCTATATCCGCAAGCAGCTCGACCATCTTGCAGGAGAGGCGGGCACCTCGCGCGGAGGCCAGCAATAAAAATCTTCTGCCGCTGTCGGGACTCGATCTCCCCCATCGTCCTAGGTTCGAACCCAGCAAGGAGGAATTGCAAATGACCGCAGCAGCCGACGTCGCCAACGAACGCGAACTGATTTTGATCCGCCTGATCGACGCGCCGCGTGAGAAAGTCTATCGCGCCTTCACGGATCCGGAGCTGCTGAAGCAATGGTTCGCGCCCTTGCCGTGGACGATCACGGAAGCGGAGCTCGATGTCCGGCCGGGCGGCACCAACCGTTTCGTCATGCGCTCGCCGGAGGGCGAGCTTTATCCCAACCAGGGCGTCTATCTCGAAGTCGTGCCGAACGAGAAGCTGGTCATGACCGACGCCTATACGGAAGCTTGGAAGCCCTCCGAAAAGCCCTTCATGACGGCGATCCTGACCTTCGAGGAGGAGGGCGGCAAGACCCGTTACACCGCCCGCGCCTGCCACTGGAGCGTCGCCGATCGCGAGGCCCACGAGAAGATGGGCTTTCACGAGGGCTGGGGCCAGTGTGCCGACCAGCTCGCGGCCCTTGTCGCAAAACTCTGAGCGGAGGACGGAATATGTCCAGCACCGAGAGCAGCAGCACCGCGGAGATTCGGGCGGTGATCGAAGACTGGGCGGAGGCATTGCGCCAGAAGGATGCCGATCGCGTCCTCTCGCATGGCACCAAGGATTGTCTCGTCTTTTCGCTGGCGCCGCCGCTGAAGGGCTCGGACGCCGACGCCGATGGACTTGAGCAATGGTTCTCGACCTGGAGAGGACCGCTCGGCTACCGGCTACAGGAGCTCGACATTTCCGCAAGCGGCGACGTCGCCTTCGCCACGTCCTTGGCCCATCTTTCCGGCGAGAAGCAGGACGGATCGAAAGTCGCGCTCTGGTATCGCCAGACACTCGGCCTGAAACGCACCGACAAGGGCTGGAAGATCGCCCACCAGCACGAATCCGTCCCCTTCTACATGGACGGCAGCCTCAAGGCGGCGGTCGATCTCGAGCCCACATCAAAGATCGACTGGAACGCGCCCCCGCATCCGCCGATGGCGGGCGTTATCGCCTATCTCAACGTCGAGAATGCGGACGCGACCGCCAAATTCTATGCCCGCGCCTTTGCCGCCAAGGAGGAGGACCGAAAATATGCCGAGGACGGCAAGCGCCTCATCCATTGCCATTTGACGATCAACGGCGGCGCGCTGATGCTGAACGACCCCTTCCCGGAGTTCGGCATTCCCTGGAAGGCGCCAGAGGGGTTTGTGCTGCACCTCCTCGTCGACGACGCCCATTTCTGGTGGGAGCGGGCCGTCGCGGCGGGGGCGGAGGTGACGATGCCGCTGGAGATCGCCTTCTGGGGCGACTATTACGGTCAGCTGCGCGATCCCTTTGGAGTCACCTGGGGAATAGTCGCGCCGGTGAAGAAGAGCTGACGAGCCTCATCCGCCTGCCGGCTCCCCGCAGGCGGGGCGAAGGGCTATGCCGCGTCGCCATCAGTCCCCTCTCCCCGCCTGCGCCGCATGCGAGGAGAGGGGCAATCCGCGCTCCGCTTCCTCCCAGCCGTCAGCAGGCGAGGTCGGCGACCACCGCATCGAGGATCAGCATGCCGGCCGGCGTGCAGCGCAGGCGTGAATTGCCGAGCCGCTCGACGAAGCCGTGATCGATCAGGAACTGTTCGCGCTCCGGATCCGGATCCCGGCCGGAGAGGCTCTGCCAGCGGGCAAGATCGACGCCTTCCCGAAGCCTCAAGCCCATCAGCAGCAATTCGTCGGCCTGGGCTTCCAGGTCGAGCGGCTCCTGTTCGGTGATGCCTTCGCCGCGTTCTTCGACGAGGCGCAGCCACGCCTCCGGGTTCCGTTCCGTTGCGGTCGCGATCTTGCTGCCGCCAACCGTAAGCCGCCCGTGGGCGCCGGGTCCGATCCCCGCATAGTCGCCATAGCGCCAATAGGTGAGGTTGTGCCGGCTTTCCGCCCCCGGCCGGGCATGGTTGGAGACCTCGTAGGCCGGCATGCCGATCGCCGCCGTGATCTCCTGGGTCGCCTCGTAAAGCACCGCCGATTGTTCGCCATCCGGAACGATCAGCTTGCCGGCCTTGTGCAGCCCGAAGAAGGGCGTGCCTTCTTCGATGGTGAGCTGGTAGAGCGACAGATGATCGACGGCGTAGGAAACCGCCTCCTTCAGCTCGCGCTCCCATTCGTCGACTGTCTGGTCCGGCCGCGCATAGATCAGGTCGAAGGACATGCGCGGGAAGATTTCGCGCGCCAGCCGCACCGCTTTCAACGCATCCTCGACATCATGCAGCCGGCCTAGGAATTTCAGGTCGCGGTCGTTCAGCGCCTGGACGCCGAGGGAGACACGGTTGACGCCGGCAGAACGATAGCCGTGGAAACGTGTCGCCTCGACGCTCGAGGGGTTGGCCTCCATGGTGATCTCTATGCCATCCGGCACATGCCAGTGCTTCGCTGTGCCGTCGAGGATCGCGGCGACGGTCGCCGGGTCCATCAGCGACGGCGTGCCGCCGCCCATGAAAATGCTGGTCAGCGTTCTCGGGCCTGACAGCGCCCGCATCGCCGCCATCTCCTGGAGAAAGGCGGCGACGAAGCGCGGCTGGTCCACCGGCTGGTGGCGGACATGGCTGTTGAAGTCGCAATAGGGGCATTTGGCGGCACAGAACGGCCAGTGTACATAGACGCCGAAGCCCGGGTCCATGCCGTCACCGATTGCCGAAAGCGGGGCCGTCTGGATCATTCTCGTTCTCAGGCGCCGAGGCAGGTCTCGGCAAACAGCTTGAAGGCGCGGGCGCGATGCGAGAGCGCGTCCGCGTCGCCCGGCTTCCAGCCGTGCTTCTCTTCGGCGCTCATTTCTCCGAACGTGGTGGCGTAGCCCTTGGGCTGGAAGACCGGATCGTAGCCGAAGCCGCTCGTGCCGCGCGGCGGCCAGACGACGTAGCCTTCGACTTCGCCGCGAAAGAGCTCGACATGCCCGTCCGGCCAAGCAAGGCAGAGCACCGAGACGAAGCGGGCGGTACGCTCGCCCGGCTCCGTCGCACCTTTCTCCCTGAGCTCTTTTTCGACCTTTTCCATGGCCATCGCGAAGTCGCGGCTGCCGTCGTCGCGTTCCGCCCAATTGGCGGTGTAGACGCCGGGAGCGCCGCCGAGCGCATCGATGGCAAGGCCCGAATCGTCCGAAAGTGCCGGCAGGCCGGAGGCTTTGGCAGAGGCGAGCGCCTTGATCGTCGCGTTCTCCTCGAAGGTCGTGCCGGTCTCGTCCGGCTCGATGAAATTGAGATCGGCGGCCGATCTTGCCTCGAAGCCGAGCGGTCCGATCAGGTCACGGATTTCGCGGATCTTGCCGGCATTGTGGCTTGCCACCACGAGTGTCTTGTCAACCAGTTTGCGCATTCGAGTTTCGTTCCGTCCAAACGTTCAAAGCGTCATCAATCGATGGCCCAGAGGCCGGGTTCCGCGCATTCAAGGCTGTTTCCGGCCGGATCGCGGAAGTAGAAGGAGCGGGTGCCGTTCGGCCAGCGGACATCCGCCTCGACTGCAACTCCCGCCGCCTCCAGCTTCGCCTTCCAGGCATCGAGCGCCTGCGCCGCGACACGGAAGCACATGTGCCCGTTGCCTTGCGTGCCATGCGGCGGCACCGGCAGCGCGCCGGCCGCGGGTGGCTTCACCGTTTCCGCCGGATTGAAGATCAACAGCACGCCGTCGCCGCAACGGAAGAAGACGTGGCGGTTGCCGGCCCGCGTGATTCGCGTCAGTCCGAGCACGTTGCCGTAGAATGCCTCGGCCGCATCCAGATCGTGCGCATAGAGTGCGGTTTCGAGGATGCCTTCAAGAGCCGGAGCCAATGCCAATCCTCTCTTCTGTCAGCCAAAGCGGGCGCGCGCGCCCCGCCTACCGCTAGCCGGCGATCGCCTGCTTCTGCAGCGCCACGAGCTCGGCGATGCCGTCCTTGGCGAGTTGCATCAGGCTTGCGAACTCTTCCTCGCTGAAGGGTTTTCCTTCCGCCGTTCCCTGGATCTCGACGAGACCGCCGCTGCCCGTCATGACGAAATTGGCGTCGGTTTCAGCGGCCGAGTCTTCCAGATAGTCGAGATCGACCACCGCCTGGTTGGCGAAGATGCCGCAGGAAATGGCGGCGACATGGTCCTTGAGCACCCTCTCGACCTTGATCATGTTGCGCGCTTCCATCCATTTCAGGCAGTCGTGCAGGGCAATCCAGGCGCCGGTGATCGAGGCGGTTCGGGTGCCGCCATCCGCCTGGAGCACGTCGCAGTCGATCGAAATCTGCCGCTCGCCGAGCGCCGGCAGATCGACGACGGCCCGGAGCGAACGGCCGATCAGCCGCTGGATCTCCTGTGTGCGGCCGCTCTGTCTGCCGGCGGCGGCCTCGCGTTTCATCCGCTCGCCGGTCGCCCGCGGCAGCATCCCGTATTCCGCCGTGATCCAGCCCTTGCCGCCGTTGCGCAGCCAGGCGGGGACCTTCTCTTCGAGACTCGCGGTACAGAGCACGTGCGTGTCGCCGAAGCGCACCAGACAGGACCCTTCCGCATGCTTGGAGAAATTGCGCTCGAAGGAAACCTTGCGCATTTGGTCGGTTTTTCTGCCGGATGGCCGCATCTTCAACTCCTGTGTTCTCAGCAGCCTTCTAGATCATGGCGCCCCCAAAGGGAACCGCCTGATATCGGGCCGGGACGGTGATTTTTCCCTTTTGCCATTGCCCCGGCGGATCACTATATTCTTCGGCGACACGAACGGTTGTTTGCATGGAGTGACATGGTACTGCGCAACCCTCAAAAGCAGGGGATCGCATCGACGCTGGACGAGCGCTCCGGCGAGATCTTCCGCCGCATCGTGGAAACCTATCTGGAAAGCGGCGAGCCGCTCGGTTCACGCAATCTCTCCCGCCTCCTGCCGATGTCGCTGTCGCCCGCCTCGGTGCGCAACGTGATGAGCGATCTCGAGGATCTAGGGCTCATTTATTCGCCGCATGTCAGTGCGGGCCGCTTGCCGACCCAGACAGGCCTGCGCTTCTTCGTCGATGCTTTCATGCAGGTCGGCAAGCTTTCCACCGAGGAGCGGACCTCGATCGAGCGGCAGGTGCGGCGGGACCAACCGGTCGAAAGTCTTCTCACTGAGGCAAGCCAGATGCTTTCCGGCATGTCCCGCGGCGCCGGCCTCGTCATCACCACCAAAAGCGATCCGGTGCTGAAACACGTCGAATTCATCCGGCTCGCGCCAACCAAGGCGCTTGCGGTCCTCGTCGGCGATCACGACCAGGTGGAGAACCGCATCATCGAGCTGCCGGCTGGCGTCACCAGCGCGCAGCTCACCGAGGCGGCGAACTTCGTCAATGCCCATCTTGCCGGGCAGACCATTCCGGAACTGCGCGCCCAGCTCGAAAAGGTCAAGAAGACCGTGCGCGGCGAACTCGACGCGCTGTCGCAGGACCTGGTCGAGCGCGGCCTTGCGATCTGGTCGGGCAGCGAGGGCGACGAGAAGCCGGCGCGCCTGATCGTGCGCGGACGTGCCAACCTGCTCGAGGGCCTGGAAGGAAGCGAGGACATCGAGCGGCTGCGCATGCTGTTCGACGATCTCGAAAAGAAGGACAGCCTGATCGAGCTTCTCAATCTTGCCGAAAGCGGTCCGGGCGTGCGCATCTTCATCGGCTCGGAAAACAAGCTGTTTTCGCTCTCCGGATCGTCGCTGATCGTCGCACCCTATCGCGACAGCGACGACCGGATCGTCGGCGCCGTCGGCGTCATCGGCCCGACGCGGCTCAATTACTCCCGGATCGTGCCCATGGTCGATTACACCGCCCAGCTCATGTCGCGACTGTCGCGCTGAGCGAATCCTTTTGGACGAATAGACCGATTGGACCCTTGATTTTTCGGGCTCAAACCTCGATATCGGCTTCAAATCCAGGCAACAGAACGTTCAAGCAAAGCGACTTCCGCTGGTTTGATGATGCCGAACACGCCAAAGACAAGACATTCGGAGACCGTCATGACCGACGAAACGAACAAGAACGGAGCTGAGGCCGCAGCGCCGGAAGAGGTTGCAAAGGCCGCCGCGCCGGACGCGGTGGAGAAGCCGGAGGCCGAGACTTCTGCCGCTGCGCCGGACCCGCTGGAGCTCGCCAAGGCCGAAAGTGCGGAGCTGCGCGATAAATATCTTCGCCTCGCCGCCGAGATGGACAATCTGCGCCGGCGCACCGAGCGCGAGGTGAAGGACGCCAAGTCTTATTCCGTCGCCGGCTTTGCGCGCGACATGCTGGCCGTCTCCGACAATCTGCGCCGCGCGCTGGAAGCCATTCCGGCCGAAGCAAGGGAATCCGCCGATGCCGGCCTCGCCGCGCTGATCGAAGGCGTCGAGATGACCGAGCGCTCCATGCTGGCGGCGCTCGAGCGCCACGGCGTCAAGCAGCTGGACCCGACCGGCCAGAAATTCGATCCGAACTTCCACCAGGCGATGTTCGAGGTTCCGAACGCCGAGGTTCCGAACAACACGGTCGTCCAGGTGGTCCAGGCCGGCTACACGATCGGCGAGCGCGTGTTGCGCCCGGCCATGGTCGGCGTCGCCAAGGGTGGCCCGAAGGTCGCCGCCGCGGAAAGCGAGACGCCTGCCGCCTGAGGGCGGAGGAGGTTGGACCTGACCGACGCAGTCGAAAATGCGCAGAAAGAAATCTGCGCGAAATACGGCACGGCTTACTACCTTTCACCACCAGGGATGAAGGTAGGGATCGCTCTGAACGGCTGGGATGGTAAAACGCCCATAAATGGCTTGCGTCATCCGCCCGAAGGCGACACCACCGGCTGGTATATATGGGCCGGTGAAATGCTATCTGCGGACACGGATTTCTTTAAACCACTGCATGTGCGGCATTTGGCTGGTTGGTATCCTGAGATTCAGAAGTATCTTGCTTTGCCGCCCGGATGGCGATTTCTGATTAGCGGGAATTATGAGGATGTTTGGTACGACGGGTCGTTATTGAGCGTCTGATATTTTGGTGTGCTGCTTGCCCGGGCTCAGTGCCGCAGCTATTCCTCCGACCCGCGTTTGGAGCGACCGCGTAAGGTGAAGCGGCGTTTGACGTTGCTTGCTTGCAAACGACCTCGCAGGGGTCCTACCCAAAAAGCTGCCGGAGATGGTCGTTCAGGAAGCGGCCCTCCGGATCGACCTTCGCCCGTAGCGCCCGGAAATCGCCGGAGCGCGGATAGAGCGCCGTCACGTCTTCGGCGCCCAAGAAGTGCAGCTTGCCCCAATGCGGGCGCGAGCCATATTGGCGCAGGATTGTGTCGACGTCCTTCAGATAGTCCCAATAGTCGGTGCCCGGTTCGCCGGAGACCGAAAGCGTGATCGAATCCTGCTCGAAGAATGGGCTGATCCAGCCGGAATCGCCAGCGGTGAAGCGGTATTCGATCGGGTAGATGCAGGTCGGGTGCTTCTCGAGCATCAGCTGGCGCACAGCGCGGACGGCCTCCTTGCCGTGTGCGACGGGCACCGCATATTCGAGTTCGTGGAAGTTCGGGACATATTCGATCGGGTAGATTTCCGAGGAATAGGCGATCCGCTCGAAGGCCCCGTCCATCGGCGGGCGCTCGGTGATGTCGATCACCTTCATTTCGCAGACATCGGCGGTCTTTTCCGTCGTCGATACGGATGATGTATCCGGCAGACAGTAGCAATGGCGGCTTTCCGGAACCGGGCACCAGAAGAAGCCGAAATGGCGATGCTTCGCGGCGAGCTCGTCATGCTGCTCCATGCATTCGTCGAAGTCGCAGCGCCACAGCTTTTCATGAAGGTTGTAGCTGTCCATCACCTGAAGGGTAATTTCCGAGATGACGCCGAGCATGCCGACGGAGACGCGGGAGGCCTCCAGGAGATCCGGCGTCGTCTCGTCGACGACGAGGATCGAGCCGTCCGGCTGCACCAGGCGCATGCCGACGATCTGCGACGCCATGTTGCCGAGCGCCGCGCCGGTGCCGTGCGTGCCGGTGGTGAGCGCGCCGGCGAGCGCCTGGCTGTCGATGTCACCCTGGTTGATGAGCGACAGGCCGTTCGGTTTCAGCGCCTTGCCGAGCTGGTTGATCGTCGTTCCGGCGCTGACCGATATCCGTTTGCGTGCTTGGTCGATTTGGGTGACGCCCTGCATGCCGGACAGCGTCAGATGCAGGCCGCTCGTCAGCGCGACCGGTGTGAAGGAATGGCCGGAGCCGGCGCAGCGAACGTTGAGACCGGCGGACGTCGCTTCCCGCACCATCTCGGCAAGTTCCGCTTCGCTCTCCGGCACGCCCCTGTGACGGACGATGCAGGACTGATTTCCGACCCAGTTGCGCCAATGACCACCCGCTTGCAGCATGCTTGTCTCCTCAGACGGCCGTGAAACAATTGTCGACGAAGAGATGCGTGCCGTTGACGAAGCTCGCCTCGTCGCTCGCCAGGAACAGCGCGGCATTGGCGACCTCCATCGGATCGCACATCCTCCCCTGCTGGGCGGCGATTGCCGCTTCGGACACATCGACGCCGTGTTTGGTGAGGCCGGCGAGCTCGCGCTTGCCGTGATCGGTGGCGATGAAGCCCGGGCAGACGGCGTTGCAGCGAATGCCGCGGTCGCGAAACTCGACGGCGATCGCCCGGGCGAACATGTGGCAGGCGCCCTTTGTCGTGTCGTAGAGCACCTCCATCGGCGTCGCCGCGACTGCCGAGATCGACGAGGTGCAGACGATGCTGCCGCCGCCGGCGCCGATCATGCCCGGTAGCACCGCCTTGGTCATCAGGAACATGCTCTTCACGTTCACCGCCATCAGCCGGTCCCACTCCGCCTCTTCGGTTTCGAGGAAGGGTCCGACGGCGAGAATGCCGGCATGATTGAAGAGGACGGTGATCGGGCCGAAGGCATCCTCGACGGGGCGGACCGCCGCACTCACGTCGGCCGAGACCGAGACGTCGGCGGCCGCGAACACGGCCTCACCGCCCCGGGCGCGAATGGCGGCTGCAACCTCCTCGCCTTTGCTCTTCGGCAGGTCGACGATGCCGACCTTGGCGCCCTCGCGCGCGAAAAGCTCGGAGGCCGCCAGCCCGCAGCCGCCGGCGCCGCCACTGATCAACGCGACCTTGCCCGAAAGCCTGCCCGTCATGATGTCGTCCTCCCCGCATCGCCGATCGAATGCCGGAGTGGATTATTGTTGACGACGGGGAAGCTGTCGATAGCCCTTTTCGGGTGGGCGAGAGCAGCGGAACGCTTGAATTGTTTGATCAATCCGGACGCGGACGGAAACACGATCGGTCTCGGTCAGCGAAGCGCAAGTGAATCCGGCCCGCTCCACTACGGCCGCTTTTACGCGGCGTGCGAGGTCGTGTCCTCATTGAGGAGCATATAGATGGCGCTGGCGGAATCGGTCGCCCGGATGCGCGTCACCATGTCATGGTCGCGCAGCACCCGCGCAATGCGCGACAGCGCCTTGAGGTGATCGGCGCCGGCGCCTTCCGGGGCGAGCAGAAGGAAGACGAGGTCCACCGGCTGGTCGTCAAGGGCTTCGAAATCGACCGGCGTTTCAAGCCGTGCGAAGATGCCGACGAGCGAAGAAAGATTGCTGAGCTTTCCGTGCGGGATGGCAATGCCGTTGCCGACGCCGGTCGAGCCGAGGCGTTCGCGCTGCAGGATGACGTCGAAAATCTCCCGTTCCGGCAGACCGGTGAGCTTCGATGCTTTTGCTGCCAATTCCAGAAGGAGTTGCTTTTTCGAGTTGGCCCTCATAGCCGGGATGATCGCATTTTGGTGCAGCAAGCCTGCCAATGCCATTCTTTTATCCTCGTTTGCCGGTCAGAGCCTGACAACTTCAACACAAATTTGCCGCAATGGCTCCAACCATCTTTAGGCTGGTGGGTCGCATTCACAGAAAAGACGAATTTTCCTGGCCCGCCGATCGGAGCGGCGGGGAAGGCCGACCGCGCCGGCATTCCCCGAACCCACTCATCCTTTGATATTGGCGGCGTCGATCCAGCCAATGTTTCCATCATTGCGCCGATAGACGATGTTCAGATCTTCCTTGCCGGGGGTGCGAAACATCAGCACCGGCTCGTCCGTCATGTCGAGCGCCATGACGGCGTTGGCGACGGACATTGTCCTCAATTGCTTCGTGCTTTCGGCGACGATGGTCGGTGCGTAATCATCGGGAACTTCCTCGTCCTCGAAGGGAACCGAGTCCATTACCCTGTAGGCCACCTCGGTAGCATTCTGACCATTGCCGTTGTGATGGTCCTTGAGCTTACGCTTGTAGCGCCGGAGCCTCTTTTCGATGCGCTCCGAAGCCGCGTCGAAGGCCAGCTGTGGTTCATTCGCCTGACCGTTTGCCTGCAAGACCACGCCCGTGTCGAGATGAAGCTTGCAGTCGGCGCTGAAGCGTGAGCCGGATTTTTCCACAGTGACCTGGCTTGAATATCCTCCGTCGAAATATTTGGTTACGGCCTCGCGGACCTGCTCGCCTATGCGCGAGCGAAACGATTCGCCGATTTCCATATGTTTACCGGATACACGCACACTCATGGAGTTTCCTCTCTCGTTCGTGACTTGCGTATCCAGTCTATTCCAAGCGCCTTCGTCATCCAAGCGTTTCAACGAGGGGCGGACGGGGCGCGTGGAGCCGCCGAAGTGGAGTGACTGGCTCGGCATTTCGCGGCGGCCTCATATCGCCTGCGTCGCAGCGAGTCAATTGCAGCCGCAAAAAAACCCCAATCAGAACCCGGCTGCCTTGGCAAGCGCGCGCTTCTCGCGGCGCCGCTGGACCGAGGAGGGGATGTTCATCGCTTCGCGATATTTGGCGACGGTGCGCCGTGCGATGTCGACCCCGGCTTGCTTGAGGACATCGACGATATCGTCGTCAGACAGCACCGCATCGGCGCTTTCCTGATTGATCAACGTGCGGATGCGGTGCCTGACGGATTCCGCCGAATGGGCGTCGCCGTTTTCCGCCGAGCCGATCGACACGGTGAAGAAATATTTCAGCTCGAAAAGACCCCGCGGGGTCAGCATGTATTTGTTCGAGGTGACGCGGCTCACCGTCGATTCATGCATCTTGATCGCGTCGGCGACGATCCTGAGGTTCAGCGGCCGCAGGTAGTCGACGCCATGGATGAGGAAAGCGTCCTGCTGCCGCACGATCTCGCTCGCGACCTTCATGATCGTCCTGGCGCGCTGGTCGAGACTGCGCGTCAGCCAATTGGCGTTTTGCATGCAATCGCTGAGGAAAGCCTGCTCGGCGCTGTTTTTCCGGCTGTGGCGTGAAACCTCGGCGAAATAGTCGTGATTGACGAGGACCCGCGGCAGCGCGTCAGGGTTAAGCTCGACCAGCCAGCCGCCATCGGGTGCCGAGCGGACGACGACATCGGGTATGATCGCCTCGGTGATGCTGGTCTCGAAGCTTGTCCCCGGCTTCGGATCGAGCTTGCGAATCTCCGCGAGCATGTCGACGAGATCCTCCTCGTCCACCCCGCAGATCTTCTTGAGGTTCGCGAAGTCGCGGCGCGCCAGAAGCTCGAGATTGGCGACAAGCGCCTCCATGGCCGGGTCGAGGCGGTTGCGCAAGCGCAGCTGAATGGCAAGGCATTCGCTGAGCGAGCGCGCGAAGACGCCGGGCGGATCGAACTGCTGCAGGACGAAAAGGACGCGCGTCACGTCCTGCGCGGCCACGCCAAGCCTTGCCGCCGTTTCCCCGATCTCCGCATGCAGATAGCCCGCTTCGTCGAGTTGGTCGATGAGATGCTGGGCAATCAGCCGGTCGCGCGCGGCGGCAAGCGCAAAGGGGATCTGCTCGAGCAGCGTCTCGCGGAGCGTTTTCCGGCCGGCGACGAAATCGTCGAGATCGTATCCTTCGCCATCATCGCCGCCGCCGGCGCCCGGCATCGATTTCCATTGGCCGAGCAGCTCCGGCGCATCCGCGCGCTGCGGAGCCGTATCGTCCTGGAAGACGTTGGCGAAGTCGGCGTCGAGTTCTTCGCTGAGCCTCTCGCCGGTGCTCGACATGGTGCTGTCATAGAGGTCGCTTTGGCTGCCACTCTCCTCCGCCCCGCCGCCCGTCTCGCTGGCAAGGCCTGCCTCGTCGCGTTCGGACCGGTCTGGGCCGGAGCCTGCCTCCTCGGCCGATTGAAACTCCAGCAGCGGGTTCTTTTCGACTTCCTGGGCGATGAATTGGCCGAGTTCGAGATGCGTCATCTGAAGCAGCTGGATCGACTGCATCAGTTGCGGGGTCATGACCAGCGACTGTGACTGTCGCAAATGAAGGCTGGCGGACAAAGCCATGCAGACGCGAAACTCCCGTCAATTCTTCGGGCCGGTCTAGCGTGGACGGGCCATTTCTTAGTTGGCCCAAAAATTGCTTATTACTGGGATTTGGTCAAGCGCCGAGGCGTTGTGAAGCGGTAATTCGCCTGCACGCACGGTTACAGGCTGAAATTGTCGCCGAGATAAAGTCTGCGCACATCCGGATTGGTGACGATGTCATTGGCGCGCCCGTGGGTCAGCACTTCACCGGCATGGATGATATAGGCGCGGTCGATCAGCCCCAGCGTTTCGCGGACGTTGTGATCCGTGATCAGGACGCCGATGCCGCGCGAGGTCAGGTGCCGGACCAGCGCCTGGATATCGGCGACCGAGATCGGATCGACGCCCGCAAAGGGTTCGTCGAGCAGCATGAAGGTCGGGTCGGTTGCAAGGGCGCGGGCGATCTCGAGGCGGCGGCGTTCGCCGCCGGAAAGGGCGATGGCCGGTGATTTGCGCAAATGCGTGATCGAAAATTCGCCAAGCAGGTCGTTGAGCTTGCTTTCGCGCCGCTCGACATTCTTGTCGTGGATTTCGAGCACGGCGCGGATGTTTTCCTCCACCGTCAGCCCACGGAAGATCGAGGCTTCCTGCGGCAGGTAACCGACGCCGAGCCGCGCCCGGCGGTACATGGGCATGGTGGTGACGTCGTTGCCGTTGATCTCGATCGCTCCCTCGTCGACGGGGACCAATCCGGTGATCATGTAGAAGCAGGTCGTCTTGCCGGCGCCGTTCGGCCCAAGCAGACCGACCGCCTCGCCGCGGCGCACGACAAGCGAGACGCCGTTGACGACGCGCCGCGAGCGGTAGGATTTCGTCAGGCCGCGGGCGATCAGCGTGCCGTCATAGCGCGCCTTGTCGACCGTGCGCGCAGCAACGGCTGCCGCCGACGGTTTCTTGACCCGTTTGCGTTTGGGAAGAAAGGGGATCTGCACGTCCGAATCTTGCATCAATTCTGCTTGCGGGACTGCGGATCGAGCTGAATCTGCACGCGGCCGCCGCAGGCCTCGAGCTGGGCTTCGCCCGTATCCATTTGCACATTCAACTGGCAGCCGACGAAGACGTTCTTGCCCTCCGACAGCACGACCTTCTCGCCCTTGAGCACGATCGTCTGGTTGGTCAGGTTGACGAGGCCGGTATCGCCCGTGGCCTGTTGGGCGCCGGAGCTCAAGAACACCTTGTTGCTGACCTCGATCCGGTCGATATCGGCGTTGCCGCTGGTGATCGTCGCGCCTTCGGTCGCCTTGTAGAAGACGGTCATGTTGCCGGCCTGCAGCGTCGTCGTGCCCTGCACGACCTTCACATTGCCGGTGAAGATCGCCTTGCTTTCCGGATCCTTGATCTCGAGCTTGTCGCTCTCGATCTGGATCGGCTGGTCGTTGGAAAGCTGCATGCCCTTCATGCGGCTGGATGTGGCCTGCGCCAAGGCGCCGGAAGCAATGATCAAAGCGCCGAGCCCGGCGGCAGCCAGGGTGGCGGATACCTTAAAAGAAACGGTAGATGTGACCGACATGGGGGTGCACCAGGTCCTATTTGGCGTTCTTGCGGATGGCGCTGGGTTCGACATTGACCCGGACCATGCCTTCGAATGTTACAATACGTCCCTTATCTGTCATTCGCAGCGACTGCGCAATGATCGATCCGCCGTTCATGCTGATGGCAATCGGATGCTTGGTCTCCATTTCGCCGGCGTCGATATCCAGATATGCCGACTGGAAATCGGCATTGACGCCATTATTCATCGAAATAGTGAACGGCGCGTTCATATCGAGCGTATTTCCGCCGCGATCGTAAATGCCGCTCGTCGCGTCGACCGTCGCCACCAAAGTCTCGTTGACCGGCATCTCGGCGTGGATCTTCTCGAGCGTGATGATGTCCGGATTGGCAATGTCCTGCAGCGCCCGCTGGGCTTTCATGGAATAGCTGATATCCTGCCGGTTGCGGCCGGAAATCGCCGGATTCTGCATGACGATCTTGCCGTTTTCGATCGTCGCGGTTTCGAGCTGCAGTTCCTCCGGCAGAAAGGCGCGGATGAAGGAAATGGCCGCGAAGACGAGAGCGATGACGCCGGCCGCGAGCGGCAGGACGATCTTCAGGCGCTTCACCCGCGCGGAGTGTCGCGCCGCCGATGCATAGGCATCCACGGAGCTCGTGCCCGTATCGGCGACGATATCGGGAAAACGCGCTTGGTTCAGCATCAAGAGCCTGTTGGTTCCGTTCGGATCTTGCGATAGCCGCAAGATCCGCATTTACATGCAATGGCGTAGGTCACGGCGAATATGGTTATTTTGTTATCGTCCGGCAATGGAGCGGCAAAAAGTTTGAAGGGACTGCGAAAAACGCGGGCTTTCGACTTTCCTCCGTCGCCAGCCGCGCCTATCTAGCCTGCCACCGCGGGCGCAGATAGCATGTTCCTGAGGAAACTGACAGGACCCGCGCCAAGATTTGGGAGATGCCCATGGACGAACTCGCCGTTGCCGATCGCCGCAGCCTGCGCCGGAAGCTGAGCTTCTGGCGCTGGGCGGCGGCTGCCATCCTCGTTCTGGGCGGTTTCGCGCTCGTTGCCCTTTCGGGCTGGACGGAGGTCAGCGGACGGGCCCGCGAGCACGTTGCCCGCGTGACCGTGACGGGCGTCATCCAGGACGATCGGGAGCTGGTCGAGAGGCTGGAGAGCATTGCCGACAACAATTCCGCCAAGGCTCTGATCGTGACCATATCGTCGCCGGGTGGCACCACCTATGGCGGAGAGGTGCTCTACAAGGCGATCCGCAAAGTCGCAGCCAAGAAGCCGGTGGTCTCCGATGTCAGGACGCTTGCCGCCTCCGCCGGCTACATGATCGCGCTTGCCGGCGACCGCATCGTCGCCGGCGAAACCTCGATCACGGGCTCGATCGGCGTCATCTTCCAGTATCCGCAGGTCAAGGAACTGATGGACAAGGTCGGCGTGTCGCTGGAGTCGATAAAGTCGCGGCCGCTGAAGGCCGAGCCCTCGCCGTTCCACCCGCCCAGCCCCGAGGCAAGGGCGATGATCCAGACGATGATCGACGACAGTTACAACTGGTTCGTCGATCTCGTGGCCGAGCGGCGCAAGCTGCCGCGGCCGGAGGCGCTGGCGCTGGCAGACGGCCGGATCTTCACCGGGCGGCAGGCTCTCAGGGACAAACTCGTCGACACGATCGGTGGCGACGACGAGATCAGGGCATTTCTGGCCGAGCGCAAGGTGTCGAAGGACCTGCCCGTCGTCGATTGGAAGGATCCGGGCGGCTCCTTCCCCTTCGGGCTTTCGACGGTCGTATCCAATTGGCTCAAGCTGTTGGGATATGATGCTTTTCCGGCGATGAACGGGATCGAAAAGATTGGCGGCGACAAGTTGTTTCTTGACGGTCTTGTTTCGGTTTGGCAGGTTGATGCTCAATAAGGAAGGCTAGAAATGCCGCCCTGAGGCGAGATGGGGCCTCACCCATGCTCCGGGCGTCCGGTGAGGCCTTCCAAGCGTCACAAACATTCACAAAAAGCAAAAGACCAGGGGGCGAAAGTGATCAAGTCAGAACTGGTGCAGATTGTGGCCGCGCGCAATCCGCATCTCTATCACCGCGACGTTGAAAATATCGTCAATGCGGTCCTCGATGAGATCACTGACGCACTCGCGGCCGGAAACCGGGTCGAACTGCGCGGTTTCGGTGCCTTCTCGGTGAAGAACCGGCCATCGCGCTCGGGCCGCAATCCGCGCACTGGCGATTCCGTCTTCGTCGAGGAGAAATGGGTGCCGTTCTTCAAGACCGGCAAGGAGCTGCGCGAACGGCTCAATCCAGGTATGAACGGTCAGGATGAAGACTGAGCGAGAGGCGCAGCGACGACAGCGCCGTACGTTTTGAAAGCGGCGGTCGCCCTCTCATTCCAACAGCGCACCGTGCCTGCCGCAGAGCATTCCGAGCCGGTGCCATAGCCGGAGCGGTGCATGTTCAAGAAAATCGTCAACATCGTCGTGCTCGTACCGCTCGGGGTGATCCTTGTCGCCTTGAGCGTCGCCAACCGACAGACCGTTACATTGTCGCTCAATCCCTTCGATCCGGCCGACAACGTGCTTTCCGTATCCGCGCCGTTTTTCCTCTTCCTATTTCTGGCGGTCGTCCTCGGCCTGTTCCTTGGGGCCGCCGTGGTTTGGTTCAGCCAGGGCAAGTACCGCCGCCGGGCGCGCAACGAGGCCCATGAGGCGCTGAAATGGCATCGCGAGGCTGAAAAGCACCGCAGCGAGGCCGAAAGGTTGGCGCAATCGAGCCTGCCGGCGCCGCAGAACTGACTGGCCGAGATGCGGGCGCGCTTCAGCCCGCCGGCTCGCCGCTGACGGCGAGGTTCAGATTGGCGAAGAACTGCTGCGCGAGCTTCTTGGCCGTCGAATCGATCAGGCGGGAGCCAAGCTGAGCGAGCTTGCCGCCGACTTCGGCCTTGACGTCGTAACGCAGCACCGTTTCGTCACTCGCTTCGGCAAGCATGACATCCGCGCCCCCCTTGGCAAAACCGGCGATGCCGCCCTTTCCCTCACCCGATATCCGGTAGCTTTCGGGCGGATTCAGGTTGGAGAGCATGACCGTGCCGTTGAAGGTCGCCGAAACCGGACCGATCTTGACCTTCACGACGGCCGTGAGTTCCGTCGGCGAGACCGCCTCGATCGCCTGGCAACCGGGAATGCACCGCTTCAAGATCTCGGGGTCGTTCAGGCATTGCCAAACCGCTTCCCGCCGTGCCGCGATCCGCTCCTCTCCGGTAATGTCCATAGAGCTTCCTCCCTTCTACTGTATGTGTCCCTAAATCGACCTCGATTTTAAGGACAAAGACATGCAGCAATTCAAAGTGCTACAGCGACCTTTGCGCGCCTGAGGCGCGCGACGCTGTAGTGAAGTCACCGATCTTCGCAGACCGGAAACGGCTTTGCCAAGAGCATCCGCGATGCTATTGCACGCACTGAGCAAGTCGCGCATCCGTCCGGGCGCGCGGCCAGGGCACATTCCCTTTGCTGGCCGGGCAAAAGGGATGTGCCGGTGATCGAGCGAAATCCAAGGATCAGCGCGTGAAGGAAAAAGATCGGCGATCGAAGAACGCCTCGGTCACGGCGGCCAAGGGACGCGGCGCAGAGGCGCGTGGCGGTCGTCACGAGCAAAGGCATTCTTCGGCAAAGGGCGGTCCTCAGAAGGGCAAGGCCGGCGGGCTGCCGTCGCCAAAGGCGGCGCCGCAGAAATTGCCGCGTTCGGCCGCACAGGAGAGCACGCCGCCGCGCCGCGTGGAGCCGCGGAGCGGCGCGAAGCCGGCCGAGACGGTGCCGCTCATCCTCGAGACGCGGCCGACCGCCGGCTACCACCTGATCGACAGCGGCGACGGCGAGAAGCTGGAACAGTACGGGCCCTATCGCATCGTCCGGCCCGAAGCCCAGGCGCTGTGGCCGAAGGCGCTGCCCTCTGGCGTCTGGGAAAAGGCGGATGCGATCTTCACCGGCGACACCGACGAGGATGGCATGGGCCGTTGGCGTTTGCCGCAGGAAGCGCTCGGGGAAACCTGGCCGATGCAGCTTCTCGACACGGATTTTCTCGGCCGATTCACCTCGTTCCGGCATGTCGGGGTTTTCCCCGAACAGCTTGCCCACTGGTCGTGGATGAAAGACCAGGTCGCGTCGGCCGGCCGGCCGCTGAAGGTGCTCAACCTCTTCGGCTATACCGGCGTCGCCTCGCTGATCGCGGCGAAGGCGGGCGCGGAGGTGACCCATGTCGATGCTTCCAAGAAGGCAATCGGCTGGGCACGCGAGAACCAAGCCATGGCGCGCGCCGAGAAACTGCCGATCCGCTGGATCTGCGACGACGCCATGAAGTTTATCCAGCGCGAGGAGCGACGCGGCAGTCGCTACGACATCATTCTGACCGACCCGCCCAAGTTCGGCCGCGGTCCGAACGGCGAGGTCTGGCAGCTCTTCGACCATCTGGCGGCGATGCTCGACATCTGCCGCGAAATCCTGTCTGAGGATGCTCGCGGCCTGGTGCTCACCGCCTATTCGATCCGCGCCAGCTTCTATTCGATCCACGAGCTCATGCGCGAGACGATGCGCGGGCGCGGCGGCCGGGTGGAATCGGGCGAGCTCATCATCCGCGAGGGCGGTCTCGACGGCACGGCGCCCGGTCGGGCGCTGTCCACCTCCCTCTTCAGCCGCTGGGTACCCAAATGAATTCTGACAGAAGCGATCACGGCACGCCGCGCGTCGGCCAGGTCAAGGAGGTCACCAGCCTCACCAATCCGATCATCAAGGATATCCGCGCGCTCTCCCAGAAGAAGCATCGCGACGAGACGCGCTCCTTCATGGCCGAAGGGCTGAAGCTGGTGATCGATGCGCTCGATCTCGGCTGGAAGATCAAGACGCTCGTCTATGCCAAGGCGGCCAAAGGCAAACCGCAGGTCGAGCAGATAGCGGCAAAGGCGGTGGCAAAGGGCGGGCTCGTCCTCGAGGTCAGCGAGAAGGTGATCTCGACGATCACCCGCCGCGACAACCCGCAGATGGTGGTCGGCATCTTCGAGCAACGCTACCGGCCGCTGAAGGATATCCGCCCTCAGGAGGGCGAGACCTACGTGGCGCTCGACCGGGTGCGCGATCCCGGCAATCTCGGCACGATCATCCGAACCGCCGACGCCGCCGGAGCGTCCGGCATCATCCTGGTCGGCGAGACCACCGATCCCTTCTCGCTCGAAACGGTGCGCGCAACGATGGGCTCGGTCTTCGCCTTGCCGATCGCGCGGGCCAGTGCCGAGGAGTTCGTCCGCTGGCAGAAGTCGGCCGGCGTCCAGGTGGTGGCGACGCATCTGGCGGGCTCCGTCGACTATCGCACCATAGACTACCGGTCGAAGCCGGTCGTCCTGCTGATGGGCAACGAGCAAGCAGGCCTGCCCGTCGAGCTCGCTCGCGAAGCCGGCGCACTGGCGCGCATTCCGCAAGCGGGCCGGGCCGACTCGCTCAATCTGGCGATTGCCACCGGCATCATGCTGTTCGAGGCGCGCCGCCATCTTCTTTCATTGGATGAGCGCTGATGAGTGAACGCAACACCCTTTTTTCCCGGCCGCTGCCGATCGCGCTTTTCATTCTCGTCGCGCTCGTTGCCGACCAGGCGATCAAGTATCTGGTGGAAGCCTTCCTGCCCTTCCAGGAGGCGGTGTCGGTCATCCCGATGCTCGCGCTCTACCGCACCTATAATTACGGCGTCGCCTTCTCGATGCTCTCCGGCATGGAAGGCTGGTTCATCGTCGGCATTCGTCTCGCCGTCGTCACTTTCGTGCTCTGGCTGTGGCGCCGCACTCCGAAGGACCGCTTCTTCGCCCATCTCGGCTATGCGATGATCATTGCCGGCGCGCTCGGCAACCTCGTCGACCGGCTGCTCTTCGGCTATGTCATCGACTACATCCTGTTCCACACCGCCACCTGGTCCTTCGCCGTCTTCAATCTCGCCGACAGTTTCATCACCGTCGGTGCCGGTGCGATCATTCTGGACGAGCTGTTGCAGGCCAAAAAACCGCGGTCGCTAAAACTTTAGACGTCCGTTGAAGCCATTCGGAAGGCTTGCCATGCCAGGTTGAAGGCATGAGCGAGCTTCCATCGGTCAAGCATCGGAACCAAGCCGGCTCGGGCGCGCGATCCGGAGCGGCTGGAATCACGTTCTCGAAGGCGACTACGCTCGGTGGTGGCTTGCGGCCGGCGATCGGCGGCGAAGCATCCGTCGGGCGACTTCTCCTTGCGCTCGCCGGCCTTGCTGCTGCGGGCGTTCTGCTGGTCGTCGGCGCGCGCGCCGATCTTTATCTGCTGCCGGTCCTTGCGGCCCTCAGTGCCCTTGTTGGCGGCTTTCTGCTGCTCTCCAGCCATGGCACGGCCTCCGGGCAGGTTCCGGAGGCGGGCAGGGCCGCAGCCGATGCGCTGTGTTCCGAGACGGCGAAGCTGCTTTCGACGATCCATGACGCGCTGGGCGACATTGCTCTCGTCCGCGGCATGGACGGCAGGATCGTCCAGGCGAACCGGGTGTTCACGCGAATGTGCGGGCGAGCCGACGTGCGGGGGCTGACCTGCTCCTCGCTGGGCCTCGAGTTCGAAACGCGGCCGGATCCCGACCGTTTCGTCGTCCGCTTGGCGACGCCGGCGGGCTTGCGCCTTTTCGATTGGCACGATGTCGTGATCCGCGCCCCGGCAACCGGCCGGCTGATGCGCCACAGCATCGCCCGCGACATAACGGAGGAAGCGCAGGCGGCACGCCGGCGGGAGGAGGCGCGGCAGCGCGCCGAAGAGGCGAGCCAGGCGAAATCGCGGCTGCTTGCGACCGTCACGCATGAGATCCGCACGCCGCTTTCCGGCATTCTCGGCATGAGCCATCTGCTCGCCCAGACGAACCTGTCGGCCGAGCAGCGGAACTATCTTGCCGACATGCAGCAGTCGGGCCACGCCCTGGTGCAACTGGTCGAGGACCTGATCGACTTCTCCTCGCTCTCGGCTGGGCGCTTTCAATTGCATCCGTCCGGGCAAGACCTGCGCCTCGTCATCGAGAACGTCGTGGAGATGCTCTCGCATCGTGCCCATGAGAAAGGCATCGAAATCGGCGCCGCGATCGATGCGAGTGTGCCGCGCTGCGTGGCCTTCGATGCGGCGCGGCTGCGGCAGGTGCTGTTCAACGTTATCGGCAATGCCGTGAAATTCACCGAGACCGGCGGCGTCCTCGTCACGGCCGGCTTCGAAGCGGGGATCGTCCGCATCCGCGTCGACGACAGCGGCCTCGGCATGTCGGCCGACGAACTGGCGCGTGTCTTCGATGAGTTCGAACAGGCCGGCGACGACGCCCAGCGCTCCAAGGGAACGGGTCTCGGTTTGGCGATATCCCGCCGCATCATGGAGGCTTTCGGCGGCAGCCTGACCGCGTCGAGCATCGCGGGAGAGGGAAGCCGCTTCGAAATTCGCTTCCCGGTCGCTGGAGCCGGTTCGGCGGCTCAGCCCCGCCGCGGTGTCCTTGCCGACACCCATGTACTCTTGCTCGCTCCCGACGGTCCTGCTTCGACGGCGCTTGCGGCGACGATCGAGACGCTCGGCGGCAAGTGCCACCGTGCCGGATCCCTCTCGGCCGCCCGCGCTGTCGCAGCCGACGCGCTCGCCGATCGCTTGCCGCTGACGGATATTATCGTCGATCACCGCCATGCGGCGCAGTTGCGCGAACTCCTCTCCCTGGAGCCGGCGCTCGGGCGGCAGCGATTGCGCAAGACCTGCCTGATCAGCCCCGAAGAGCGCAGCAGCCATCCGCTCAGCAGGATGGACGGCTACGAGGCCTGGCTGATACGCCCCTTGCGGGAGAAATCGCTGGTCGAGGTGTTGCTCGGCCGCATGACGGGCATCGAAAGGCGCGACGGGATCAACGACAACAGGCCGATCCTGAGGGCGGAGCCGCCGAAGGCGGCAACGGTCCGAGATCACGGCCGCCCGGTGCTGCTCGCCGAGGACGATCCGGTGAACGCCCTGATCCTGCGGAAAATGCTCGAAGGAGCCGGGCACGCCGTCCACCCTGTTGGCGATTTCGCCGCGCTCGAGGCCGTGTTGCGAGAGAAGGGTGCCCCGGCGCTCATCGTGACGGACGTCAACATGCCGGGCGGCGACGGTCTTGCCCTGCTGCGGCGCCTTCGCGCGGAGGAAGCGCCCGGAACGGGACGTCGCCTGCCGGTGATCGTTCTGACCTCCGACGTCCGCAGCGATCTTCATCGGCTGTTGCTTGCGGCCGGCGTCGACGCCGTTCTCACAAAGCCGGTCGAACCGCAGCAGTTCCTCAATGAAGTCGCTCGGCTGCTTGGGGTCGGGCAAGCCTAGCCGCCGCGCGGCATTGTCCCGCCTCGGGGTTGTCTTGCGTTTTCGTGTCACTATGTTGTTGCAGAAACGTGGTCTAAGCCCGACGGACACTGACGATTCGGGATGACACGGCATGACGATCGACCTTCTGGATTCGACGAGCGTGGTTGACACTTCACAGGCTTGCGTCCGCAAGACGATTGCGGCACCGGCAACCGATGTTCTCGGCCGTATCGCCAATCTCGAAACGCGCCTTGCCCGTACGGCCGCGGAGATCGATGCGGCGCAGGCGGTACGCTACCGGGTTTTCGTCGAGGAGATGAAGGCGCAGGTGGCGCCCGAAGCAGAACGGCGCAAACGCGATGTCGACGGCTGGGATGCGATCTGCGACCACCTGCTCGTCCTCGACACGTCGATCGAAGGCGATGCCGAGGAGCAGATCGTCGGCACCTATCGCCTGCTGCGCCAGGAGGTTGCCGTGCGCGCGGCCGGCTTCTATTCGGCCTCCGAGTTCGCGATCGGCGATCTTCTCGCCCGGCATCCGGACAAGCGCTTCATGGAACTCGGCCGATCCTGCGTGTTGCCGGAGTACCGGACCAAGCGCACGGTGGAACTGCTCTGGCAGGGCAATTGGGCCTATGCGCTGAGGCACGGCATCGACGCCATGTTCGGCTGCGGTTCGCTTCCGGGCGTGGTTCCGGCGGAGCACGCGTTGGCGCTCTCCTTCCTGCACCACAATATTCTGGCTCGCGACGAATGGGCGGTCGCCGCCCGGCCGGAGCTCTATCGCACGATGGATCTGATGCCGTCCGAGGCGGTCAATCCGAAAAAGGCGCTTGCGGCCCTGCCGCCGCTGATCAAGGGCTATATGCGGCTTGGTGCCATGGTCGGCGACGGTGCCGTGGTCGATCACGCTTTCCGCACGACAGACGTGCTGATCGTTCTGCCGATCAGCAATATTTCCGGTCGCTATCTCAACTACTACGGTGCCGACGCGGGACGTTTTTCTTCATCCGTCTCCTGATCTCCCCATCACGCCGATCGTTCAAGAAGATCATGCTCGGCGAAGCCATGCCTTTTACGTCGCAGTTTAACCGTTAACCACTTATTAAGTGTATGTTTGACTTCTAACATAATGAGACGGAAATATATCCTCGTGGTTGGATCTCAATTTCATTACGAAGCGGTGTAAAAAAGAAGGGGGCAACCGCCGCTGCGGCTGGAGGGAGCCGCGATCGCGGAAAGTTCCGTATTTTTGATGACGTAAGCTGTAGGTTGGCCACAATGTATTGAGCCCACTTCCTTCTCAAGAAGTGGGCTCTTGTTTTATTTGGAGACTTTGTACCGTTACTGTACAGATTCACAAATGCGCTTGACTACGACAAGGTGGGCCGTGCCGAAACGGCGCATCCGCCCCGTCAGGTCCCGGCATTGTAGGCGGCGATTGCGGCCAGGTTAACGATGTCGGAGTCCTTGGCCGACATGGAGACGATCTGCACCGACTTGTCGAAGCCGACGAGCAGCGGGCCGATGACCGTCGAACCGCCCAGCTCCTGGAGCATCTTGGTGGAGATCGAGGCCGAGTGGAAGGCGGGCATCACCAGCACGTTGGCGGTGCCGGAAAGCCGGCAGAACGGATATTGCTCCATCACCCGGTGATTGAGCGCCACGTCGGCGGCCATTTCGCCGTCATATTCGAAGTCGACACGGCGGCGGTCGAGTATCTTCACGGCCTCGCGCACCCGCTCGGAGCGCTCGCCCGACGGATGGCCGAAGGTCGAATAGGCCAGCATCGCGACGCGCGGCACGTAGCCGAGCCGCTTGGCGAGGCCGGCGGCCTCCTCGGCAATATCGGCCAGTTCCTCGGCCGACGGCATGTCGTGCACGGCGGTGTCGGCGACGAGCACGGTGCGGCCGCGGCAGAGCGCGATCGAGACGCCGATCACCCGGTGGCCGGGCTTTGCGTCGATGCAGCGGCGGACGTCCTCGAGCGCCGTCGAATAATTGCGCGTAAGACCGGTGACCATGCCGTCGGCATCGCCAAGCGCGACCATCGAGGCGGCGAAGTGGTTGCGGTCGTTGTTGATCAGCCGCTGCACGTCGCGGAAGAGATATCCCTTGCGCTGCAGGCGGGCATAGAGGAAGTCGGTATAGGCGCCGACACGTTTCGACAGGCGGGCATTGACGATCTGGATGCCCGGTCGGTCGAGGTCAATGCCTTCCCGCTCGGCGGTTTCGCGCATCTGCTCCTCGCGTCCGAGCAGGATGGCCGTGCCGAGCTGCTGGTTCGCATAGGCAATGGCCGAGCGCATCATCTGCACTTCCTCGCCCTCGGCGAAGACGATGCGTTTCGGCTGGCGGCGGACGCGCTCGTAGATGCGCTGCAGCGTCGATGCGATCGGATCGCGCCGGGCCGAAAGCTGCTGCCCGTAGGCATTGAGATCGGTGATCGGCTTGCGCGCGACGCCCGTCTCCATGGCTGCCTTCGCGACCGCCATCGGGATCGCCGAGATCAGGCGCGGATCGAAGGGCACCGGAATTATGTACTGCGCTCCGAAGCGCGGCCGGTTGCCCTGGTAGGCGGCGGCGACGTCGTCCGGCACGTCTTCCTTGGCGAGGCTGGCAAGCGCTTCCGCCGCGGCGATCTTCATCGCGTCGTTGATCGTCGAGGCGCGCACGTCGAGCGCGCCGCGGAAGATATAGGGGAAGCCGAGGACATTGTTGACCTGGTTCGGATAATCGGAGCGGCCGGTCGCGACGATTGCATCGTCGCGAATCTGGGCGACCTCTTCCGGGGTGATTTCCGGATCCGGATTGGCCATGGCGAAGATGATCGGCTTCGGAGCGAGCGAGCGCACCATATCGGGTGACAGCGCGCCCTTTGCAGAGAGTCCGAAGAACACGTCGGCGCCCTCGACCGCCTCGGCCAGCGTCCGGCGATCGGTCTCGACCGCATGCGCCGACTTCCACTGGTTCATGCCTTCGGTGCGGCCCTTGAAGATCACGCCCTTGGTGTCGCAGAGGATGATGTTTTGCGGATTGAAGCCCATCGCCTTGATCAGCTCGATGCAAGCGATGGCGGCCGCACCGGCGCCGTTGCAGACGAGCTTGGTCGTCTTGAAGTCGCGCCCGGTCAGCGTCAGCGCATTGATGAGACCGGCGGCGGCGATGATCGCCGTGCCGTGCTGGTCGTCATGGAACACCGGAATGTCCATGACCTCGCGCAGTCGTTGCTCGATGATGAAACAGTCCGGTGCCTTGATGTCCTCGAGATTGATGCCGCCGAAGGAGGGACCGAGGAAGCGCACGCAGTTGATGAATTCGTCGACATTCTCGGTATCGACCTCGAGGTCGATCGAATCGACATCGGCGAAACGCTTGAAGAGCACCGACTTGCCCTCCATCACCGGCTTCGAGGCAAGCGCCCCCAAATTGCCGAGGCCGAGGATCGCCGTGCCATTCGAAATAACCGCCACCATGTTGCCGCGCGCCGTGTAGTCATAGGCCGTCGCCGGATCCTCGGCGATTGCCTTGACGGGAACGGCGACACCCGGCGAATAGGCGAGCGACAGGTCGCGCTGCGTCGCCATCGGTTTCGTCGGCGAGATCTCCAGCTTGCCGGGACGACCCTGGGAATGGAAGTCGAGTGCTTCCTGTTCAGTCACGCTCGTCCTCGTGCGGTCGGACTTGTCGGTAGCCGGCATGTTTCCTCAACCTCCTGTGGGCGACCCTTTCGATCAGCCTCTTTGTTGTTGTCGTCTATAAATGCTTGCGGATAGTGTGACATCTCTTTTTTTGGAACAATCATGAATTTCATGCCTGACGCATCGAGCCGCACGGGCGACGTCCTTTCCGTGTCCGATCTGGCGAGCGAGGAGAGCCGCTCCACTGCCACGCCGATGATGGAGCAGTTCATCGAGATCAAGGCGAACAATCCGGATTCGCTGTTGTTCTACCGGATGGGCGATTTCTACGAGCTGTTCTTCCAGGATGCGGCGGAAGCCTCGCGCGCGCTTGGCATTACGCTTACCAAACGCGGCCAGCATCTGGGCCAGGACATCCCGATGTGCGGGGTGCCGGTGCACGCCGCCGACGACTACCTGCAGAAGCTCATCGCGCTCGGCTTCCGGGTCGCCGTCTGCGAGCAGGTGGAGGACCCCGCCGAAGCCAAGAAGCGCGGCGGCAAATCGGTGGTGCGCCGCGACGTCGTGCGGCTGGTGACGCCGGGGACGATCACCGAGGACAAGCTGCTCTCGCCCTCGGAAACCAATTATTTAATGGCGCTCGCCCGCATCCGCAGCGGCTCGGATCCGGCCTACGCGCTCGCCTGGATCGACATTTCCACCGGCATTTTCCGTCTTGCCGAGACGGCCGAGAGCCGGCTGCTCGCCGACATCCTGCGCGTCGAGCCGCGCGAGCTGATCCTGCCGGATACCGTCTTCCACGATCCGGAACTGCGCCCGGTCTTCGACGTGCTCGGCCGGGTGGCGGTGCCGCAGCCGGCGGTCCTCTTCGACAGTGCCACGGCGGAAGGCCGGATCGGCCGGTACTACGGCGTAAAGACCCTGGACGGCTTCGGCACCTTCTCGCGCGCCGAACTTGCCGCCGCTTCCGCCGCGATCTCCTATGTCGAGAAGACGCAGCTCGCAGAACGACCGGCGCTCGGCATCCCGGAGCGGGAGAGCGCCGCCTCGACCCTCTTCATCGACCCGGCAACCCGCGCCAATCTGGAACTCGTCAAGACGCTGTCCGGCTCCCGCGACGGTAGCCTGTTGAGAGCCCTCGACCGCACAGTCACCAGCGGCGGCGCGCGGTTGCTCGCCGAGCGGCTGATGTCGCCGCTCACCGACCCGGAGCGGATCAATCACCGTCTCGATTCGATCGAGGTCCTTATCGACCAGCCAAGCTTCGCCATGGACGTCCGCGACGCCTTGCGGCGCGCGCCGGACATGCCGCGGGCCCTTTCTAGGCTCGCGCTCGGCCGCGGCGGCCCGCGCGACCTCGGCGCCATTCAGGCGGGACTTCGGGCCGCGGCGGCGACCTCGGCGCTGCTTGCGGAGGCGCGGCTTTCGTCGGAGCTTACCGAAGCGCAAGCCGCGCTCGCCGCCTTGCCGGCAGCCCTGCTGGAGCGCCTCGATTCAATGCTTGCCGAAGACTTGCCGCTTCTGAAGCGGGACGGCGGCTTCCTGCGCGAAGGGGCAAGCGGCGAACTCGACGAGATGCGGGCGCTGCGCGACCAGTCGCGTCGCGTCATTGCCGGCTTGCAGCTCCAATACTGCGAAGAGACCGGCATCAAGTCGCTGAAGATCAAGCACAACAATGTGCTCGGCTATTTCATCGAGGTGACGGCCGGCAATGCCGGCGCCATGACCGACACCGATGCCGGCCGCGCCCGTTTCATCCATCGCCAGACCATGGCGAATGCGATGCGCTTCACCACCACGGAACTTGCCGAGCTCGAAACGAAGATCGCCAATGCCGCCGATCGGGCGCTGGCGATCGAGCTCGCGGCCTTCGAGGCGATGGCCCGCGAGGTCGTCGCCGAGGCCGACGCGATCAAGGCGGCGGCGCTGGCGCTCGCGACGCTCGACGTCTCGGCCGGGCTTGCCGTGCTTGCCGAGGAACAGAACTATGCACGGCCGCTCGTCGATCACTCGCGGATGTTTTCGATCGACGGCGGACGCCACCCGGTCGTCGAGCAGGCGCTCAGGCGCCAGGCGGCCAATCCTTTCGTCGCCAATGGCTGCGACCTGTCGCCTCCGGACGGTCCGGAGGCCGGCGCCATCTGGCTGCTCACCGGTCCGAACATGGGCGGCAAGTCGACCTTCCTGCGCCAGAACGCGCTGATCGCCATCATAGCGCAGATGGGCTCCTTCGTGCCCGCCAACGCTGCCCATATCGGCATTGTCGACCGGCTGTTCTCACGGGTCGGCGCCTCGGACGATCTCGCCCGCGGCCGCTCGACCTTCATGGTCGAGATGGTCGAAACGGCGGCGATCCTCAACCAGGCGACCGACCGCTCGCTCGTCATCCTCGACGAGATCGGCCGCGGCACCGCGACTTTCGACGGCCTGTCGATCGCCTGGGCGGCGGTCGAGCATCTGCACGAGGTCAATCGCTGCCGCGGGCTCTTCGCCACCCATTTCCATGAACTGACGGTGCTGTCGGAAAAGCTCGGGCGGCTCTCCAATGCGACGATGCGGGTCAAGGAATGGGATGGCGACGTGATCTTCCTGCACGAGGTCGGCCCGGGCGCGGCCGACCGATCCTACGGCATTCAGGTCGCCCGCCTTGCCGGGCTTCCCGCCTCCGTCGTCGCGCGGGCGAGGGACGTGCTTGCCAAGCTTGAGGATGCCGACCGCAAGAATCCGGCGAGCCAGTTGATCGACGACCTGCCGCTCTTCCAGGTGGCGGTCAGGCGCGAAGAGGCGGCGAGGGCCTCCGGCCCCTCCAGGGTCGAAGAGGCGGTAAGGGCGCTCAATCCCGACGACATGACGCCGCGCGACGCATTGGATGCGCTCTACGCCTTGAAAAAGGACCTCGCCGGCCGCTGACTTGAGAGGCGCGTCTCGACGCGCCCGGGCCGTTGCGCAGCGCCCCGATTTTCCCTGTCAATCGACCGGCAAAAAGGCTATACAGCGCCGCGTGCCTTTTCACGAGGGCATGCGGTAGTGCTTGAAATGCTGCATGATTCCGGCGCTTGCACATGCAGCGAACCATTACGATCAGTCGGACAGGACGCCTCCCGGCACTAAATGGCCAAACACGAAACTTCCTTCCCTGAAATTCTCGACGTCGCCGCACTTCGGGCCAAGTGCGGCTTCATCGCCTCGGCCCATGCCGAGCAGCGCGAGCCGATGCGCCGCGCGCTTCTCGCCGCCTTCAAGGAGGCGAACAATGCAGGCCGAGCCAAGGCGCGCGAACTGCTTGCCGTCGACGGGGCCGGCATCAAATGCGCCGAGCGCATATCCTGGCTGCAGGATCAACTGATCACCGTGCTGCACGATTTCGTGCTGAACGAGGTGTTCGACGCCGCCCATGCGCCGGCGGCTTCCCGGCTCGCCGTGACCGCGGTCGGCGGCTATGGCCGCGGCACCCTGGCGCCGGGCTCGGACATAGACCTGCTCTTCCTGTTGCCGCCCAAAAAGGCGGTCTGGGCGGAGCCTGCCATCGAATTCACACTCTACGTCCTGTGGGACCTCGGCTTCAAGGTCGGCCATGCGACGCGCACCATCGACGAATGCATCCGACTGTCGCGCGCCGACATGACGATCCGCACGGCGATCCTCGAATGCCGCTATATTTGCGGTTCCGAGGCGCTGGCTGGCGAACTCGAGCAGCGCTTCGATCACGAGATCGTCCGCAACACTGGCCCCGAATTCATCGCTGCCAAGCTCGCCGAACGCGACGGGCGCCACCGCAAGGCGGGCGACACCCGCTATCTCGTCGAGCCGAACGTCAAGGAGGGCAAGGGGGGCTTACGCGATCTGCACACGCTGTTCTGGATCGCCAAGTATTTCTACCGGGTTAAGGATCCGGCCGACCTCGTCAAGCTCGGCGTCCTGTCGCGGCAGGAATACAAGCTTTTCCAGAAATCGGACGATTTCCTCTGGGCAGTTCGCTGCCACATGCACTTCCTGACCGGAAAGGCGGAGGAACGCCTGTCCTTCGACATCCAGCGCGAGATTGCCGAAGCGCTCGGCTATCACGACCATCCGGGCCTCTCGGCCGTCGAACGCTTCATGAAGCATTACTTCCTCGTCGCCAAGGACGTCGGCGATCTCACCCGCATCTTCTGCGCCGCGCTCGAGGACCAGCAGGCCAAGGATACGCCGGGGATCTCGGGCGTCTTCAGCCGCTTCCGGCACCGCACGCGCAAGATTGCCGGTACGCTCGATTTCGTCGACGATGGCGGCCGCATCGCGCTCGCAAGCCCGGACGTCTTCAAACGGGATCCGATCAACCTGCTGCGCCTGTTCCATATTGCCGATATCCACGGGCTGGAGTTCCATCCGAACGCGCTGAAGCAGGTGACCCGTTCGCTCGGCCTGATCACCCCGCATTTGCGCGAAAGCGACGAGGCCAACCGGCTGTTCCTGTCGATCCTCACCTCGCGCCGCAATCCGGAACTGATCCTGAGGCGCATGAACGAGTCGGGCGTGCTCGGCCGGTTCATCCCGGATTTCGGCAAGATCGTCTCGATGATGCAGTTCAACATGTATCATCACTACACGGTGGACGAGCACCTCTTGCGCACGGTCGACGTGCTGTCGCGGATCGATCGCGGCCTCGAGGAGGAAGCGCACCCGCTGACGGCCATGCTGATGCCCGGCATCGAGGATCGCGAGGCGCTCTACGTCGCCGTGCTGCTGCACGACATCGCCAAGGGCCGGCCCGAGGACCATTCGGTCGCCGGCGCCAAGGTTGCCCGCAAGCTCTGCCCGCGTCTCGGCCTGTCGCCGAAGCAGACCGAGACGGTGGTCTGGCTGGTCGAGGAACATCTGACCATGTCGATGGTCGCGCAGACCCGCGACCTCAATGACCGCAAGACCATCCTCGACTTCGCCGAGCGCGTGCAATCGCTCGAGCGCCTGAAGATGCTGCTCATCCTGACCGTCTGCGACATCCGGGCGGTCGGCCCCGGCGTCTGGAACGGCTGGAAGGGGCAGTTGCTGCGCACGCTCTATTACGAAACCGAGCTTCTTCTCTCCGGCGGCTTCTCGGAACTGTCGCGCAAGGAGCGGGCAAAGCACGCCGCCCATATGCTTGCAGACGCGCTCAAGGACTGGTCGAAGAAGGAGCGGGACGCCTATGTCCGGCTTCACTACCAGCCCTATCTCCTGACCGTGGCGCTCGAGGATCAGGTGCGGCACGCCGAATTCATCCGCGAGGCGGATAAGGCCGGCAAGACCCTGGCGACGATGGTGCGCACCCATCATTTCCATGCCATCACCGAGATCACCGTGCTTTCGCCGGACCATCCGCGGCTGCTGACGGTCATCGCCGGCGCCTGCGCCGCCGCGGGCGCCAACATCGTAGACGCGCAGATCCATACGACCTCGGATGGCCGGGCGCTGGATACGATCCTCGTCAACCGGGAGTTCTCGGTCGACGAGGACGAGATGCGGCGCGCGGCGAGCATCGGCAAGCTGATCGAGGACGTGCTCTCCGGCCGCAAGCGGCTGCCGGAGGTGATCGCCAGCCGCACCCGGGCGAAGAGGCGCAGCAAGGCCTTCACGGTGACGCCGGAGGTGACGATCAGCAATACGCTGTCGAACAAGTTCACCGTCATCGAGGTCGAGGGCCTCGACCGGACCGGCCTGCTTTCCGAGATCACCGCGGTGCTTTCCGACCTCTCGCTCGATATCGCCTCGGCCCATATCACCACTTTCGGCGAGAAGGTCATCGACACCTTCTATGTGACCGACCTGGTCGGCGCGAAGATCATCAATGAGAACCGGCAGAGTAACATTGCCGCGCGCCTCAAGGCAGTGCTGGCCGGCGAGGTCGACGAGGCGCGCGAGCGCATGCCCTCCGGCATCATCGCTCCCGCCCATCCGCCGCGGACGTCGCAGGCTTCCAGAACGACAAAAGCCGAAACATGAGCCTCGTCAAGAAATTCGCAACCGTCGGCGGCGCGACGCTCGGAAGCCGCGTCTTCGGCTTCGTGCGCGAGACCTTCATGGCGGCCGCCCTCGGCACCGGACCGGTCGCCGACGCTTTCAACACGGCCTTCCGGCTCCCCAACACCTTTCGCCGGCTTTTCGCCGAGGGTGCGTTCAACTCGGCTTTCGTGCCGCTCTTCGCCAAGGAGATCGAGGCGCGCGGCATGGACGGCGCCCGCCGCTTCTCCGAAGAAGTCTTCGGCGTGCTCTTCACCGTCCTTTTGTTTCTGACGATCGCCATGGAACTGGCGATGCCGTTTATCGTGCGCGAACTGATCGCTCCCGGTTTCGCCGACGATCCGGCGAAATTCGCAAGCACCGTCACCTTCGCGACGATCATGTTCCCGTATCTCGCCTGCATGTCGCTGGCGGCGATGATGGCGGGCATGCTCAATTCGCTGCACCGCTATTTCGCCGCGGCGATCGCGCCGGTGTTCCTCAACTTCATCCTGATCGGCGCGCTTGCCTATGCCTGGTATAGCGGCCAGGACGCGGTTGCCGTCGGCTACAGCCTCTCCTGGGGCGTCATGGCGGCCGGCCTCGTCCAGCTGGCGATCGTCTGGATCGCCGTCCGCAACGCCGGCATCCGGATCGGCTTCCGCCGTCCGCGCCTGACCGCCAATGTCCGGCGCCTGCTGGTGCTGGCGCTGCCGGCGGCGATCACCGGCGGCATCACCCAGATCAACCTGCTGATCAACACCAATATCGCCTCGGCGCAGGAAGGGGCGGTTTCGTCGCTCGTCTATGCGGACCGCATCTACCAGCTTCCGCTCGGCGTCGTGGGCATCGCCGTCGCAACCGTGCTCCTGCCGGAACTGTCGCGGGCGCTGCGCGCCGGCAATCTCAACGAGGCGTCGAACCTCCAGAACCGCTCCGTCGAGTTCACCCTGTTCCTGACGCTGCCGGCGGCCGCGGCGCTGCTCGTCATGTCGGAGCCGATCGTCCGGCTGCTCTTCGAACGCGGCAAGTTCTCGCCCGAATCGACCGTCGTCGTCGGGCATATCCTGGCGATCTACGGTCTCGGCCTGCCGGCCTTCGTGCTGATCAAGGCCTTCATCCCGGGCTTCTTCGCGCGCGAGGACACGCGCACGCCGATGATCTTCGCTGCGATCTCGGTGGCGGTGAACGTGTCCTTGGCGCTGACGCTGTTTCCCTCGCTCGGCGCCAGCGGCATCGCCACCGCCGAGATCGTCGCCGGCTGGGTGAACGCCCTCCTGCTCTTTGCGACGCTCGCCTGGCGCGGCCACTGGGGCCGCGACATTCCGCTACTCACCCGCATTCCGCGCCTTGTGATCGCCGCCGCGATCATGGCGGCGGCGCTCCACTACGCCATCCAGTGGCTGGCCTTCCCGCTTTCCTCCGCCGCGCCACTGGCGATCCGCGCCGCAACCGTCTGCGGCCTGGTGGCGGTTGCGATGTCGATCTATTTCGCCGCCGCCTTTGGGCTTGGCGGCGCCAGCCTGGGGATGATACGCCGCAGCTTGAAGCGCAAAGCTGTTCCGGCGGCTGCCTCGAGGGCGGGTGAGGAGAACGGCGAGCCATGAGGCAGACCATTGCCCGGGTCGCCATTCTCGTCCCGGACTATGTCGAGGGCATCGCCTTCTATTGCGGTCGCTTGGGCTTCGATCTGATCGAGGACACCGATCTAGGCGGCGGCAAGCGCTGGGTGCTGGTGCGGCCGAAAGGCGCGACCGAAACGGCGCTGCTCATCGCCAAGGCCGAGGGCGATCGGCAGAAGGCGGCGATCGGCAATCAGACCGGCGGCCGCGTCGGCTTCTTCCTCTTCACCGACGACTTTGCCCGCGACCATGCGACGATGCTTGCCGCCGGCGTCGAATTCCTCGAGACGCCGCGCCATGAGGCCTACGGCATTGTCGCCGTCTTCACCGATCCGTTCGGCAATCGTTGGGACCTCCTGCAACCCGCCTCTTGATTGCATTTGGCGCGCCGTGCATAAGCGCGGCGATATCAATTGGTGGGCCCTCCACAAGCCCGATGAGGACGACATGAACGAATTCAGGCCGCTCGTATTTTCCGGCGTTCAACCGACCGGCAATCTGCATCTCGGCAATTATCTCGGCGCGATCCGAAAATTCGTCGCCCTGCAGGAGAACAACGACTGCATCTATTGCGTCGTCGACCTGCACTCCATCACCGCGCAGCTGGTGCATGACGACCTGCCGGGTCAGATCCGCTCGATCGCGGCCGCCTTCGTCGCCTCGGGCATCGATCCCGAGAAGCATATCGTCTTCAACCAGTCGGCGGTGCCGCAGCATGCGGAGCTTGCCTGGATCTTCAACTGCGTCGCCCGCATCGGCTGGATGAACCGGATGACGCAATTCAAGGACAAGGCCGGCAAGGACCGCGAGAACGCCTCGCTCGGCCTGCTCGCTTACCCGAGCCTGATGGCGGCCGACATTCTCGTCTACCGCGCCACCCATGTTCCGGTCGGTGACGACCAGAAGCAGCATCTGGAGCTCACCCGCGATATTGCCCAGAAGTTCAACATCGACTTCATGGAGCACATCCGGACGCGCGGCTACGGCGTCGAAATTGTCGTCGGCGAAGAACCGATCCATGCCTATTTCCCGCCGGTGGAGCCGCTGATCGGCGGACCGGCGCCCCGCGTCATGTCGCTGCGCGACGGCACGAAGAAGATGTCGAAGTCCGATCCGTCGGACCTGTCGCGCATCAATCTGCTGGATGATCCGGAGACGATTGCCAAGAAAATCCGCAAGGCCAAGACCGATCCGGATGCGCTGCCGAGCGAAGCCGAGGGGCTGAAGGGCCGCCCGGAAGCGGAAAACCTCGTCGGCATCTATGCGGCCCTTGCCGACCGGACGAAGGATGAGGTTCTCGCCGAGTTCGGCGGTCAGCAATTCTCGGTCTTCAAACCGGCCCTCATCGATCTCGCCGTCAAAGTGCTGTCGCCGATCACCGGCGAGATGCGTCGTCTGATGGACGACACGGCGCATATCGACTCGATCCTCAGGAATGGCAGCGAGCGGGCGCGGGCGCGGGCGGAAAAGACCATGCGCGAGGTTCGCGAGATCATCGGCTTTTTGCAGTAGTCCGCCGAAATGAGAGCTTGCGGGACGCATGCGGCGATGTAATGTTCGCCGCATGGTTTCCACCCGACTCTCACGACTGGAAGGTCATCGCCGCAAGTTCATGGCGGTGATCGACGACACGCCCGAATGCGGCCGTGCCGTGCACTATGCAGGCATGCGCGCCAAGAACTCCAATGGCGGTCTCGTGCTGCTCTATGTGATCTCCGACGCCGACTTCCAGCAATGGCTGGGGGTGGAGGAAATCATGCGGGCGGAGGCGCGCGAGGAGGCCGAGGCGACGCTGGCCAAGGTCGCGCAGACGGTACGCGAGAGGATCGGCATCGAGCCTGAAATCGTCATTCGCGAGGGGATCGCCACGGAGCAGATATACGCGCTGATCGAGGAAGATCGGGATATCGCCATCCTCGTGCTTGCCGCGGGATCGGCGAAAGAAGGGCCCGGGCCGCTCGTATCTTCGATCGCAGGCAAGGCGGCGGCCTTTCCGATTCCAGTCACGGTCATTCCCGATCTTCTGACCGACGAGGAGATCGACGCGCTGACCTGACAGTGCGGCAGAACGCGCCCTTGCGGCGCCGGAGCGATGCCCCTATATTTTTGAACAATTCTAAAGAGCCGGTTGAGAGTGCTCCCGGCGCAACGGAGAGAACCATGTTCATCCAGACCGAAGCCACGCCGAATCCGGCCACGTTGAAGTTCCTGCCGGGCAAGGTGGTGATGGAGAACGGAACCGCCGAATTCCGAAGCGAGGAAGAGGCGCGCGCCGGTTCGCCGCTGGCGGCACGGCTTTTCTCGATTCCCGGCGTCAGCGGCGTCTATTTCGGCTACGACTTCATCACCGTCAGCAAGGAAGGGCAGGAGTGGCAGCACCTGAAGCCCGCGGTCCTCGGCTCGATTATGGAGCATTTCATGTCCGGCCAGCCGATCATGTCGGGCGCCGGCCGAGCCGAAGAGACCGATCAGGAAGGCGAATTCTATGACGAGGGCGACGAGGCGATCGTCGCGACGATCAAGGAACTGCTCGACACGCGGGTGCGCCCGGCCGTCGCCCAGGATGGCGGCGACATCACCTTCCGGGGTTTCAAGGACGGCACCGTGTTCCTGAACATGAAGGGAGCCTGCTCCGGTTGCCCGTCCTCGACCGCGACGCTCAGGCACGGCGTGCAGAACTTGCTGCGCCATTTCGTGCCCGAGGTCGAATCGGTCGAATCGGTCTGAAGCCGGCCGAGCGGGATAGGCGGAGCGGCGCTTGCGTGCCGCTCTTGCGGATACGGTTCGTACCGACTTAGGCTTGTTGCAGCCCCAAGATTTTCGGACACCGACGACAGGCGACGGCTGCGGTCGCGCCTTGCAGCGGAAGAGCCTCTTCGCGGGCCGGCGAAGCAGCGCAGGGAGGTCATGGCGTCTCACAATGTTGGTCCTTGCCATCGATACCTCGGGCAGCGGTTGCGCGGCTGCAGTCTATGACGGCGCGGCGGGCGAAGTGCTGGCCCATGCCGGCGCCGACATCGGCCGCGGTCATGCCGAGCGCCTGATGGAGTTCGTCGATGAGGCGCTCTTCGCCTCCGGCAGGGAACTTGCGGACATAGACCGGATCGCCGTCACCGTAGGGCCGGGGTCGTTCACCGGCATTCGCGTCGGCGTCGCAGCGGCGCGCGGCCTGGCGCTTGCCCTCGGCAAGCCGGCCCTCGGTATCACCACGCTCCAGCTTGTTGCCGAGAGCGCCAGGGAGAAGCAGCCGGGGCAGCCGGTGCTGGCGGTCATCGACGCGAAACGGGACGAGCTCTATGTCCAGGCCTTTAGCGCGTGCGGCGAGGCGCAAGGCGAGCCCGAAATCCTGCCGCTCGCCACAGCGCGCGACCGCTTTTACGGTTTCGTCGGCGTTATTTGCGGCTCCGGCGCACCGCTCGTTGCCTCGGCCGATACGGTCGGCAAGCCGGACGAGATCGATATCGCCATCGATATCGGCCTCGTCGGCCGGCTAGGCGCTACGGCCGATCCAGCCTCGGCCAAGCCGAAACCGCTCTACTTGCGGGGCCCGGATGCAAAGCCTCAGGCGGGCTTCGCCGTCAGGAGGGCGACGGCAGGATAGACCCGTTCAGCCAATCGAGACAGCCGGCCGGCGCCCTGGATGAGGAGGGCGCGGTACCGTCGAGCCGGATGCGCAGGACAGAGATGAGCTTCACCGACTATTTCACGCGCCGAACTGAATTCGACATCTTCCCGCTGGAGGAGGCGGACCTGATCGCGGCGGCAACTCTGCACAGCCAGCGTTTCGCCAAGCCCTGGAGCGACGGCGAAATTCATGCGCTCCTGCTGCAGGAAACGGTCTTCGGCTTCGCTGCCCGCCAGACGAATGGCACGTTTCGACCTGCATTCGGAGGCTTCGTGCTGTCGCGTGCCGCCGCGGGTGAGGCCGAGGTCCTGTCGATCGGCGTCGATCCGCGTTTTGCCCGCTCCGGTCTCGGCTGGCGGCTGATGCAGGCGGTGATGCGCGAGGCGATCGTCAAGGGCGCTGAGACGCTATTCCTCGAAGTCGATGAGGCGAACCTGGCAGCGATCGGACTCTACGGCAAGCTCGGCTTCGCGAAGGTCGGCGAGCGCAAGGCCTATTATCAGGGAGCGGGCGGGTCGCGCACGGCCGCCCTTGTCATGCGGCTCGATCTTCGCTAGAGCATTTTGCAGGCAGGTGGACTCACCTGCCGTCGCATAAATGCGGCAAATCAATCCGATAGAGCGGCGGCGCGGACGCATTGAGCGCACCCGCTCCAGTCCCGTCGAAGTGGTCGGATCAGAAAGTCTTTCCGGATGATCAACTGGATACGGGTCGCGCTCTACGCCATCCTGCTGGCGATCGTCTCTTTGCTGCTGATGCCGGTCCAACTTGTCTGCCTCTGGCTGGATATGAAGCCGCGCCGCTTCCTGCCGCGGTTCTGGCATCGCATCGCCTGCCGTCTGCTCGGCCTTCGCGTTCGGGTCCACGGGGAATTGGATCGGCGGCGGCCGCTGCTGATAAGCGCCAATCACGTCTCCTGGAAGGACATAATGGTCCTGTCGTCCATTGCCGATGTCGTTTTCGTAGCCAAGTCGGACGTCAGGGACTGGCCCGTCTTCGGTATCCTTGCCCGCCTGCAGGCCTCGGTTTTTATTGAACGCGAGCAGAAACGCACAACCGGCCACCAGGTAAGCGAGATCGGCCGCCGGCTCGCAGACGGCGAGGTCGTCGTGCTCTTTCCGGAGGGGACGACTTCGGACGGCAACCGCCTTCTCGAGATCAAGACCTCGCTGTTCGGCGCAGCCGCCTCGGCCGTGCCGCAGTCGCCGACCGGCGTCGTGCATGTCCAGCCGGTGGCGATTTCCTATACGGGCATCCATGGCATGCCCATGGGCCGCTACTACCGGCCGGTCGCGGCCTGGCCGGGCGACATCGGGCTGCTGCCGCACCTCGTCGGGGTCCTTCGGGAAGGGGCGATCGACGTGGAAGTGGATTTCGGCGAGGCGGTGGATTACGACCGGCACTCCAGCCGCAAGACCATCAGCCGCCTCGTCGAGCAGCGGATCCGCAACATGTTGTCGGACCGGCTGAGAGGCCGGGCGCCGGCCCGGGAGAGGACCGCGGCCTAGCGATAACGAGCCGCCCCGCCGCCTTGGGTGCCGGCCGAAAATGCTTCAACTTTGGGCCGCTTTGCACTAAAGAACCCGCATGACCCAGGAAACCGCTCTTCTGCCGAAATCGCCCGTGGCGGGCGAGGAACACGCTCCGACGCGCAAGGTCTTCGTCAAGACCTATGGCTGCCAAATGAATGTCTACGATTCCGACCGTATGTCCGACGCGCTCACGCGGGACGGCTTTATTGCGACGGACGTGCTGGAAGATGCCGATTTCGTGCTGCTCAACACCTGTCATATCCGCGAGAAGGCCGCCGAAAAGGTCTATTCCGAACTGGGCCGGCTGCGCGAACTGAAGAAGGCGAAGGCGATCGCGGGCCGCGAAATGGTGATCGGCGTCGCCGGCTGCGTCGCCCAGGCCGAGGGCAACGAGATACTACGGCGTGCGCCGGCGGTCGACCTCGTCATCGGCCCGCAAACCTACCACCGGCTGCCCGAGGCGTTGAAGCGGGCGAGGAGCGGCGAGCGCGTCGTCGAGACGGACTACGCCATCGAGGACAAGTTCGAGCATCTGCCGGCGCCGGACAGGGCCAAGACCCGTGCCCGCGGCGTCACCGCCTTTCTCACCGTGCAAGAAGGATGCGACAAATTCTGCACCTTCTGTGTGGTGCCCTACACACGCGGCTCGGAAGTCTCGCGCCCGGTGGCGCAGATCGTCGCTGAGGCGGAAAAGCTGGTCGACGGCGGCGTGCGTGAGATCACGCTGCTCGGCCAGAACGTCAATGCCTGGCATGCAACGGGGCCTGACGGACGCGACTGGGGCCTCGGCGACCTTCTGAGGCGCCTCGCCGAGATCGACGGCCTCGCGCGGCTGCGCTACACGACCAGCCACCCGCGCGACATGGACGAGAGCCTGATCGAGGCGCACCGATCGATGGCCAAGCTGATGCCCTATCTGCATCTGCCGGTCCAATCCGGTTCCGATCGCATCCTGAAAGTGATGAACCGGCGCCATACGGCGGCCGAATATCTTGCCCTTGTCGAGCGGATTCGCACCGTTCAACCCGATCTGGCGCTCTCCGGCGATTTCATCGTCGGCTTCCCGGGCGAGACCGATCAGGATTTCGAGGACACGATGCGTCTCGTCGAGGCGGTGGGTTATGCACAGGCCTTCTCTTTCAAATATTCAAGCCGCCCGGGTACGCCGGGGGCCGATCTCAAGGACCAGGTTCCCGAAGACGTAAAGGCCAAGCGGCTGGAAAGATTGCAGACTTTGCTCTTCAAACAGCAGCGCGACTTTGCCGCCGCCTGCGTCGGCAGAGAGATAGACCTGCTTCTGGAAAAGCCCGGCCGCATGCCGGGTCAGCTAGTCGGCCGCTCGCCCTGGCTGCAGCCCGTGAATGTTGATGCAAAACGATCGCAAATCGGTGACATTATCAAGGTACGAATCACCAAGGCCGGCCCGAACAGCCTGTTTGCCGAGATGATCGAATAGAGCAGGGGCACGAGAGCCTTCTCGGGAGCTTTTGCTGAGTTAAGGCGTTAGAACATTCTCTGCGCGTCATTTCACGCGCGGTGCCGAGATCGAGAGTGAGGAGCCAGAACCGCTTGAACGGACACGAAATGATTTCAACCTCATCGCGCCATTCCAAGACAACCGCGACAGACGCCAATCACTTCGTGCTCACGTTCGAGAACAATCGGTTCGCCAGCGAGCTCTTCGGCCAGTTCGACCAGAATTTGAAATTGCTTGAGGAACGGCTGCGCGTCGATGCCAGGCCGCGCGGCAATTCCGTTGCGATCTCCGGCGACATCGTGGCGACCAACCAGGCGCGGCGCGCGCTCGACTATCTCTATGGAAGACTGCAAAGTGGGGCTTCGATCGATACGTCCGACGTCGAAGGGGCGATCCGCATGGCGGTCGCGGCCGACGACCAGCTGCAGTTGCCGACCATGGAGCGCAAAGCCAAGTTGACGATGGCGCAGATTTCGACGCGCAAGAAGACGATTGCTGCGCGCACGCCAATGCAGGACGCCTATATCCGGGCCATGGAGCGGGCGGAGCTCGTCTTCGGCGTCGGCCCGGCCGGCACCGGCAAGACCTATCTCGCCGTCGCCCATGCGGCCCAGCTGCTGGAGCGCGGCGCCGTCGACCGCATCATCCTGTCGCGGCCGGCGGTCGAAGCGGGCGAGCGGCTCGGCTTCCTGCCCGGCGACATGAAAGAGAAGGTCGATCCCTATCTCAGGCCGCTCTACGATGCGCTTTACGACATGATGCCGGGCGACAAGGTGGAACGGGCGATTTCGGCCGGCGTGATCGAGATCGCGCCGCTCGCCTTCATGCGCGGCCGGACGCTCGCCAATGCCGCCGTCATCCTCGACGAGGCGCAGAACACGACGTCGATGCAGATGAAAATGTTCCTGACGCGCCTCGGCGAAAACGGCCGGATGATCGTCACCGGCGATCCGAGCCAGGTCGACCTGCCGCGCGGCGTGAAATCCGGTCTCGTCGAGGCGCTGCAGATCCTCAAGGGCGTCGAAGGCGTGTCGGTGATCCGCTTCAAGGATGCCGACGTGGTGCGCCATCCGATGGTGGCGCGGATCGTCAGGGCCTATGAAAGCCATACGGCCGTTCACGACGAAAGCGGACAGAGCGACCGCTGAGGCAGTCGCGACCAGTCATGACGGCTTTGGATATTCAGATCAGCGTCGATGAAGGAGACTGGCCGCCGGAGGACCGGTTGCAGGCCCTTTCTGCGCGCATTCTCGGCGCGGCCGCGGATTTTCTCGCCACCGAGGAGAAGCAGCCGTTCCCGGCCGAACCGCCGGAACTGTCGCTGGTCTTCACCAACGATCGGTCTATGCGGGAGATCAACGCCGAATGGCGCAACCAGGACAAGCCGACCAACGTGTTGTCCTTCCCCGCCTTCCCCGTGACGCCCGGCAGGATGCCGGGGCCGATGCTCGGCGACATTATCGTCGCCTACGAGACGCTGAAGCGCGAAGCCGATGAATTGGAGAAATCTTTCGACGAGCATCTGACGCATCTTCTCGTCCATGGATTCCTCCATCTTTTCGGCTATGATCATATTGAAGACGACGAAGCGGAAAGAATGGAAGGGTTGGAGACTCGCATTTTGGCGCGTCTTGGCCTATCTGATCCCTACGGGGACCGGACCCCGGATTGACAGTTTGGAACAATGAGCGACTTCAAGACACAGCCGGCAACGGTTGCCAGCGAGGAGGCCGATGCCTCCGGCGACGCCGACGCGGGCAGTAGTAGTACCACCGCCCGACCAGAGGGCAACAAATCCACCTCATCCTTCTGGAGCCGTGCGGCCCGCCTGTGGCGCGGTGCGGGCGCGTCAAGCCTGCGCGAGGATCTCGCCGACGCGCTGATGACGGATGCCGACAGCAACACCGCCTTTTCGCCCGAAGAGCGGGCGATGCTCAACAACATCCTCCGCTTCCGCGAGGTCCGCGTTGAGGACGTGATGGTGCCGCGTGCCGATATCGAAGCGGTCGATCAGAGCATCACGATCGGCGAACTCATGGTTCTCTTCGAAGAATCCGGCCGTTCGCGCATGCCGGTCTATAGCGAGGGCCTCGACGACCCGCGCGGCATGGTCCATATCCGCGACCTGCTCGCCTATGTGACCCGGCAGGCCCGCAACCGCCGCCGCAACGGGAAGGCAGCGCATCCGGTCGTCGCCGACAAGGTGGAGAAGACGCCGCGCCCGCCGAGGCCGGGCTTCGATCTATCGCGCGTCGACCTGAACAAATCGGTCGAGGAGGCGGGCATCATTCGCCAGGTCCTCTTCGTGCCCCCTTCGATGCTCGCTTCCGACCTGATGCAACGCATGCAGGCCGCACGCATTCAGATGGCGCTCGTCATCGACGAGTATGGCGGCACCGACGGGCTGGTCTCGCTCGAAGACATTGTCGAGATGGTGGTCGGCGACATCGAGGACGAGCATGACGACGACGAGGTGATGTTCGCCCGCTCGTCGGACGACGTTTTCGTGGCGGACGCGCGTGTCGAGCTCGAGGAGATTGCCGAGGCGATCGGTCCGGATTTCGACGTGCGCGAGCAGCTCGAGGACGTCGACACGCTGGGCGGCCTGGTCTTCGCATCGCTCGGCCGCATTCCGGTCCGCGGCGAGGTGGTGCAGGCCATTCCCGGCTTCGAGTTCCAAATCCTCGACGCCGATCCGCGTCGCGTAAAGCGGGTGCGCATCATGCGCAAGCGGCCGCCGGCACGCCGGCGAGTGGTCAAGCCCGAAAAGGAAATCTTGCCCGATGCGCTGCCGGCGAATGGCGGCGCTCAGGCAAACGCCCCGCCTCCGAGCTCGGCGGAATGATATGTTTTAGGTGGTGAGCGTTTCGTCGACCGGCTTGGCGGTCTGGGGCGACGCCTGTGGATGGCGGTCGATCTCGCTGCGCAATGTGATGAGATCGATGAAATGATCAGCTTGGCGGCGCAGTTCGTCGGCGATCATCGGCGGCTGGGTCGTGAGCGTCGAAACGACGGAAACCTTGCGTCCCCTGCGCTGCAACGCGTCCACCAGGGTGGTGAAATTGCCGTCGCCGGAGAAGAGGACGAAATGGTCGACGACGCGGCACTGTTCCATCGCGTCGATCGCGAGTTCTACATCCATGCTCCCCTTGATCTTGCGCCGGCCCTGGGCGTCAGTGAATTCCTTGGCCGGTTTGGTCACGACCGTGTAGCCATTGTAGTCCAGCCAGTCGATCAAGGGCCGGATCGAGGAAAATTCGAGGTCTTCGATGAGCGCCGTGTAGTAGTAGGCGCGCAGCAGATAGGCGCGTTTGTGGAATGCGGTCAACAACTTCCGGTAATCGATGTCGAAGCCGAGGCTCTTCGATGTCGCGTAGAGATTGGCGCCGTCAATGAAAAGCGCGATCTTTTCGCGGGTATCGAACATGGGGACCCCTTTTTTGTCCGAGATGCTGTTCTGGATCGCCTGTCCTACAACGCCGCGCGGTCAAGAGACGTGCAAAGGTCGCTGTAGCACTTTGAATTGCTGCATGATTTCCTCCTCAAATCAATTCTCGAATTTTAGGAGTGATGCAGTAGACGCGTCACATGGGCCCAGTGCCGAGTAGTTGGACCAGACTAACGGCATCGTCCCCAGGAGGGAACAACCAGCGGTGGCCGGAGCGTGAATTCTGCCGGCTGTGGTTAATCCGGCTTCTATCTCAACCAGTCGGGGGGTGATCCGGGTAATTGCCCTCTCTCTTCATCTCGCCACGATCTGCTGCATGATTTCGTGAAGCGGAACCGACCCAAGGCCAAACCATGCAGCAGCGGCGCGGCGCCGCCACGGCCACGGGACAAGCAAGCGGTTTTTTGGAAAACTGCCGGCACTGATTCGATTGATCTTACGCGCGAGGCCTTTCGCCGGCGCGACTTGGAGGCTGCATGGAAAAACTGGCAGGCAGGATCATATTGCTCTCCGGGGCGTCTCGCGCATTGGTCGGCTTCCTCGCGGGCGTGCTGGCGATGCTCGCCCAGCCGCCTTTCGGCATCTTCGCGGCGGCCTTCATTTCCTTTCCGATGCTCGTCTGGCTGATCGACGGGGTACCGACCCATCCCGACGACGGCGTCGTCCGGCGGCTCCTGCCGGCGGCTGCGATCGGCTGGAGTTTCGGCTTCGGCTATTTCCTCGGCGGTCTTTGGTGGCTCGGCAACGCGCTCCTGGTGGAGGCGGATCTCTTCGCCTGGGCCTTGCCGCTGGCCGTCATCGGCCTTCCCGCCGCGCTCGCCCTGTTCTATGCGCTCGCCGTGATCATCGCCCGCTGCCTCTGGTCAGACGGCGTCGGACGTATTGCTGCGCTTGCGGTCGGCTTCGGCCTCTCTGAATGGCTGCGCAGCTTCCTCTTTACCGGCTTCCCCTGGAATGCGATCGGCTATGCGGCAATGCCGATGCCGCTGATGATGCAATCGGCGAGCGTCCTGAATGTGGCGACGATCAATATGCTTGCGGTCTTCGTGTTTGCCGCTCCGGCCCTCGTCGGCACCGGCAGGGGCGCGCGGATCGGCCTTGCCGCCGCTGCACTGCTCTTCGCTGCGCATATCGGCTACGGCTATCACCGGCTTTCCCTGCCGGCGCCGCAGCCGATGATGCCGGAACGCACCGTTCGTCTTGTGCAGCCGGTGATCGACCAGGCGAAGAAGATGGACGACCGCGAGCGCGCGGCGATCTTCGAGGAGCATCTGTCCTTGACCGCCGCGCCGCCGCAGGCGGGCGGCAAGCGCCCGGATATCATCGTCTGGCCGGAAACCTCGATCCCCTTCATCCTGACGGACAATCCCGACGCGCTGACCCGGATCGCGGAGGTTCTCCAGGAGGGGCAAATCCTCGTGGCGGGCGCCGTGCGGGCCGAGGACGCGGGGGCGGGCCTGCCGCCGCGCTACTACAATTCGATCTACGTGATCGACGACCGCGGCCAGATCGTCGGCGCGGCGGACAAGGTGCATCTCGTTCCATTCGGCGAGTATCTGCCGTTCGAGGACGTCCTCAATTCCTGGGGCTTGAGTTCGATTGCCGCGAATATGCCTGGTGGCTTCTCGGCGGCGCCGAACCGTTCGGTCCTGACGCTGCCCGGCGGCAGGACATTCTATCCGCTGATCTGTTACGAGGCGATCTTTGCCGACGAAATCGACGGCAATGCGCAGCTCTCCGACGCTCTCCTGAACGTCACCAATGACGCCTGGTTCGGCGACACGCCCGGCCCGCGCCAGCATCTCCATCAGGCTCGGCTGCGCACAATCGAGACCGGCACGCCAATGATCCGAGCCGCCAACACCGGTATATCAGCGATTGTTGATGCACGTGGTGTTTTAGTGGTAGGATTAGGATACAATTACAAGGGAGTGACGGACACAATTCTGCCGGGCAAGATGCCCACCATGACCGACAGCACGATGCGTGGCAGGATCTTCTGGTTCACGGCGGCGTTTCTATTGTTGATTGCGGTAATCTCGCGCAGGGGTTTTAATTTTTGGACGAATTGACCTAAAACCCCTAAAATTGCATAGTGTATTTCACCATCAACCCATGCCTGCCACTGGAGCCCTGCTTTCGCTGGCAGGCTGTTCATCAATTGCTGCGTCAATGATGGGTTGTGGCCATCGAAACAGCGTGTTCAGGAACGCGACTATGGTTGAAAACAAGAAGAAGCCGAACCCGATCGACATTCATGTCGGTAGCAGGATTCGCCTTCGCCGGACGATGCTTGGCATGAGCCAGGAGAAGCTCGGCGAGAGTCTGGGGATCACATTCCAGCAAATCCAAAAATACGAAAAGGGAACGAACCGCGTCGGTGCGAGCCGGCTGCAGAACATCTCCTCCATCCTCAACGTCCCGGTCTCGTTCTTTTTCGAGGATGCTCCGGGCGAGGGCGGCGCCGGATCAGGCATGGCGGAAGCGCCGAGCTCCAATTATGTGGTGGACTTCCTCTCCTCTTCCGAAGGCCTGCAGCTCAACCGGGCATTCGTGAAGATTTCCGATCCGAAGGTCCGCCGCAAGCTGGTGGATCTGGTGAAGGCACTGGCGGCCGAAGCCGAGAGCGAATAGCAGAACTTTCCGACCTTACGAAAAAGCGGCCCAGGGCCGCTTTTTTCGTAGGTGCCGGGGGCTCCTGAGACTGTTTTTGTCGGTCGGCGCGGCTTGGAGAAATGCCGTTCCAATCGTCGTTGCGATATCGATATAAAGATATATTTATGTCCTTGTGCGCTTGTTTTTCGGTGGCAAAACCACTAACAGTGAACATGCTTCTTTCATTGAGGGGACTTCCCGTATGCGCGCAAATTACCTGTTCACCAGCGAATCCGTTGCCGAAGGTCATCCGGACAAAGTGTGCGACCGCATCTCCGACGAGATCGTCGACCTGGTCTACCGCGAAGCGGCGAAATGCGGAGTCGACCCGTGGACCGTGCGCATTGCTTGCGAAACGCTGGCGACCACCAACCGCGTCGTCATCGCCGGTGAAGTACGCCTGCCGCCGAGCCTTCTGAAAAAGGACAAGAACGGCAACGACGTCATCAACCCCTCGAAGTTCAAGGCGGCCGCCCGCAAGGCGATCCGCGACATCGGCTACGAGCAGGACGGCTTCCACTGGAAGACGGCGAAGATTGACGTGCTGCTGCACTTCCAGTCGGCGCACATCGCCCAGGGCGTTGACAATGCCGCCGACAAGCAGGGCGAAGAGGGGGCCGGCGACCAGGGGATCATGTTCGGCTATGCCTGCCGCGAGACCGCCGAGCTCATGCCGGCGCCCATCTACTATTCGCACCGCATCCTCAATCTGCTCGCCGCCGCCCGCAAGAAGGGCGAGGGCGACGTTGCCAAGCTTGGCCCGGACGCCAAGAGCCAGGTGACGGTACGCTATGTCGACGGCAAGCCGAGCGAAGTCACCTCCATCGTCCTGTCGACCCAGCACCTCGACGACAGCTGGGATTCCGCCAAGGTCCGCAATGTCGTGGAGCCCTATATCCGCGAGGCCCTCGACGACCTGAAGATCGCCGACGACTGCACCTGGTACATCAACCCGACCGGCAAGTTCGTCATCGGCGGACCGGACGGCGACGCGGGTCTCACCGGCCGCAAGATCATCGTCGACACCTATGGCGGCGCCGCACCGCATGGCGGCGGTGCCTTCTCCGGCAAGGACACGACCAAGGTCGACCGCTCGGCCGCCTATGCCGCCCGCTATCTCGCGAAGAACGTCGTGGCGGCCAACCTCGCGGAACGTTGCACGATCCAGCTTTCCTATGCGATCGGCGTCGCCCAGCCGCTGTCGATCTATGTCGACCTGCACGGTACTGGCAAGGTTTCGGAAGACCAGGTCGAGAAGGCCATCCGCAAGACGATGGACCTTTCGCCGACCGGCATCCGCCGCCACCTCGACCTCAACAAGCCGATCTATGCCAAGACCTCCGCCTATGGCCACTTCGGCCGCAAGGCTGGCCGCGACGGCTCCTTCTCCTGGGAGAAGCTCGACCTCGTCAAGCCGCTCAAGGAAGCGATCTCGCTCGATTCTGCGCCGATCAGCAGCCGCGCCGCTTGATATTCACACACGGGTGGGCCGAAGAGGCTGGCGTCAGCGCCACGGTGTTGCCGCGGTTGAACGCAAGTGAAAAGCAGATCGGGGCGGATGCTCGAAGGAGCCTCCGCCCCTCTGCTTGCGCGGGAAGATGTGAGCGGTCAGGCGCCGGCGTCTGGACATAATGAAGTCGATCATGCTTGTGATCTTCGGTCGAATGAGACCGAAAATCGTCATGATCCAAGGAAGAACAAATATGACCGAACCGCGTGGTGCCAGATCGACGGAGGCCTTCTTCGGGCGCCGCAAGGGCAAGCCGTTGCGGGAACGCCAGGCAGCGCAGCTCGAGACGCTGCTGCCGGTCCTGAGGCTCGATCTCAAGCAACCGTCGCCGGACGATCTGTCGGCGCTGTTTCCCGCGGAGGTCAAGCGGATTCGCCTGGAAATCGGCTTCGGCGGCGGCGAGCATCTCATTCATCGGGCGGCGGAGGATCCGTCCACCGGCTTCATCGGCGTCGAACCCTTCGTTAATTCCATGGCAAAGCTGCTCGGCCAGATCGAAGCGAGGGAGATCGACAATGTCCGCCTCTATGACGACGATGCCACGCAGGTGCTGGACTGGCTGCCGCAGGCTTCCGTCGATCAGATCGATCTGCTCTATCCCGATCCCTGGCCGAAGCGGAAGCATTGGAAGCGGCGGTTCGTCTCAAAGGTCAATCTCGACCGCTTCGCGCGCGTCCTGAAACCCGGCGGCCTCTTCTGCTTCGCCTCGGACATCGACAACTATGTCAATTGGACGCTCATCCATTGCCGCGACCACGCCGCCTTCGACTGGACGGCGGAAAGATCGGCCGATTGGCTGACCCCGTTTGCCGGCTGGCCGAGCACGCGCTACGAGGCCAAGGCCCGACGGGAAGGCAGAAGTTCGGCCTATCTGACGTTTCGGCGCGTTTAGGACTCTTTGCGCTTTGGCCTTACCCCAGCTAGTGCGGAAAATGGGCGGTGGGACATAGCCCCTTGTTCCTTCTCCCCGTCGCTGCGGGGAGAAGGTGGCGGCAGCTGGATGAGGCGCCAAATTCAGCTGGAATGCCTCAGCCGCTCAATGCAGGCTGACGGTGCGAAGGTCGTCCTCGGCGGCCTTGAAGAAGGTGCTCGAGCGGTTGTCGGTCAACAGGATCGGCGTGCCGTCCGCCGCAAACAGGGCCCAGAGATCGATGCCCGGTCCCATCTCGGGCGCTTCCGGAAAGCAGCGGGAGACCTCCTCCGACCGCATCTTGCGGATATAGCCGACTTCGCCGGCGCCGAGATGCGCAAGGTCGTTTTTCGACAGCGATGAGGTGATGGTTTTCAGTCCCATGGTCATGCTCCGTGGTCGCCGGCGCGGGAGGAAAATCCCGCCGGTTATCCTATTCTGGGACCGAAATGTTAATTTTCTTTACCATACGGACCGGCTCGGGGCGCACCAGATCGACCGACAGAAGACCGTTGCGGAGTTCGGCGCCGAGCACCCGCATGCCGTCGGCAAGCACGAAGGTCCGCTGGAATTGCCGGGCGGCGATGCCGCGATGCAGGTAATCCCGTTCGCCGGTTTCGACCTGGCGGCCACGGACGACGAGCTGGTTTTCCTCCGTCGTGACCTCCAGATCCTCTTCGGAGAATCCGGCGACGGCAAGCGTGATCCGCAGCCGTTCCGGCGTACCGGCGGCGCTATCGCCGCGAATGCGCTCGATATTGTAGGGAGGGTATCCGTCGTTCGCCTTGGCGATCCGCTCGAGGGTCTTTTCCATGCTGTCGAAGCCCACCAGCAGCGGGCTCGTAAAGGGCGTAATCCTGCTCATTCCAAGTCCTTGTGAGCTCAAGCGACCATCTTTCGGACCTGCCAGGCAGCATCCTTCGACAGCAATATGGTAGCTGTGCGCAACGAGTGCAAGCGGCTTGCCTCGGCCGCTGACGCAAATCATAGTCCGCTGCGGAGGTCCAATTCCCCGGCGCACGCGCAGGCTGCTCAAGTCTCCCCGTGACCGGCTCACCTCACCAGGTCATGGCCTGGCGATCCGATACCATCCGACTCGCAGGAGGAAGACAGTGACAAGCGCGAGAAAGATCATCATCGACACGGATCCGGGACAGGACGATGCGGCCGCCATCATGCTGGCCTTCGGCAGTCCGGAGGAAATCGACGTGCTCGGCATCACCACGGTTGCCGGCAACGTGCCGTTGACGCTGACGTCGCGCAATGCGCGGATCGTCTGCGAACTTTGCAACAGGACCGACATCAAGGTCTTTGCCGGGGCCGAGCGGCCCGTGGCGCGGCCGCTGGTGACGGCCGAACATGTGCACGGCAAGACCGGCCTCGACGGTCCTGAACTCAGCGAGCCGACCCTGCCGCTGCAGGAGCAGCACGCCGTCGACTTCATCATCGAGACGCTGCTTGCCGAAGCGCCGGACACAGTGACGCTCTGCACGCTGGGTCCGTTGACCAATATCGCCCTGGCGCTCACGAGGACGCCGGAAATCGCGCCGCGGGTGCGGGAGCTGGTGATGATGGGCGGCGGCTTCTTTGAAGGCGGCAACATCACGCCGGCGGCCGAATTCAACGTCTATGTCGATCCGGAAGCCGCCGAGATCGTCTTCCGCTCCGGCATTCCCATCGTCATGATGCCGCTCGACGTGACGCATCGCGTCCTCACCCATAAGGTCCGGGTCGAGAAAATCCGCGCCATCGGCCGCCCGGCGGCGGTCGCGCTCGCTGAAATGCTGGAATTCTTCGAACGCTTCGACATCGAGAAATACGGCACCGATGGCGGGCCTTTGCACGATCCGACGGTGATCGCCTATCTCTTGCGGCCGGAGCTCTTCACCGGCCGCGACTGCAATGTCGAGATCGAGACGGCGTCGGCGCTGACCACCGGCATGACCGTCGTCGACTGGTGGCAGGTCACCGGCCGAAAGCACAATGCCAAGGTGATGCGCCATATCGACGACGAGGGATTCTTCGAGCTCCTGACCGATCGCCTGGCGCGCCTCTGAAAATGAAAGCGGCGCCCGTCGGGCGCCGCTTTAGTCTTGTCTGGTTCGATCAGAACTCTTCCCAATTGCCTTGAGCGAGGGCGTTTGCGCCGGAGGTCTGGACGAGAACCCGCTGCGTCGAGCTCGAATAGCCGCGTGCCGCCGTCGGTTCCGCTGCCGGGCGGGGAGCTTCTGCGGTTCGCATCCTGGCGGCGGCGCCACGCAGCTTTTCGGCGGAAGACTGTACCGGCTCCCGCTGGACCACGCGGAACCGCGCAACCAGCCCGCTCAGTGTCCGGGCCTCCTCGTTCAGCGTCATGCTGGCCGCCGTCGTCTCTTCGACCATGGCCGCATTCTGCTGCGTCACCTGATCCATCTGGTTGACCGCAGCGTTGATTTCCTTGAGGCCGACGGCTTGCTCCGAGGCTGAGCTGGAGATCTGCCGGATCAAGCCGTTGATCTGCACCACCTGCTCGGCGATCTTCTTGAGTGCGCCGCCCGTCTTGCCGACGAGATCGACGCCCTCGCGCACCTGTCCGGCCGAGGTGTTGATCAAGGTCTTGATCTCCTTGGCGGCATTGGCCGAGCGCTGCGCAAGCTCGCGGACCTCCTGCGCGACGACCGCAAAGCCCTTGCCGGCCTCGCCGGCGCGTGCGGCCTCGACGCCCGCATTGAGTGCGAGCAGGTTGGTCTGGAAGGCGATCTCGTCGATGACACCGATAATGCGGCTGACCTCGTGCGAGGACTGCTCGATGCCCTGCATTGCCGCAATCGCCTTCTGCACGACCGCGCCGGACTGCTCCGCATCGCTGCTCGCCAGTTCGACGGATTTTGCCGCGACCTTGGCGTTTTCGGCGCTGGCATCCACCTGCGACGTCAGCTGGTCGAGGGCGGCTGCGGTTTCCTCCAGGCTTGCGGCCTGCTGCTCGGTCCGATGCGACAGGTCGTTGGCGGCGTTGGAAATCTCGCTGGTGCCGCTGCCGATATTGACAACCGAGTGGTTGACGGTGCGGATGGTCTCTTCAAGGCTCTCCATCGCCGCATTGAAGTCGCGCTTCAGCTGGGCGTATTCGCCCGGGAACTCGTCCGCAATCCGGTAGGCGAGGTCGCCGGAGGCGAGATGCGAGAGACCCTTGCCGAGACGTGCGACGATGTCGCGTTGCAGCGCCCCGGTCTCGGCGCGCTCGCTCTCCGAGCGGCTGCGTTCCAGCTCGGCCTGTTCGCGCTCGTGGCGGGCTTCGCCTTCTAGGCGTTTGGCGTCGGCCAACCGATGACGGAAACCTTCGAGGGCCTTGGCGACCGAGCCGGTCTCGTCGGAGCGGTCTTGCCCGGAGATCGGCTGTGCATAGTCGCCATTGCTGAGCGTTTCGACGTCGCGGACGAGGCCCGCGAGCGGCTTCTGGACGAAGCGGCGAACGGCGAGATGGAGGCCGGCGAGCACGGCGGCGAGAACGACGATGCCCCCGATGATCATCATATAGGTCTGATCGTTGACCGGTGCATTGATGGCGGTGCGCGGCACGTCGACGAGGACGAGCCAGTTCGCAGCCACATTGGGCAGTTTGAAGGGATAGACGACCCGGTCGAAGGGCGCGTTTCCGTCATAGGTCAGGTTCCTGATCATGCCTGACGCGTCGGACGAGAGCGCCTTCTGGATGATATCCTCACCCTCGCCCTCGTAATCCTTCATCAGGAGATCGGGAATTGGCGCCGCGAGCCACTTGCCGCTCTGCGACAGCAGGTAGACGCGGCCCGAACCGAAGGGCTTCAACGTCGCGAGCCGGTCGGCAAGCGAAGCGAGCGAGATGTCGACGCCCGAGACGCCGATCATCTTGCCGTCGGACAGCACCGGATAGGCGATCGACGTCATCGTCGTCGGAACGTCGGTGCCTTCGGCCATGTAGGGCTGGGTGATGGCACCCTTGCCGCTCTTCGCGGCTAGCGCGTACCATTCGGCCGCGTAGTCGGCGCGGAAGGTCGAAAGCTGTGCCTTGCCGTTGCGGTCCTTCGACCAATAGGGCGTGAAGGCGCCTTCCGCATTGCCGCCAAGCTCGGTGTTGTTGACGACGTCCTTGCCGTCGAATGCCTTCGGCGCCTCGGCGAACCAGCTGCCGAAGGCGAAGTCATGCTGATCGAGGTTGGCCTTCAATAGGTTGATGGCGCCGGCGCGGTCGACGGATTTTCCGCCATGGCCGCGGCCGAGCACGCCCGACATCGTGTTGGCGGCGGCCGCCAGCTCTCCGACGCTGCCGGCGATTTCGGCGGCAATCGCGCGGGCCTCCGTCTTGGCGCCGTCGAAGACGAGCGTTTCGACACGATCCTGGGTCTGTGAAATGAGAACGAAATTCGATGCGAGCAACACGAGAGCGATCGTGCCGCCCGTGACGGCGATCAGCTTGGTGGCCAGCGATTTTGCATGGAAGTTGAACATGAAATCCTCACGCACTGAGAGGTCCGCAGGTTTCTTGCCTGCGGCATGACATTCCAAATGTGGGTGAAGCTCCATCATGGAGCGCGTGATGCCGACCGGCATACAGGAGCCGGACCGATGCGAGCGGGCTGCCTCGCAATCTGGATAGATCATCAAAGATTAATTTAAGGCCAACATCCGGGCCAATTCCTGGCCGTCCAAAGTGGATTCTACGCGGCGAGCATCGTTGCCGCGCCAAATCCTATCCAGATCGCGAAACGGACCAAAAATAGACTGCGGCAGTCAAAGGCGCGCGGCGACCTCGGAGGCGAGCGGTATGGACGGCTGTGCTCCCGCTTTCAGGCAGGCGAGCGATCCGGCGGCGGCGGCACGGCGCAGCGCATCGGGGAAGGCGAGGCCCGCGTCGAGGCTTGCCGCGAGATAGCCGCAGAACGTATCTCCAGCTCCGACCGTATCGACGGGTTCGATCGCCAGCCCCTTGGCGCTGTGAATATCGCCCTGATGGACGGCGGCGACACCCTCGGCACCGAGGGTGACGATGACGATCTGTCCGGTTTCGTCGTGGAGGTCCTTCATTGCCGCTTCACGCTCAGCGCCTGCAATACCGCTTTTGCCCGCCAAAAGCTCGAACTCGGTCTCGTTTGCAATGACGATGTCGGCCATGCGGCCAAGGCGGGCCGCCTCCGGCGTCAACGGCGCGATGTTGATGATCGAGCGGATGCCACGGCGCCTGGCCTCCACCAGCGCCTTCTCCACCGAGGCCGCCGGAATTTCGAGCTGCAGCATCAGCGTGTCGCCGGCCGCCATTTGCTCGAGGGCCGTGACCGCGTCGCTCTCGCTCACCGTCGCATTGGCGCTGGCGACGACGACGATGACGTTCTCGCCGTCACCGCCGACGAGGATATGGGCGGTCCCGGTCGGCTCGCTCACGGTCTTGGTGAGGCCAAGGTCCGTGCCCGCCTCCTTGAGCAGGGTAAGCGCGCCTTCCGCAAAGCTGTCCGAGCCGACGGCGCCGGCCATCCGCACGGAAGCGCCGGCGCGCCGGGCTGCCAGCGCCTGGTTCGCCCCCTTGCCGCCGGCGGCGGTGGAAAAGCCCGTTCCGGCAACGGTTTCGCCCGGCTTCGGAAGGCGTGCGGTCGTGGCGATCAGGTCCATGTTGATGGACCCAAGAACAGTGATCATGTGGAGATGTCCCGTCGGGTTGCTGATTGTGCCGGAGAGTGCCCGAGGCCGTCAGTCTTCGTCAACCACCCGCAGCTTCAATTGCCCGATGCGGTTGTCGACTGCCCGCTCACTCTTGTCGGCCGGCTCCCTGGCGCCGTGGTTCGCCGGTGCGGCCTCCAGTTCCAGCGCCTCGATCTTGGCGCCGCGACGCGTCAGCTTGTCGGAGGAGATCAGAATGTCCTCGACATCCTTCTGGGTCATCGCGAAGTGGCCCTGCAGCTTCCGGACCCGTTCGTCGAGCCGCGAGAGATCCTCCATCAGGCGCACCACCTCGCCCTGGATCAGATGCGCCTGCTCGCGCATGCGGGCGTCCTTCAGGATCGACTGGATCACCTGGATGGAAAGGAGCAGCAGCGACGGCGAGACGATGACGATGCGCTGGCGGTGCGCCTTCTGGACGGTCGCTTCGAAATGCTCGTGGATTTCCGCAAAGATCGATTCGGACGGAACGAACAGGAAGGCGGTTTCCTGCGTCTCGCCGGCGAGCAGATATTTGCTGGCGATATCGCGGATATGGACCTCCATGTCGCGTCGGAAGGCTTGCGCCGCCTGCTGGCGCCGCTCGGCACTTTCCGCATCACGCATGGCATTCCAGGCTTCGAGGGGGAATTTTGCGTCGATGACGAGCGGCGGCTGGGCATTCGGCATGCGGATGATGCAGTCCGGCCTCGCCCCGTTCGAAAGCGTCGCCTGGAAGGTGAAGGCGCCCATCGGCAGGCCGTCGGCAACGATCGCCTCCATCCGCGACTGGCCGAAGGCGCCGCGCGTCTGCTTGTTGGCAAGAATGCTCTGCAGCCCGGCCATGTCCCTGGCGAGAGACTGGATATTATTCTGGGCGCTGTCGATGACCGCCAGCCGCTCCTGCAGCCGCCTTAAATTCTCGTGGGTCGCCTTCGTCTGTTCGCTGATCGACGCGCCGATCCGGTGCGTCATGCCGTCGATGCGCTGGCTGAGCGATTGGTTGAGTTCCGCCTGCCGTGTGCCAAAGACATCGGCCATCGCGGCGATGCGTCCCTGCATTTCGGTCTGTGCCGCGAGCAGCGCCGATAGCTGCTGGTCCCGGTCGTCGGCGCGAAGCGCCCGCGCCCTGCGGGCCGACGCAATTGCCAGCAAAACGAACAGGAGAGCGGCGAGGCTGAGCAGATGGCCAGCCGTTAGGGGAAAGGTGCCGATGAGGAACAGCGGCTGGTCGATGGCGAAGGCAGTGGGCTCCATGGCCGCAGCCTAAACAGATTCGCATCCGAAAACTAGATCAAAACAAGAACAAACGGCTCAACTCATCACACGGCAATTTTCTTGCGCAGCGACGGAAAGATCGGCTATGGGGGAGCATGACGATCAAGCCGCTCATCATCCTTCCCGATCCGCTTCTGCGCCAGGTTTCGACGCCCGTTGAGACGATCGACGCCGACATTCGCCGGCTTGCCGACGATATGCTCGAGACCATGTATGACGCTCCCGGCATCGGACTGGCGGCGATCCAGATCGGCGTTCCGAAGCGCCTTCTGGTTCTCGACGTTTCGAAGGAGGGCGAGGAGAAGAAACCGCTGGTCTTCCTCAATCCGAAGATCGTGAAATCCTCCGAGGAGCGCTCCGTCTACGAGGAAGGCTGCCTGTCGATCCCTGACTATTATGCCGAAGTCGAGCGACCGGCGGCGATCACCGTCGAATATCTCGACCGCGGCGGCAAGGAGCAGGTAGTTGAGGCCAACGGCTTGCTCGCCACCTGCCTGCAGCACGAGATCGACCATCTGAACGGCGTCCTGTTCATCGATTACATCTCCAAGCTCAAGCGCGACATGGTGATCCGCAAGTTCGCCAAGGCGGCCAAGACGCGCGGCGCCAAGGCCATCTGACCGTCGCGCCCCGCGCCTAGAGGCGTTTGACTCGGAGCCGCTGCCCTGCTTGGGGCATTTGAGAAAGACGGAGTTCACCGCCTTGCCGCTTCGCATCATCTTCATGGGCACACCGGAATTCTCCGTGCCGACGCTCTCTGCTCTCGTCGAGGCGCGTCACGAGATCGTCGCCGTCTACACGCAGCCGCCGCGTCCCGGCGGCCGGCGCGGCCTCGATCTGCAAAAGTCGCCGGTGCATCAGGCGGCCGAACTTCTCGGTGTTCCGGTGTTGACACCCGTCAACCTCAGGCAAACCGCGGATCGGCAGATCTTTCGCGATTTCGGTGCCGATGTGGCAGTCGTCGTCGCCTATGGCCTGCTGCTGCCGGAAGAGATCCTCTCGGGCACTCGCCACGGCTGCTATAACGGCCATGCCTCGCTCCTGCCGCGCTGGCGGGGTGCCGCACCGATTCAGAGGGCGATCATGGCCGGGGACCGTGAGACCGGCATGATGGTGATGAAAATGGATAAGGGGCTCGACACCGGGCCCGTGGCGCTCGTCAAGTCTGTTCCGATCGGCGAGACGATGACGGCCGGCGAGCTGCACGACAAGCTGATGCATGTCGGAGCGGCGCTCATGAAAGAGGCGATGGTGCGGCTCGAGATGGGCGAACTGACGCTGACACCGCAGCCCGAGGAAGGCGTCGCCTACGCCGCCAAGATTACGAAGGACGAGACGCGGATCGTTTTCACGCGGCCGGCGGCCGACGTTCACAATCATATCCGCGGCCTCGCGCCCTTTCCGGGCGCCTGGTTCGAACTTCAGGTCGCCGGGCGGATGGAGCGGATCAAGGTACTGGGGTCGGAGCTTGCCGCAGGGGCCGGCACGCCGGGCACGATCCTGGACGACGGCTTGACGATCGCCTGCGGCGAAGGGGCGGTGCGGCCGACGCGCCTGCAGCGGGCAGGCGGCAAGGCGCTTGCTGCGCCTGACTTTCTGCGCGGCACGCCGATCGCCGCCGGCACGAGGATTTCCTGATGCCGCGCTACCGGCTGACCGTCGAATATGACGGCTCCGATTATGTCGGTTGGCAGCGGCAGGAGAACGGTCCCTCCGTGCAAGGGGCGATCGAGAAGGCGGTGCTGTCCCTGACCGGCGAGACCGTCTCGATCCGCGGCGCGGGACGCACCGATTCCGGCGTCCACGCCAGGGGCCAGGTGGCGCATATCGACCTGGCCCGCGAATGGAAGACGCACACGCTGCGCAATGCGCTCAATGCCCACCTGACGCTCGCCGCCGAGCGGGTGTCGATCCTCGACGCGGCCGAAGTTCCGCCGGAATTCGACGCGCGCTTTTCGGCCGTCCGCAGGCATTATCTCTACCGCATCATCTCCCGCCGTTCGCCGCTGGCGCTCGAGGCACGGCGCGCCTGGTGGGTGCCGAAGACGCTCGACCATGAGGCGATGCATGCGGCCGCACAACATCTCGTCGGCCATCACGATTTCACGACGTTCCGGTCCGCCCATTGCCAGGCGACCAGTCCGCTGCGCACCATCGATCGGCTGGATGTCACCCGCAGCGGCGAATTGATCGAAATTCGCGCAACGGCGCAAAGTTTTCTGCACAACCAGATACGCTCCTTCGCCGGCTCACTGAAGCTCGTCGGCGAGGGCAAGTGGACGCCAGACGACCTCAAGGCCGCACTCGAGGCGCGCGACCGCAAGGCCTGCGGACCCGTTGCCCCGCCGGATGGCCTGTTCTTCATGCAGGTCGATTACTGACCGCTCGCGCTCACCCCGCTCAGCCGGGGATCAGTCCGAAGAAGTGCTGAAGATATTGGGCGAGCATCATCGGCGGCAGCAGGTAAAGGGCCGTCAGGGCGGAAGCGAGCAGGTTCTGATTGCCGGTTATCGAGCGCAGCAGCCGGAAGAGCAGGACGACGCCCGCAATGAGGACGATCAGCGACAGGAGAGCAGTGAGCTGATGGCCTCCACGCGCGAGAAGGAGGAGCGCGGCCGGGATCGCCATCGCATAGGAAAGCGGCACCGAGAGCCAATTGGTGGTGACGATCACAGGCACGACCAATCCGGCAAATCCGAGGGGCCGCGAAAGGCCAGCAACGAGCATGACCGGCAGCAGCCAACTGACGAGATCGACGACGAGCAGCTTTAGGAAAAAGCCGATGCCGACGGTCGAGCCGCTCGGCATCGCCGAAAGATAATAGAGGCGCCAGGACGCCCAGGAAACGGCCATGGCCGGCAGCGACCAGAGGATCGCCGAAAAGGAGCGCCACAAGCCGCTTTCGCTGATGTCCAGCCAGTTATAGCCTTCGCGGTTGCCCTGGATCAGCAGCCAGAGCCCCTTGATATAGGCGAGAACCTCGTCAAGCAGCGGCATGGCCGAACCAGCGGGCGATGAAGGTTTCATAGATCTCGGTCAGGGTCTCGAGATCGGCGACCGCGACGCGCTCGTCGACCATGTGCATTGTCTGGCCGACGAGACCGAATTCGACCACCGGGCAATAGTCCTTGATAAAGCGGGCGTCCGACGTGCCGCCGGTGGTGGAGAGCTTCGGCCGGCGGCCGGTCACGGCCTCGACCGCGCCGGAAAGCGAATCGATCAGCGCGTTGTTGCGCGTCAGGAAGACGTGGCTCGGGCGCTCGTTCCAGACGATGTCGTATCTGACCGGATCGCGGCCGGGCCGAAGCGCACCGTCCTTTGCGGCACGGCCGAGGCGGGCAACGATCTCCGCCTTCAGGCTTTCGGCCGTCCAGCGGTCGTTGAAGCGGATGTTGAAGGCGGCACTGGCCTTGGCCGGAATGACGTTGACGGCGGCATTGCCGACATCGATCGTCGTCACCTCCAGGTTGGACGGCTGGAAATTCTCGGTGCCGGTGTCGAAGGGCGGGTCCATCAGCGCTTGCGTCAGCTGCAGAATGCCGCGCACCGGATTGTCGGCAAGGTGCGGATAGGCGGCATGCCCCTGGACGCCGTGGACGGTGATCCGGCCGGAGAGGGATCCGCGCCGGCCGATCTTGATCATGTCGCCGAGGTTATCCGGATTGGTCGGCTCTCCGACGAGGCAGGCGTCCCAGCGCTCGCCTTTTTGGGCAGCCCATTCGAGAAGCTTGATCGTGCCGTTGATCGCCGGTCCTTCCTCGTCGCCGGTGATGAGGAAGGAAATCGATCCCTTGGGTCGGCCATGCTTTTCGATGTGGCGGGCAACCGCCGCGACGAAGCAGGCAATGCCGCCCTTCATGTCGACAGCGCCGCGCCCGTACATTTCGCCGCCGGCGATCACGGCCGAAAAGGGCGGATGGGTCCAGGCGGCTTCGTCGCCGACCGGCACCACGTCCGTATGGCCGGCGAACATTAGATGCGGGCCTTCGGTGCCGAGGCGGGCATAGAGGTTCTCGATATCCGGCGTTCCCGCCTCCCTGGCCATTACCCGATCGAGCGTGAAGCCGAGGGGCGCCAGCATGCCTTCGAGCGCCGACAAGGCACCGCCTTCGGCCGGGGTGACCGAGGGGCAACGGATAAGGGCGGAGAGATTGGAGATCGGATCGGTCGGGAACATCGAACGGAATGCCTGCGGAGCCGGTGGGCCAAGGAACTGAGTTTGCTGGTTTATCCGATCGCTCCCCGGCTGTCACGCCCGATGAGACGGCGACGCGCTTGGAGACCGCAACGGGCCGGACGATCGTCCGGCCCGTCGGATGTGTGTTCCGGGAGAAGGCTATTCGCCCGGGGCGAGATGCGGCGCCTCGATATGCGCCCCCGCGTGCTTCAGCGGCCGCTCGCCGGAGAGCTTGCGGATCAGCACGTAGAAGACCGGCGTCATGAAGATGCCGAAGGCGGTGACGCCGATCATGCCGGCAAAGACCGCCACGCCCATGGCCGAGCGCATTTCAGCACCGGCGCCGGTCGAAGTGACGAGCGGCACGACGCCCATGATGAAGGCCATCGACGTCATCAGGATTGGCCGGAGCCGCAGCCGGCTCGCCTCGATCGCGGCGCTGACGGCGCTCTTTCCGGACAACTCGAGCTCGCGGGCGAACTCGACGATCAGGATCGCGTTCTTCGCCGAGAGGCCGACGAGCACGATCAGGCCGATCTGCGTGAAGACGTTGTTGTCGCCGCCGGTCAGCCAGACGCCGGTGAGCGCCGCCATGATGCCCATAGGCACGATCAGGATGATCGAGATCGGCAGCAACAGGCTCTCATATTGCGCCGCGAGCACCAGATAGACGAGCAGCAGCGCCAGCGGGAAAATCAGGATGCCCGAATTGCCGGCGAGGATCTGCTGGTAGGTCAGATCAGTCCACTCGTAGGAGATTCCGGGCGGCAGCGTCTCGGCGGCGATTCGCTCGATGGCGGCCTGCGCCTGGCCGGAGGAGAAGCCCGGTGCCGGGCCGCCATTGATGTCGGCGGCGAGGAAGCCGTTGTAGCGGATCGCCCGCTCGGCACCGACCGTCTGCTCCACCTTCAAGAACGCCGACAGCGGGATCATCTCGCCCGACTGCGAACGGACCTTCAGCTTGCCGATGTCGTCGGCGTGGCTGCGATAGTTCGCGTCGGCCTGGATGCGCACGCTGTAAGTGCGGCCGAAGGCGTTGAAGTCGTTGACGTAGAGCGAACCTAGATAGATCTGCAGCGTCTCGAACACGTCGGTGACCGCGACGCCGAGCTGGCGCGCCTTGGTGCGGTCCAAATCGGCATAGAGCTGCGGCACGTTGATCTGGTAGCTCGAATAGAGCCCGGCCAGTTCCGGTGTCTGTGCAGCCTGCGCCAGGAAGGCCTTGGCCGCGTCGTCCAGCGCCCGATAGCCGAGGCCATTCTTGTCCTCGATCTGCAGCTTGAAGCCGCCGGTCGTGCCGAGCCCCTGAACTGGCGGCGGCGGGAACATGGCGATGAAGGCGTCCTGGATCGCGCCGAACTCCTGGTTCAGCTGCATGGCGATCGCGCCGCCCGAGAGTTCCGGCGTCGTCCGCTCCTCGAATGGCTTCAGCGACACGAAGACGATGCCGGAGTTCGAGGAATTGGTGAAGCCGTTGATCGACAGGCCCGGGAAGGCGATGGCATGTTCGACGCCGGGGTGCTTCAGCGCGATGTCGCTCATCCGCCGGATGACGTCCTCCGAGCGGTCCAGCGTCGCCCCGTCCGGCAATTGCGCAAAACCTATCAGATATTGCTTGTCCTGCGCCGGCACGAAACCGCCAGGAACGGAGCGGAACAGCGCGAAGGTGACGCCGAGGAGGACGACGTAAAGGCCCATGATCAGCGACTTGCGCGTCAGAATGCCGCCGACGCCGCGGCCATAGGCTTCCGAGCTCGCCCCGAAGAAGCGGTTGAAGCCGCGGAAGAACCAGCCGAACAGCGCGTCCATGATGCGCGTCAGGCGGTCCTTCGGCGCGTGATGGTCCTTCAGGAGAAGGGCGGCGAGCGCCGGCGACAGCGTCAGCGAGTTGAAGGCGGAGATCACCGTCGAAATCGCGATCGTCAGCGCAAACTGGCGGTAGAACTGGCCGGTCAGCCCGGTGATGAAGGCGAGCGGCACGAAGACGGCGACGAGCACCAGCGCGATCGCGATGATGGGCCCGGACACCTCCTGCATGGCGCGATATGTCGCCTGCACCGGCGAGAGACCCTGGGAGATGTTGCGCTCGACGTTTTCGACGACGACGATCGCATCGTCGACGACGATGCCAATCGCCAGCACCAGGCCGAAGAGGCTGAGCGCATTGATCGAGAAGCCGAAGACATACATCACCGCGAAGGTGCCGACGATCGAGACGGGCACCGCGACCAGCGGAATGATCGAGGCGCGCCACGTCTGGAGGAAGACGATGACGACGAGCACGACGAGCGCGATCGCTTCGAGCAGCGTATGGACGACCGATTCGATCGACGCCCGGACGAACTGCGTCGTGTCGTAGACGATCTCGTAGTCGACGCCTTCCGGCATGGTCTGCTTCAGCTCGGCCATTGCCTTGTGGACGTTTTCGGAAATCTGGATGGCATTCGAGCCCGGCGCCTGGAAGACGCCCATGCCGACGGCCGCCTTGTTGTCGAGTAGCGAGCGCAGCGAGTAGTCCGCCGCGCCCATTTCGACGCGGGCGACGTCGCCGAGGCGGGTGATCTCGCCATTGGCGCCCGACTTAAGCACGATATCGGCAAAGTCCTCAGGCGTCCTCAAACGCCCCTGGGCGTTCACGGAGAGCTGCAGGTCGAGGCCGGCAACGGAGGGCGAGGCGCCGATCACGCCGGCGGCCGCCTGGACGTTCTGTCCGCGGATTGCATTGGCGATGTCGCTCGCGGCAAGGCCTCGCTCGGCGGCCTTTTCCGGGTCGATCCAGACGCGCATCGAATAGTCGCCGCCGCCGAAGATCTGGACCTGGCCGACGCCTTCGACGCGGGCCAGCCGGTCCTTGACGTTCAGGACGCCGTAGTTGCGCAGGTAGTTGATGTCGTACTGGCCGTTCGGCGAGATCAGGTGCACGACGAGCGTCAGGTCGGGCGAGCTCTTGACGGTGGTGACGCCGAGCCGGCGCACCTCCTCCGGCAGCCGCGGCTCGGCCTGCGAGACGCGGTTCTGCACCAGCTGCTGGGCCTGGTCCGGATCGGTGCCGAGCTCGAAGGTGACGGTAAGGGTCATCAGCCCGTCGGCGGTCGCCTGGCTTTGCATGTAGAGCATGCCTTCGACGCCGTTGATCTGCTCTTCGAGCGGTGTGGCGACAGTTTCGGCGATGACGGCCGGGTTGGCGCCCGGATACTGGGCGCGAACGACGATCTGCGGCGGCACCACCTCCGGATATTCGGAGATCGGCAGGCCGGTCATGCCGATCAGGCCGGCGACGAAGATGAGCACGGAGAGAACGCCCGCGAAGACCGGGCGGTCGACGAAAAAGCGTGAGAAGTTCATAACGATCCCCCTTGGGAACTTCAGGCAAACAAAGAGCTTCTGCGGCGGAAAAGCGTCCGCCGCGCGCCGATGCATGCCGTTGGATGTCTAAGCGCTTCCCTGCCTCTCAGCGGCAGGGCGCGCCTAACTATGGTTTCGCGATCGACGCGGTTGCCTGCTCGGCCGGCTGCGGCGCGACGACGACGCCCGGACGGACGCGCTGCAGACCGTTGACGACGATGCTCTCGCCGGGCTTCAGGCCGGTCTCGATGATCCGCAGGCCGTCCGCCGTCGGTCCGAGGGTGACCTGCCGGTATTCGACCTTGTTGTCGGAGCCGACGACCAGCACGAATTTCTTGTCCTGGTCGGAGCCGATGGCGCGGTCGCTGATCACCAGCTTCTCTGCCGGCGCCGGATCGCCGATGCGGATGCGGACGAACTGGCCCGAGATCAGCCGGCCGTCGGCATTTTGGAGCGCCGCCCGCACGCGGATCGTGCCGGTTGCCGCATCCACCTCGTTGTTGATCAACTGGATATGGCCGCTGATCGGCGTGCCCTCGTCGGCGGCGGTGCCGATCTGTACGGGTATTTGCTCGATCGACTCGGCACCGGCGGAAGCGGAGAGCTTGGCGAGCGCTGCCGCGACCACTTCCTCGCTGACATTGAAGCTCGCATAGATCGGGTCGACCGAGACGAGCGTGGTCAGCACCGGCGAGGCGGAGCCCGCCGCGACAAGGTTGCCGGCCGTAACCTCGAGCCTGCCGACACGGCCGCTGATCGGGGCGCGCACCTCGGAATATTGCAGGTCGAGCCGCGCGGAGCGCAGCGCCGCCTTGGCCGACCGGACATTCGCCTGCGCCTCGTCATAGGCGCTGAGCCGCTGGTCGACGCCGCTCTGCGGAATGGCGCTGGTGGAAACCAGCTTGCGGCCGCGCTCGAGCTCGGTCTTGGCGAGTGCCACCCGGGCTTCCGCGGCCGCCACCTCCGCTTCCGCGCGCTCGACCGCTGCCGCATAGGGTTCGGGGTCGATGGTCACGAGCAGGTCGCCCTTCTCGACGAGCGCACCCTCCCGGAAATGGGCGCTGAGGATCGCCCCGCCGACGCGCGGGCGAACCTCGACCCGCTCGATCGCCTCGAGCCGGCCGGAGAAGCTCTCCCAAGTGGTGATCCGGCGCGTTTCCGCCTGGGCGACGGAAACCGGCACGGCCGGCGGCGCGGCGGGCGCCGCTTCAGTTGTGGCATCCGCCTGCAGGCGGGCAGGCAGGCCGAGAAGGACGGCACCGCCGCCGGCGACGGACAATAGAATGCTGAGGCCGGCACCCCACAGGGCGCGGCGAGTAACGCTCGACGTCATGATCTCTCCTTGCCGGTTGGGAGCCGGCTCTAAAAAATGTCTGCTTACTTCTGTGTGGCCTTCGCTCCCGCCTTCTCGAAGAAGCGGGAGAAAATGCCGGATATGATTTCTTCCTGTTCGGGCCAGCTTTTCTGGGCCGAGACATTGGCCGGGACCCAGGCGGCACGGCCGGGCAGGACGTGCATCTCCACCGGAACGCCGGCTGCGCGCAGGCGCTCGGCATAGGCCTTTGCCTCGTCGCGCATCGGACACTCCTCGCTGGTGACCACGAGGGCCGGAACGAGACCGCCGAGCCGGGTGCAATGGCCGGGCGCCGCGTAAGGGTGGGTCAGGCCGCTGCCTTCACCGAGATATTGCTGCCAGCCGTCGGCGATCGATTGGACAGAGCTCTGCGGACAGAACTTGCGGAACGACGGCGTCGCCAGGCAGGGGTCGAGCAGCGGTGACAGCAGGATCTGGCCCTTGAGGTCGGTCAGAAACTGGTCCCGCGCCATCAGCGCCAAGCCGGCGGCGAGGTTGCCGCCTGCCTCCTCGCCCGCGACGAACAGCAGCGACTTCTTGTGCGCGAACTGCGGGCAGCGGCTGCGCATGGAAGCCAGCATGGCATAGGCGGTGTCGAGAGCCGCCGGAAACGGGTTGAGGCAGGCCGACGGATATTCCGGCGAGACGACGACCGCACCGGCAGCGGCGAGGGCCCCGGCAACCTTCTCTCCGGCCGCGACCGAATCTCCCGTGAAGCTTCCGCCGTGCAGATGCAGGACGACCGGCGGCGGCGCGAGCAACGACGCACCCTTGTAGACGCGTGCGCGGCACGAGCCCTGGCCCGTCTGCATCGTCTCTTCGGTAAAATGCGTGTCCATCTCTTGCCTCGACAATGGGTGAATCCCTAGATGAGGGACAACCCGCGACGGTCACATCCTAACATTGTCTTTCTTCTGGAATAGTCAGTGGGTTCTGATTACACTATTCGGTATTTCGAACAATTGGCTATTGAAAATGGACCAGCTTACGGCCATGCGCGTGTTCCTTCGAGTGGTGGAGACCGGCAATTTCACCCGGGCCTCCGCCTCGCTCAACATGCCGAAGGCGACCGTCACCAATCTCATTCAAGGCCTGGAGGCGCATCTTCGCACCAAGCTTCTCAATCGCACGACCCGGCGGGTTCTGGTAACGCCGGACGGTGCGCTCTACTACGAACGCGCCGCGCGCCTGCTCTCCGACATCGACGAACTGGATGGCAGCCTGTCGAGCGCCCAGAGCCTGCCGAAGGGCCGGCTGCGCGTCGAAACCGCGAGCGCCTTCGCCAACCTGATCATCATTCCGGCGCTCCCTGAGTTTCACCGCAAGTACCCCGATATCCAGATCGATCTCGGCGTGTCCGACCGCAACGTCGATTATCTGGCCGAGAACGTCGATTGTGCGATCCGTGGCGGTGCGCTGACGGACCAGTCGCTGATCGCCCGACGCATCACGGAGATGAAGTTCACCACCTGCGCCACGCCGGATTTCCTCGAAAGGCACCCGGCGCCGCAGCATCCCTCCGACCTCGAGAAGAACTGCTATGCCGTCGGCTATTTCCGGCCGACCACCGGTCAGCAGATGCCCTTCCACTTCCGGCGCGGCAGCGAGGAAATCGAGGTCAATTGCCGCTATACAGTCGCAGCGAACGAGGCGACGACCTATGTCGCGGCCGCGCGGGCGGGGATGGGCGTCATCCAGGCGCCGCAGTTCATGGTGCGCGACGATCTCCGCGCCGGCACCATGGTCCCGGTGCTCGCCGATTGGCAGGTCGACCCGATGCCGGTCTATCTGGTCTATCCGCCGAACCGGCATTTGAGCAGCCGGCTGCGCGTCTTCGCCGACTGGGTGGTGAAAGTGGTCGCGCAATCGCAGCTCGACGGCGCGTAACCCGAGAATGCGAAGTCAGGCTTGCCGGTTCTTGGCGTTGTTGCGCTTGGCTTTCGGCTTGAAGTCGCCGGCCGCCTTTCTCGCGTCAGGCTTCCCCTTCTTCTTGCTCCAGGCCTTTTCGTCGCGCCTCTCCGGATGCGCGTCCTCGCTGACGGGCGGCTTCTTCTCGTACTTGCGTTTCGGCTGAAAGTCGTTGTGGCCACGCTCCGGCTGAGCCTCTGCCGGCCGCGGCCGCTTTTTCGCGAATTCTTGCTTGTCGTCGCGCCGCCGCGAGCCGTCCGGGGCGCCCGGCAGCGACTTGACGCGAATGCCCTTTTCCAGTGTCCGGTTTGGGCCGATTGCGGAGAGGAAGCGCTCGGCGCCCTCGGCAGTCAGCTCGACATGGGTTTCCTCCGGCTGCATGCGGATTGCGCCGATGTCACGCTTGCTGAGCTTGCCATGGCGGCAGAGCATCGGGATGAGCCAGCGCGGTTCGGCGTTCTGCTTGCGCCCGACGGAGAGCGAGAACCACTGGCCGTCTGTGAAGTCCGCGCGCGGCGCGGGGCCCTCGTCGCCGGTGAAAGCCGGTCCGTCGCGGCGGCTTTTCTTCCGATCGTCCGCAAGCGAGACCTCGGAGAGCTCCTCGGGGGCGGAGTGCCGCGAGCGGAACTGCCGCACGAAGGCGGCGGCCAGCTTCTCGGCGCCATGGCGCGCGATCAGCGCCTCGACGATCGCTTGCTCGTCGTCGCCCAGCGCCTCGTCGAAGGCCGCGTCGGCAATCAGACGCTCGTCGTCGCGGCTTGTCACGTCTTCTGCCGACGGCGGCTTCGCCCAGGCGGCGGTGATGCGGGCGCCATCCAGGAGCCGCTCCGCTTTCCGCCGCTGATTGACCGGTACGATCAATGCGCTGACGCCCTTCTGGCCCGCCCGACCGGTGCGGCCGCTGCGGTGCAGAAGCGTCTCGGAATTGGTCGGCAGATCCGCATGGATGACGAGCTCGAGGCCCGGCAGGTCGATGCCACGGGCGGCGACGTCGGTGGCGATGCAGACCCGGGCACGGCCGTCGCGCATCGCCTGAAGCGCGTGGGTGCGCTCGTTCTGGCTGAGTTCGCCCGAGAGCGCGACCACCGAGAAGCCGCGATTGTTGAAGCGGGCCGTCAGGTGGTTGACCGCAGCGCGGGTCGAGCAGAAGACGATCGCGTTGCGGGCTTCGTAGTAGCGCAGCACGTTTATGATGGCGTTCTCCCGATCGCTCGGAGCGACGAGAAGCGACCGGTATTCGATATCGCCGTGCTGCTTTTGCTCGGATGCAACCCCGATCCGCACCGCGTCGCGCTGGTAGTTCTTGGCAAGCGTGGCGATCGAGCGCGGCACGGTCGCCGAGAACATCAGCGTGCGGCGTTCGGGCGGCGACGCCTCGAGAATGAATTCCAGATCCTCGCGGAAGCCGAGATCGAGCATCTCGTCCGCCTCGTCGAGCACCACGGCGCGCAGCGCCGAGATGTCGAGCGAGTCGCGGCGGATATGGTCGCAGAGCCGGCCCGGCGTGCCGACGACGATGTGGGCGCCGCGTTCGAGCGCGCGTCGTTCGCTGCGGATGTCCATGCCGCCGACACAGGACGCGATCGTCGCCCCGGCAATCTCGTAGAGCCATTCAAGCTCGCGCTTGACCTGCAGGGCCAGCTCGCGCGTCGGCGCGATGACAAGCGCCAGCGGCGCCTCCGGAGTGCCGAATTGCCTTGTCGTTCCGAGCAGCGTCGGCGCCAGCGCCAAGCCGAAGGCAACGGTCTTGCCGGAGCCGGTCTGAGCGGAAACCAGCGCGTCGGCGCCGTCGAGCGCCGGGTCGCGCATCGCCTCCTGAACCGGTGTCAGCGTGTTGTAGCCGCGTTTCGCCAATGCCGCGGCGATCGAGGGCGCGATCCCTTCGAACTCTGTCATGTCCTGTCTTTCGGATTTCGGTCGTCGCGCCGAAGACGAGCGGACCATAAGTCGGGTCGTCCTCAGGCGTCGATAGCCGCGGCCAACGTCGCGGCCCTGTTCATTTGCGGGGCTACATACGCGTTGGGAGAGGGAATGTACAGGGCCGGATGGTCAACGCGCGGGGCCGTTGCGGCGCCCGCCGAACTCGTTGGCGCCTGGCGCGCCGGGCCAGAGACAGAGTGCGATGAAGACGATGGGGCTCAATACCGGGATGAACAGGCAGAGCGCGAGCGGGCCCGGATAGCCGATATCGTGCAGCCGCTTGATCGCCAGCATGGCGATCGAAATGGTCGAGGCGATGCCGGAGCCGATCACAGCCAGCGTCCAGAGCGCCAGCGCCGCGTCCTGGTCCTCGTATTTCAGCATCTGCATCAGGATGATGCCGCCGACGACGAACCAGAAAAGCCAGGAGAGAAAGAAGGGCAGGCGGCCGATCCGACCGGAGGGGCTGAAGAACAGCCAGGTCATGCTCGGCTGCCGCCCCTCCTCGGCCATGATCAATCCCGGAGCAGTTCGTTGATGCCGGTCTTCGACCGGGTCTTCTCGTCGACCCGCTTGACGATGACGGCGCAGTAGAGGTTCGGCGCCGGCTGGCCGTTGGCCATGGTCGAGCCGGACGGCATCGAGCCGGCGACGACGACGGAATAAGGCGGCACTTCGCCATACATGACTTCGCCGGTGGCGCGGTCGACGATCTTCGTCGACTTGCCGATAAAGACGCCCATGCCGAGGACCGAGCCCTCGCGGACGATGCAGCCTTCGACGACCTCGGAGCGCGCGCCGATGAAGCAATTGTCCTCGATGATCGTCGGCCCGGCCTGCATCGGTTCGAGCACGCCGCCGATACCGACGCCGCCGGAAAGATGCACGTTCTTGCCGATCTGTGCGCAGGAGCCGACGGTTGCCCAGGTGTCGACCATCGTTCCCTCGCCGACATAGGCGCCGAGATTGACGAAGGAGGGCATCAGGACTGCATTGGGGGCGATATAGGCGGAACGCCGCACGACGCAGTTCGGCACGGCTCGGAAGCCGGCCTTCTCGAACTCGTTGACGCTCCAGCCGTCGAATTTGGACGGCACCTTGTCCCACCAGACCGACTCGCCCGGTCCGCCCTTGACGAGCTCCATGGGGTTCAGCCGGAAGGAGAGCAGCACGGCCTTCTTGAGCCACTGGTTGACGGTCCAGATCCCGTCGGCGCCGCGTTCGGCGACGCGCACCTTGCCGCCGTCGAGCAGGTTCAGTGCCGCCTCTACGGCGTCGCGTATCGGCCCGCGCGTGCTTGTGCTGACGGCCTCGCGATTATCGAAGGCGGTCTCGATCGTCTGCGACAGGGAGGCGAGGTCGTGGTTCGTCATCGGATTTCCTTATGTTCGCGTTGTCCAGCAAGCTCTACTGCATAATCCCTCGAATCGGAACCGATTAAAGGAGGGATTTGGCGGGCAATTCAGAGGGCGGCAGCCCCCATTCACGCCCGAAAAAAGTGCATCCTTGCGGCGCTCGGGTCCGAAAAGTTGAAGGGCTTTTCGGCCCGCTCTCCGAACGAGGGACTTGGCAAGCCTGCCCGTTTCCGGCAGAGAGACGCACTTATGGCTGAAAAGCATGAAAGAACATGTCCGGACGAGGTGCCGGCTGTTCGGAACACGACGGGACGAGGACATATGGGACGCATGAAGAAGCGCAGTTTGCGCGGCAAGGGCGGGGTTTGGGATCCGCTGGCAGACAGCTCGCAAAGCAGGCAGCGCGCCTCGACCGTTCCGCTGACGCCCCAATCGGCCTCTCCGACCTATCGGCTAGCCTATATCGACGACGATTTCCTGTGCCGCGAGGAACTGAGGCCCGTGCGCCTGCAGCTCGAGCTTCTGAAGACGGAGATGATGCTCGAGGAACGCGGCATCAACTCGACCGTCGTCATGTTCGGCGGCGCGCGCATTCCGGAACCGGGCGGCGAAGCCTGGGCGGCCAAGAACGAGACGCAGCGCAAGAACCTGGAAGCCGCTTCGGTCTATTACGACGAGGCGCGCAAGTTCGCGCGGCTTTGTTCCGAGCAGTCCGCCAAGCTCGGCCACAAGGAATACGTGATCGTGACCGGCGGGGGTCCCGGCGTCATGGAGGCCGGAAACCGCGGTGCCGCGGATGTCGGCGCACCGTCGATCGGCCTCAATATCGTCCTGCCGCACGAGCAGGCGCCGAACAGCTACGTCACGCCGGAGCTGTCCTTCAACTTTCACTATTTCGCCATTCGCAAGATGCATTTCCTGCTCCGCGCCAAGGCGGTGGCGGTCTTCCCGGGCGGCTTCGGCACGCTCGACGAGCTGTTCGAGACCATGACGCTGATGCAGACCGGTCGCCTGGCACTCGTGCCGCTCGTTCTGTTCGGCGAGAAGTTCTGGCGCTCGATCATCAATTTCGAGGCGCTCGCCGAATTCGGCACGATCGCCCCAAACGATATCGACCTCTTGCATTTCGTGGAAACCGCCGAAGAGGCGTGGCAGATCATTGCCCGCTTCTACGAGTCGGTGGATCCCCACGCCGTGCCTATGGCGTCGGGCAGGCGGTAGGGTTCGGGCGGGCGTTTAGTCCGCCGCCACCACGCGGCGCAGGAAGCCGGCGAGATCCTCGGTGACGTAATCGATCTGCTCGTCGGCGTCGCTGGAGGTCTCCCAGGCTTCCGCGAACTCATATTCGAGATTGCGCGGCACCAGCAGGATGGTCGTCATGCCGAGGGCCTTCGGGACCAGCAGGTTGCGCGGCAGGTCCTCGAACATTGCTGCATGCTGCGTGTCGACGCGGTGCAGGCTCATGAACTTGTCGTAGGTATCGCCGGCCGGCTTCGGCAGGTAGCCGGCGGCGACGATGTCGAAAATGTCGTCGAAATGGTCGAGAATGCCGAGCGCGCGGGCCGTCATCTGCGCATGGGCGACGCTGCCATTGGTGAAGATGAACTTGCGGCCGGGGAGTGCCTTGATCGCCTCGCCAAGATCGGGATTTGCCGGCACCACGCTGTAGTCGATCGCATGCGCCCGTTCGAGAAAATCGTTCGGATCGATGCCGTGATGGAGCATCAGGCCCTGCAGGGTCGTGCCGTGATCGCGGTAATATTCCTTCTGCAGCTTCTTTGCCTCCGAGGGCTCGAGCGACAGGAGTTCGGCCACATAGGCCGTCATGTTGCGGTCGATCTGCGCGAAGAGATTGACGTGATGCGGGTAGAGCGTGTTGTCGAGATCGAAGACCCACTCGGTGACATGGGCGAATTCGGCGTGGGTCGGCAGGCGGTCGAGCTTTTTCATGAGCGGGTTATGACATGGGTATGGGCGGCGGCAAACGAGAAAATGCGTCCCCCGCCTCGGAGGCCCGCCTGCTGCCGTGAACATTTCTACTTTGAATTGTCAAAGAGGCATGGCATCTTCCGCCCGGCGCAGCTTTCGCTCGGGGGATGCAGGTGCTGATGTCGGACGAACTGTTCTATCTCATGTTTCTGTTCGGATTCTACGCCACGACGGTCGTTACCTATTTCGCCCTCGGCTACGGCCTGACCTGGGTCAACGACCGCAATCCTCAGCGGAAGATTCAGAAGGGGCGCGGTTCCGACAAGCGCCGCAAGGCGGAAATCCGCCAGAGCCTGGCGTCGATGTTCAGCGCCTGCCTGCCGCTGACGATCGGCCTCTACGCCCAGCAAAAGGGCTGCGCGCCGGCGCCCTGGGCCTTCAGTTGGTGGACGGCGGTGCCGCTCTTTGTCCTGTGCATGTTCCTCTACGATACCTGGTTCTATTTCATGCACCGGCTGCTGCACACCAAGTGGCTCTATCCCCTGCACGCACTCCATCACAAAAGTGTCGCACCAACGATCTGGAGCACCTATTCGGAGGATGTCTTAGACAATTTTCTATTGCAGGGCTTTTCAGCCGTCATCGTTTTCGTCGTTCCGTTTCCGCCGGCGATTCTCATCGGGCAAAGACTGTTCGAGCATTTCAACGGCATGTTCGGGCACTGTGGCTTCGAGTATTTCGCCTCATCGACGACGCGTTATCCGTCCCCTCTGTTGTCCACGACGTTCCATGACCAGCATCATTCGGGGTTCCGGTACAACTACGGCAACTATTTCTCGTTCTGGGATCGTGTGCTGGGCACGATCTCGCCGAGCTACGACCAGCGCGTGAAGACATTCGAGGAGGACGGGCCGCCGCTCGTATTCGGTCACGCCATCGATCTGGCGGAGGTTCAGGAAAAGCGGACCGAAACACCGTAGCTCCACGGAGTTCTTGGCAATGTCCTGACCTGCGTGCTAGCTCGCAGCCATGGAAACCTGGGTTCTCATCACCATCGGCGCGGCCTTTCTGCAGAATATCCGCTCCTCCATGCAGAAGCACCTGAAGGGCGCCATGGGCACGACCGGCGCCACCTTCGTGCGCTTCGGCTTCGGACTGCCCTTCGCGCTCCTCTATCTCCTCCTGCTTTGGCGCGTTTCGGGCCACCCTCTGCCGGTGCCGAACGGCTCCTTCTTTCTCTGGGCAATCATCGGCGGTTTGGCGCAGATCGCCGCGACATTCCTGCTCGTTCACCTCTTCTCCTTCCGCAACTTCGCGGTCGGCACCGCCTATTCCCGCACCGAGCCGGCCCAGGCGGCGCTCTTTGGGCTGATCTTTCTCGGCGAAAGGGCAAGCCAGGGGACGCTGGTGGCGATCGCCATCTCGGTGGTCGGGGTCATGCTGATCTCCGTTGCCCGCACGACGCTCAGCGCCCGGTCGCTGCTGACCTCTGTCTTCAGCCCGACCGCGGCGATCGGCCTGCTCTCCGGCACCTTCTTCGGGCTCTCGGCGGTGTCCTATCGTTCGGCCTCGCTGGCGCTCGCGCCCAGCCTGCCGGCGCCGGACTATATGATGCAGGCGAGCTTCACGCTCGGTTTCGTCATCCTGCTGCAGACCGTCGTCATGCTCCTTTGGATCGTCGCCCGCGAGCCTGGCGAGTTGACGCGGATCGGCGCGGCCTGGAAGCCCGCCTTCATCGTCGGCTTCGTCGGCGCCTCGGCGTCCTTCGGCTGGTTCATGGCGATGACGCTGCAGCAGGCGGCGATCGTCAAGGTGGTGGCGCAGGTCGAGATGCTGTTCACCTTCGCCTCGTCCTTCTTCGTCTTCCGCGAATGGATCAACCGGCTCGAACTCGTCGGTTGCCTGCTGATCGTGCTCGGCGTCGTGATGCTGCTCGTGCTCTAGTCGGTGCATTCCGATGTAGAATAAGCGCCCGAATTTCGGCGGAAGATTCAATCATAGGGTGCTACAACGCGGGCATGCTTTTCGATTTGCCGAACGACGACATCCTTTACGACGCGCTGCTGGCCCGCAGTTCCGACTATGAGGGCCAGGCCTTCGCCTGCGTGAAGAGCACTGGCATCTTCTGCCGGCTTTCCTGCCCGGCCCGCAAGCCGAAGCGGGAGAACACCCTGTTTTTCGACAGCATCGCGGCCTGCGTCAATTCGGGTTTCAGGCCCTGCGAGCGATGCCGGCCGCTGGAGCAGGCTGCCGGCAAGGAGCCGCTCGTCGAACAACTGCTGAAGCTCCTCGATCGGCATCCGGACCGTCGCTGGACCGAGGACGACCTCGTGCGGCGCGGTCTCGATCCGTCGACCGTCCGCCGCACGTTCAAGCGAAGCCTCGGCGTGACCTTTCTCGACCTCGCCCGCCAGCGGCGCATGGGGGAGGCTGCGCGGCAGCTTTCCGCCGGGGCGAGCGTCATCGCGGCGCAGGTCGATGCGGGCTACGAGTCGCCAAGCGGTTTTCGCGCTGCCTTCGCGCGGCTGATCGGCGAAGCGCCGGCGAAGGCGCAGGGCCGCGAACTGCTCTTTGCCGATTGGATCGACACGCCGCTCGGGCCGATGGTAGCGGTCGCCGACCAGACGCACCTGCACTTGCTCGAGTTCCACGATCGCAAGGCTTTGCCCGCCGAGATGGAGAGGCTGAAGCGAACGGCGCGGTCGGCCGTCGTGCCGGGCAGGACGCCGCCCATCGAGCAGATCGAGACGGAACTCAAGGCCTATTTCGCCGGACTGTCCGGTGAGTTTCTGACGCCGCTCGCTCTCGACGGCAGCGCCTTCGAGCGGCAGGTATGGGCGAGGCTCATGCAAATCCCGATCGGCGAGACGCGATCCTATAGCGACATTGCCCGGGAAGTCGCTACCATTGAGACTGTGCGGGCCGTGGCGAGAGCCAACGGCGCCAACTGCATCGCGATCGTTGTCCCATGCCATCGCTGCGTCGGCGCGGACGGATCGCTGACGGGATACGGTGGCGGCCTCGAGCGAAAGCAGTGGCTGCTTCGGCATGAAGGAAAGATGAGACCTGTCGGACTGTTTACGGAGGAGATGCGATGAACCAGGAGGAAAGGGCGCGTGCCTTTCAGGCGCTGCACCGCAAGGGCGATCCGATCGTTCTTTACAATATCTGGGATGCGGGCAGTGCCCATTGCGTGGCCGAGGCCGGCGCCAAGGCGCTGGCCACGGGGAGCTGGTCGGTGGCGGCCGCGCATGGTTTCGGCGACGGGCAGAAGATCCCGCTGCAATTGCTGGTCGAGATCGCGCGCGAGATCGTCGCGGCGACCGACCTGCCGCTGTCGGTCGATTTCGAAGGCGCCTATTCGGAAGACCCGGCCCAGGGTGCCGCCAATGTGGCGCAACTGATCGATGCCGGTGCAATCGGCATCAATTTCGAGGATCAGGTCGTCGGCAAGGGCGGGGTTCATCCGATCGACAAGCAGGCGGCCCGCATCCGGGCGATCCGCGACATGGCGGAGCGCCAGAACGTGCCGCTCTTCATCAACGCCCGCACCGACCTGTTCCTGCAGGAAAACGATACAACGCGCCATGCAGGTTTGCTGGAGGGTGCGATCACCCGAGCCAAGACCTATGCCGAAGCGGGGGCGAGCGGCTTCTTCGCGCCGTGGCTCGTCGATGTCGACCTGATCGGCAAGCTTTGCGCTGCGTCGCCGCTGCCGGTGAACGTGATGATGCGGCCCGGCGCGCCGGACCTCGCCACGCTTGCCGCCGCGGGCGTCGCTCGGGTCAGCTACGGACCGTTTCCCTATCGGGCGATGATCGCCTGGCTGCGCGGCGAGGCGGAGAAGGTATATGGGGGGGGTGGGAAATAGGTTGGCAAGAGTTTGCCCCTCATCCGCCTGCCGGCACCTTCTCCCCGCAGGCGGGGCGAAGGAGACGCGCGGCGCCCTCCTAAGTCCCCTCGCCCCGCGCGCGGGGAGAGGGCTAGTCCTCGGTTAAACCCGAGGAGAGGGGCAATTCTCGCGGGGCGGTTACCTCACGGCACGATCAGCGTGCCGGCGCCGCGTTCGGTGAAGATCTCCAAGAGCACGGAATGAGCGGTCTTGCCGTTGAGGATGACGACGCCCTGGACGCCGGCCTTGATCGCCTCCATGCAGGTCTCGACCTTGGGGATCATGCCGCCAGAAATCGTGCCGTCGGCGATCAGCGCGTGCGCCTGGGCGACCGAAAGCTCCTTGATGAGATTGCCCTGCTTGTCGAGAACCCCCGGAACGTCGGTCAGGAACAGGAGGCGCGTCGCGTTGAGCGCGCCGGCAATCGCGCCTGCGAAGGTGTCGGCGTTGATGTTGTAGGTATGGCCGTCACGGCCGGGGGCCACCGGCGCGATCACCGGGATCATTTCCGAGCGCGCCAGCAGATCGAGGAGCGTGCGGTCCACTTCGACCACTTCGCCGACGAAGCCGAGATCGAGGACGCGTTCGATATTGGAATCCGGGTCCTTGATGGTCTTGCGCGCCTTTTCCGCAAAGACCATGTTGCCGTCCTTGCCGCAAAGGCCGATCGCCCATTCGCCGGTCTGGTTGATGAGCGCGACGATCTCCTTGTTGATCGAACCGGCGAGCACCATTTCGACGATCTCGACGGTTTTCTCGTCGGTGACGCGCAGGCCGCCCTCGAACTTCGATTCGATGCCCATCTTGTTGAGCATGGCGCCGATCTGCGGGCCGCCACCGTGGACGACGATCGGGTTGACGCCGGACTGCTTCAGAAGCGCGATGTCGCTGGCGAAGGCGCGCCCGAGCTCGGGATTGCCCATGGCATGGCCGCCATATTTAACGACGATCGTCTTGTTCTCGTAGCGCTGCATGTAGGGCAGGGCCTGAGCCAGCAGGCGTGCCTGGATTTCACTTTCTGATGCGGACATGGCGACCCTCGAAATATACCGGCTGCTATCTAGCGCATGTTGCCCGCTGATGGAATGATCCAGGCAACACAAGTCGCCGAAGATTGGCGCCGGTCCATGGCGAAAAACCGGCCGCCTGCACGATTGACGAGATTTGTGATTTGACCGATCCTGCTACGGTGCAATCTCTCGAATGTGAGAGAACATGGAACGATGACCACGCAGAAGCCCGAGAGCGGGGATTCTCGCCGCGATGAGGTGATCGCCGGGGAATACGTGTTGGGCGTCCTGTCCGCCGAGGACCGCCGCAAGGTCGAAGCGCGCATGGCGACGGACAGGGATTTTGCGGCAATGGTTCTCCGCTGGCGCAACAATCTCGCCACTTTCGATACGGCCTATGAAACGATCGCGCAGGCGCGCGCCTTGCCTACCGCCGAGCACCGGGCGTTCGAGGCTCAGGCGGGGGCCGACGATTCCATCGGATTGTGGGATTCCTTATCGTTCTGGCGCAGCCTCGCCTTTGCCTCGCTGGCCGCCGTCGCGGTCCTGATGGTCTCTTTGGCGGGGCTGTTCGGCGGCGGATCGGGCGGTCGGCCGTTGCTGGCCGAGCTTTCGGGCGAGGGCAATGCGATCGGTTTCGTCGCAACCTTCGATGTCGGCTCCGGGCGATTGCGCCTGACGCCGGTCGCGGCAGGCGGTGACGGCGAAAGATCCCTCGAGTTCTGGCTGCTGCGGGGCAGCGACCCGGCGATCTCCCTCGGAGTGTTGCCGCAGTCCGGCGAAGGCGAGTTCCGGGTTCCTCCTGCCATGCGGACGAAGATAACCGAAGGCTCGACGCTTGCCGTCAGCCTCGAGCCGCGCGGCGGTTCACCGACCGGCTTGCCGAGCGGCCCATTCCTCGCCCGCGGCACTGCCGGCTATCGCTGACCTCGCGAGACATGCCGGCAATGCTTTTAGACCTTCATCCGGCTGCCGCAACCTTCTCCAGCGCCGCGCGTCCAATTGGACGCGCACACGCCGCGGCTGGGAGTGGGGGTTTCTTCATCAACTGAAGAGTTAAAAGCTCCCCGCCTGCGGCGACGGCGTCTGTGCCTCGGAGAGGGCGGCCTGCAGTTTCTGCTCCTGCTCCGGCGAGAGCGAAGTCTTCAATACGCGGCCGCGAAGCCCCGAGAGTTCGGCCAGAACCTTCTCGGGCTGCACCTTGCGCACTAGGATGAAAAGGGCCGACGAATTGTTCGGGATCGTGCTGCCGAGCGACTTGATGAATTCGTCGTCGATGCCGTAGTCGGCAAGTGAACCGGAGAGGGCTCCGGCGCCTGCGCCGAGCGCGCCGCCGATGGCAAAGCCGGCGAGCGGGTTCAGGAAAAGCAAGCCGACAAGTCCACCCCAGAGCGAGCCTGACAGAAGACCCGAGGCGGCACCGACGGTGGTGAGATTGAGGCTCTGCTTCAAATGCACCTTGCCTTCGGCGTCGCGCACCACGACGACCGCGTCTTCGAGATCGATCAGATATTCCTTCTTCAGGCTGTGGAGCTTCAGGAGGACCCGGTCGGCCTCCTCCGGCGTGTCGAAACCAATGACAATCAAGTCGGACATCTCTCTCTCCTCTGACCGTGAGGCGACGAGCACCTGTCGTCGCCAGCGAGGAGATAGAGCGGCCGAAGTCGTCGGGTAGTGAGTTGCGGCAGATGTCTTTGGCGGCACCGGCGACCGGTGCCGCGCATGACGGTTTTAGCGCAGGACGGCCTGCTCGATCGCCGTGCGCAGATCTTCGATCCCGGCGCCCTTCTCCGACGAGGTCGACAACACCTCGGGATAGGCGGCCGGCCGCTTCTTGATTTTCTCGAGCGTTTCGGCGACCAGCCGCGGTACGCCGGCGGCCTTGATCTTGTCGGCCTTGGTCAGCACGATCTGGTAGGAGACCGCCGCCTTGTCGAGGAGCGACAGCACTTCCTCGTCGTTCTTCTTGATGCCGTGGCGTGCGTCGATCAGCAGGTAGACGCGTTTCAGCGTCGAGCGGCCGCGCAGATAGTCGAAGACGAGTTTCGTCCAGGCATCGACCTGCTCCTTCGGCGCCTGGGCGTAGCCGTAGCCGGGCATGTCGACGAGCGCCATCGGCGGCAGATCATCGGCCTCGCCGGAATAGCCATCGGGCACGAAATAGTTGAGTTCCTGGGTGCGGCCTGGCGTGTTGGAGGTGCGGGCGAGCCCTTTGTGTCCGACGAGCGCATTGATCAGAGAGGACTTGCCGACATTGGAACGTCCGGCAAAGGCGATCTCGACCGGGCCCTCGGGCGGCAGGAATTTCATCGCCGGCACGCCGCGGATGAAGATCCATGGCCGGCCGAAGACACTCGAGGCGTTCTGATTGTTCTTCCCGGACATGTCCTGACCTTCCTCTTTGCCGGGCCGGCATCGGGCTTTTGGCCCCGCTTGTCAAGCGCAGCCGCACCTTCGGCCGCCGCGGCGGTTCCTCTCACGGGAAATGAGAAAGCCCCGGATCTTTGTGATCCGGGGCCGCAAACTGGCGCAGGGGAGCGAAGTGCCGGCTATTCCGCCGGCTTGGGTTTCTTGGCGAACATCCCCTTCAGGTTGTCGAAGAGCTCGATCTTCACGCCCTGGCGCTTCATGATGATTCCCTGCTGAAGGATCGACAGGGTGTTGTTCCAGGCCCAGTAGATCACCAGACCCGCCGGGAAGGACGCCAGCATGAAGGTGAAGACCAGCGGCATCCAGGTGAACAGCATCGCCTGGGTCGGATCCGGCGGCGTCGGGTTCATGCGCATCTGCAGGAACATCGTGATGCCCATGACGATCGGCCAGATGCCGAGATGCAGGAAGGCCGGCCCGTCGAAGGGAAGCAGGCCGAAGAGATTGACGATCGTCGTCGGATCGGGGGCGGAGAGATCCCTGATCCAGCCGAAGAACGGCGCGTGACGCATCTCGATGGTGACGTAGATCACCTTGTAGAGCGCGAAGAACACCGGGATCTGGATGAGGATCGGCCAGCAGCCCGCCAGCGGGTTGATCTTCTCGTCCTTGTAGAGCTGCATCATCGCCTGCTGCAGCCCCATGCGGTCGTCGCCGAACTTCTTCTTCAGTTCCTCCATCTTCGGCTGGACCTTCTTCATGTTTGCCATTGAGGCATATTGCTTGTTGGCGAGCGGGAAGAAGATCAGCTTGACGACGATCGTGGTGATCAGGATCGCGATGCCGAAATTGCCGAACAGACGGAAAAAGAAGTCCATCATTTTGAACATCGGCTTGGTGATGAAGTAGAACCAGCCCCAGTCGATCAGCTTGTCGAAATTGGGAATAGCGTAGGCCACTTCATAATTGTCGACGACCGGTACTTCCTTGGCGCCGGCGAAGACAAGGTTCTTGACCTCCGCGGCCTGCCCCGGGGCGACGGTGATCGCATCGCTCTTGTAATCGCTCTGGTAACGCGGGCGGCCATCGGCGAAGTGAGAGAAGCGGATGTCGAAGGGCGTCTGCTGCGGCGGCACGATCGTCGCAGCCCAGTACTTGTCGGTGATGCCGAGCCAGCCGCCGGTCGATTTGCCCGGTTCGACCGGCTGGTCGTCCTCGACCTTCGAATAGCCGACTTCCTGCAGGCCGTTTTCGCCGGCGACCCCGATGAAGCCCTCGTGCAGCACGTAGATGCTCGGAGTCGTCGGCTTGTTGAAGCGCGTCACCCGGCCGTAGGAGGAAAGCGAGGCCGGCGCGGAGCCCGCGTTCTTGATGCTGTCGACGACCTGGAACATATAGCGATCGTCGACCGAGATGGTCCTCGCGAAGGTGATGCCCTTGTCGTTGGTGTAGGTGAGCGTGACGGGCGTTGCCGGCGTCAGCTTGTCGCCGCCCGAGAGCGTCCACACTGTCTGCGGGCCCGGCACCGAGCCGGTCGCGTCGCTGCCGATATAGCCGATCTCGGTGAAATAGCCGTCGGCGGTTTCTGCCGGACTGAAAAGGGTGATGACCGGGCTCTTCGGGTCGACTGTCTCGCGGTACCCCTTGAGCTTCAGGTCGTCGAAACGGGCGCCGGTCAGGTTGATGGAGCCGGAAAGCGCCGGCGTGTCGATCGCCACGCGTGCAGACTTGGCGACCGCCTGATCGCGGCTTTCGCCGGGGACCGCGCCGCCGGGCAGTGCCTGGCCGGGCGCGGCGGGCTCGCCGCCCTGCTGGGGCTGCGCGTGCTGCGTCTGCTGGGCATTTTCCGCAGCGATCCGCTCCTTTTCCATCCGTGGATTGACATAGAAGAACTGCCAAGCGACGAGGATCAGCACCGAGAGCGCTATCGCCACGAAATAATTGCGGTTGTTTTCCATCATGGTTTCCTGGAACCGGCCGGCGGCCGTTTCGGTTTCGGCTTGTTTTCGATGCGATCCTTGAGCGCCCGGGTCAATGCGTCAAAAGGTGCATTCAGGAGATCGCGTCGGGCGACAATCACATAGTCGTGTCCGGGTTTCATTGCAAACCCGGCGGACAGCCGCACGGCTTCTTTAAGGCGTCGGCGCATGCGGTTTCGCTCGACGGCATTGCCGTGTTTTTTGGTGACGGTGAAGCCGACGCGGGCCTCGCCTTCCGGATCGTCCCGGTCAAGCACTTCAAGGAGGAAGTGCGGCCCTTTTCGGGCTTCTCCCGCCCTGACCGCCAAAAACTGCGGACGGCTTTTCAGCCGTCCGACAGTGGTCTTGTCTTTTTCTGACGTCATGTGCCCAAACAATGCTTTCGGGCAGCTTCGGCTCAGGCCGAAAGACGCTTGCGGCCTCGAGCCCGGCGGGCTGCGAGGACCTTCTGGCCACCCTTGGTGGACATGCGTGCACGGAAGCCGTGACGGCGCTTGCGAACAAGCTTGGACGGTTGGTAGGTACGCTTCATTTATTTAATACCGCGGTGTGCGGCCCTTCTTGGGTTTGCAATTTGCAAGAGCGTTTACGTTACCGGGCATGGCTCCGCTTTCGCGCGGCTTGACCGGACGTGCGCGGCTTATAAGGACAAATGTCCGGTAAAGTCAATTCCCGCCACTTTTCCCCCGCGCAAAGCCGAGCAGAAGGCGATATCGATCAGGGAGACGCCTCGTTCCGGCACATTTCATGAAATGCTGAGGTCTTTGTTAACCTCCGGTATTTTAGAATTTACTGAAACGTGTATACCGCGTGCCCATGCTCGCTTGGCGTGAGTGGCGGCGGCGAGGAGAGCAGGAAATGAGAATTCGCGGAAAGATCTACCTGATCGTCGGCATCATGGGCCTGCTGGCGATCGCCATCACCGGCATGTCGTTGATGATCGTATCCAGATACAACGACGAGCTTCAGCAACTCCAGAACGCGTCCGAACGGAGCTTCAAGGGCGAGCGGCTCAATCGCCTGGTCACGGCCGTGGTGATGGAGTCGCGCGGCGTCTACGCCGCACCGACGATCGAGAAGGCAACCCCTTTCGCCGAAGGCATCCTCAAGAACCTCGACAAGATCGACGCGCTGCTGAAGGATTGGCGGCCGCTGGTTCCGGCCGACAGGCTGCCGGCCTTCGATGCGGTCGCCAAGCGGGCCGAGGAATTCAAGACGTTCCGCACCGAAACCGCGCGGCTCGGCCGGGAGGTCTCGCCGCAGGCCGCCAACGAGCAGGGTAACAACGAGGCGAACCGCGCCAACCGCAAGGCTTTCCAGGCGGAGATCGACGTCGTCGTCGACGCCGACCGTGAGTCGCTTCAAGCCATCAACGATGAGATCGCCGCCTTCGAAGACGCCGTCGTTCTCGTCCTCCTCGGCATGGCCGGCCTCGGCATGGCTGCCGGCATAGGTGCGGCCTTCTATATCGGCACCAATCATCTCAGCCGGCCGATCGTCGACCTGACCGGCCGGATGAAGCTGCTGGCCAGCGGCGACCTCTTGGTCGATGTGCCCTTTGCCGGGCGCAAGGACGAGATCGGCGACATGGCGGCGGCCGTCGAAGTCTTCAAGCAGAACGGGCTCGCCGTGCGCGAGTTGAATGCCCAGGAAGCGGCGCTGCGCGAAAAGAGCGCCGACCTCCAGTCGAGCATCGGCATCGTCGTTGCGGCCGCGGCCGCCGGCGACTTCGCCCAGCGCATCGGCAAGGATTACGACAACGACGATCTGAACCGCTTCGCCGCCAGCGTCAACGAGCTCGTCGGCAGCGTCGACAGCGGCATCGCCGAAACGCGTCGGGTGATCGCGAGCCTTGCCGCCGGCGACCTGACGCAAAGCATGGACGGCCGCTTCCAGGGTGCCTTCGCCGAACTGCAGAAGAATGTCAACGAGACGTTCTCGACCCTGCAGAAGACCATGCGCGAGGTGCGTTCGGCGACGGATTCGATCAACGGCAACGCGTCCGAGTTGCGCTCGGCAGCCGACGACCTGTCGAAGCGGACCGAGCAGCAGGCGGCCGCGCTGGAGGAGACCTCCGCCGCCCTCGACGAGATCACCGCGGCGGTGAAGAGTTCCACCGAGCGGGCGCATGAGGCCACCGTCATGGTGACCGAGGCGAAGGAAAACGCCGCCGAATCCGCCTCGGTTGTCCGCAATGCCATCGAGGCGATGGGGCGCATCGAGCAGGCTTCGAGTGAGATCGGCCAGATCACCAACGTCATCGACGAGATCGCCTTCCAGACGAACCTGCTGGCGCTGAATGCGGGCGTCGAGGCGGCCCGGGCGGGGGACGCCGGCAAGGGTTTCGCGGTCGTCGCGCAGGAGGTCCGCGAACTCGCCCAACGCGCCGCCAGCGCCGCCAAGGACATCAAGGCGCTCATTTCGAAATCCGGCAGCGAGGTGGCGACCGGCGTCAAGCTGGTGCAGGCGACCGGCGCCGCGCTCGGTGAGATCGAGACGCGGGTGCTGAAGATCAACGATCACATCCATTCGATCGCCACCGCCGCACGCGAGCAGTCGACAGGGCTCGGCGAGGTGAGTACCGCCGTCAACCAGATGGATCAGGTGACGCAACGCAACGCCGCAATGGTCGAGGAGGCGAATGCGGCGACGCACAAGCTTTCCGCCGAAGCGAACGCTCTCGCCACGCTCATCACCTATTTCAAGGTCGAGCGCGAGCCGGCGCGTGCAGCCAGCCCGGCCAGGGAGACGAGCCGCCCGGTCGCTTCGCCCGCGCGCCGCATGATCGGAACGGTCGCCCGCGCCTTCGGCGGCGGCTCGGCCGCCGCCGCCCGCAGCGAATGGGAAGAGTTCTAGCGCATCGGCCCGAAAATCGGAGGCGATTTTCGGAAAGCACGATGTTCAAGTGTTACAGCGTCTAAAGACGCGCGGCGCTGTAAGCGTCGGCTCGGCAGACCCGAGCGATCTCAAGGAGCCGCCGGCCGCCGGTCGCGGGCTCTTTTCGTCTCACGGCAAAGTGAGTTGTCATCGCCGCCCTTTCACAGTGACGTTTGAGGGCGCGACCATTCTTTACTGGTCCGCGGCTCGGAGTCCTTTTAAGTCAGGAGCAAGTCTCGTCGAAAGCAAAGTCCATGAGCCAGGATGTCAGCAACAGGGCGGAAGAAGGAGCGGCCCTGAGAGTGTCGCCGGGCCGGAAGGACGATGTTTTTGGAGGGGGCCGGTCGTCGCGCTGGCGGGTCCTGCCGCTGGCGCTGTTGTTTGCGGGCGGAGTGGCCGCCTACGCCCTCGGGCTGCAGAACTATGTTTCGCTGTCGGCGCTCGTCCGTCATCAGGAGGCGCTGAGCCTCCATGTCGACGCCTATCCGCTTCGCTCGGGCCTCGCCTTCTTCGTCCTCTATGTCGCGGCGGTGGTCTTCTCAATCCCCGCGGCGTCGGTGCTGACGATTGCCGCCGGCTTTCTGTTCGGCCCCTTCCTCGGCGGCGCGATCACTGTTCTTGCCGCTACCTTGGGCTCAAGCCTCCTGTTCCTCGCGGCGCGCGGCGTCCTCGCCAATCTCTTGCGCCGGCGTGCCGGACGCTTTCTGGAGCGCCTCGCGGTAGGATTCCGGCGCAATGCATTCCTCTACCTGCTGGTCTTGCGGCTGGCGCCGATCTTTCCCTTCTTCATCGTCAATATCGCGCCGGCCTTCTTCGACGTGAAGCTGCGCACCTTCGTTTCCGCCACCCTCATCGGCATCGTTCCGGCTACCTTTGCCTATGCGTGGCTGGGCTGCGAACTCGATGACGTGATCGCCCGCGCCGGCGAGAGCGGCCACGCGCTGTCGCTTTCGGATTTCGCCACCAAGGAAATTTCGCTCGCCCTTCTCGCGCTGGCCCTTTTTGCGGCATTGCCTCTGGCCTACAGGCTAATAAAGTCACGTCGACAAGGCTGATGGCGGGAAGGCGGGCGGCGTGGGGAAGCTTCTTAATCCGGACATCTGCGTGATCGGGGGCGGGGCGGCCGGCCTGTCGCTCGCCGCCGGTGCGGCCGCCTTCGGCGTTCCGGTCGTTCTCGTCGAACAGGGCAAGATGGGTGGCGACTGCCTGAACTACGGCTGCGTGCCCTCGAAGGCGCTGATCGCGGCGGCAAGACGGGCGCAGGCGATGCGCCAGGCCGGCGAATTCGGCCTCCTGTCGGCGGAGCCCTTCATCGACGGCGAAAGGCTGCAGGCGCGCATCCGCTCGGTGATCGAGGGCATCGCGCCGCATGATTCGGTCGAGCGCTTCTCCGGCCTTGGCGTAGAGGTCATCCAGGAGCCGGCCCGCTTCGTCGACGGCCGAACCGTCGCCGCCGGCGATCATCTCATCCGCGCCCGGCGCTTCGTCATCGCCACGGGCTCCTCGCCCGCCATTCCGCCGATCGCCGGCCTGGCGGAGACGCCGTTCCTGACCAACGAATCGCTGTTCGACTTCACCCCTCTGCCGCGCCATCTCGTCATCATCGGCGCCGGGCCGTTCGGTCTCGAGATGGCGCAGGCCCATTGCCGATTGGGAGCCAGCATCACGGTCGTCGAGAGGGCGGACGCCTTGTCGAGGGAGGACCCGGAACTGAAGGCGATCGTGCTCGATGCCGTCCGCGCTGAAGGCGCAGTGCTGCACGAGAGGACCGACATTCGCTCGGTCGAGCGCGATGGCAAGGGGATCCGGCTGCATTGCGTGGGCGAAAATGCCGCCTTCGACATCGATGGCAGCGATCTGCTGCTCGCCGCGGGCCGCACCGCGAATCATGCGGCCCTGAACCTTGGTGCGGCCGGGATCCGCCACGATGCGCAGCGGATTTTCGTCGGCGCTGACCTGCGCACCAGCAACCGCCGCGTCTATGTGATCGGCGACGCGGCCGGCGGCCTGCAATTCACACATGCCGCGAACTATCATGCCCGGCTCGTCCTGCAGCAAATCCTCTTTCGACTGCCGGCGCGCGAAATCCGGGACATCGTTCCCCGGGTCACCTTCACGGACCCGGAAATTGCCCAGGTTGGACCGACTGAGGAGGAGGCGCGCGCAAGCTTTAGCGCGATTGACGTGGTCCGTTGGGACCTGGCAGGAAACGACCGGGCCCGAACGGACGGCCTGGGCCGGGGGATGGTCAAGGTCGTGGCCGGCCGCGGCGGGCGCATTCTCGGCGCCGGGATCGCTGGCGCCGGTGCGGGCGAGATGATCAACCTTTGGGCCTTCGCCATTGCCAACCGGCTGACACTCAAGAATTTTCGCGACTATGTCGCGCCCTATCCCACCGTTTCCGAGATTGGAAAACAGGCGGCGATCTCCTATTATTCTCCACTGGCGCGAAATCGCTTCGTTCGCTCCGCGATCCGCATCCTGCGGCGTTTCGGCTGAGGGCAGGGAATAGTCACTGGTGATGGTAGAAGACGCACGTCCGGCCAAAGAGAGTGCGCCGCCGCGAGCGGCCGTCGGATTTCTGCGCGGACTCTCCGGCAAGCTCCTCCTGCTGACGATCGCCTTCGTCATGTTGGCGGAGGTGCTGATCTTCGTGCCCTCCGTCGCCAACATGCGCATCCGCTGGCTCGAGGACCGGCTGAACACCGTGGCCGCCGCCGCCGTCGTCGTCGACGGGCTGCAGAACATCGAGCTGCCGCGCGCCGTACAGCGCGAGACCCTGATGGCCACCGGCACCAAGGCGATCGTCATCCGCCGCAAGGATGCCTCGCGGATGATCGCGACCGTCGACATGCCGCCGGCGATCGACCGCGAATACGACATCGCCAATTTCACGGCCCTCGGGGCGATCCGCGACGCGTTCGACACGCTGCTTTTTGGCGGCAGCCGCATCATGCGCGTCTACGGGCCGCTCGGCGAGAGCGATGCGACGATCGAGCTGGTGATGAAGGATGCGAGCCTGCGCAAGGCCATGCTCGTCTATTCGCGCAACGTCTTCCTGCTGTCGATCGTCATTTCGCTGATTACCGCGGCGCTGATCTTCCTCGCCATCAACCGCATGCTGATCGTGCCGATAAAACGCCTGACGGCAAGCATGCAGGAGTTCTCCGACGAGCCTTCGAGCCCCGAACGCGTCCTCGTGCCGCCCGACGGCGGCGACGAGCTGGCGATCGCCGGTCAGCACCTCGCTAGCATGCAGCGCGAGTTGCAGAAGACCTTGAAGCAGCAGAAGAGCCTCGCCGAGCTCGGCCTTGCGGTGTCGAAGATCAACCACGACATGCGCAACATCCTGTCCTCGGCGCAGCTCATCTCGGACCGGCTTGCCGATGTTGACGATCCCGTCGTCAAGCGCTTTGCGCCGACGCTGCTCAGAACCATCGACCGCGCCGTCGGCTATACGCAGGAGGTTCTCTCCTACGGGCGGACTGCGGAGGCCGAACCGCATCGCCGCTTCGTGGCGCTTCGCCCGCTCGTCCAGGATGTCGGCGAGCTCCTGGCCGTTGACCGCCAGAGCGGCATCGAATTCGACGTCCAGATCCGCGACGACATCTTAGTCGATGCGGACAGCGAGCAGCTTTTCCGCGTCGTCCACAATATCTGCCGCAATGCCGTCCAGGCACTGACGAACCACCAGCCGGAGAACGGCCGCCCGAGGGTGGTCTCCGTCTCGGCGGTGCGGACCGGCAGCGTCGTGACGATCTCCATCGAGGATACCGGCCCGGGCATGCCGGCCAAGGCACGCGAGAACCTCTTCGCGGCCTTCCGCGGCTCGGCGCGCTCCGGCGGCACCGGGCTCGGCCTGGCGATCGCCCGTGAGCTTGTTCTCGCCCATGGCGGCACGATCGCGCTCGTCGAGAAGCCGACGCCCGGCACGCTGTTCCGCATCGAGCTTCCGGACCGCCCGGTGCGCCTCGATGCTTTCCGCGCCAAGGGACGCTCCTGACGCCTCTCCTGCGACCGGGATGTTAGCGCAACGCCGGCTTGTCCACCGCTGTCGCAAAAATGAAGTTTTTTGCCGAAAGGCGCTTGCAATCCCCGAAAGGACGCTTTAGAGGATCGCCACGCAAGCGGTGGTCACCGCTTCAGCCACGCACCCGTAGCTCAGCTGGATAGAGCACCAGACTACGAATCTGGGGGTCAGGAGTTCGAATCTCTTCGGGTGCGCCATTCTCTCTGTGTCCCTCCTGGACACGTGGGGGATGACGGAATGTCCCTGCCACATGGGTCACAATCCGTACGGCACGAGATTGTCACCCCACCCACGTCTTCGGTACGAAACGTCACCTACCTCTCAGGCCCGGGGATCCAAAGCAAGCCGCATTCTGGTTTTTGCAAGCGGCTCAACGAGGTCATGCTGGCGCGCAAGCGATGATCGGTGCACCTTGGCGCCGGTGTGGAGCTCGGTCGACTGCGTGCTACACGTTGGCTTAGGGCGAGCGCCGAGTAAGGTAATCCGCTCGCGCAAGCATTTTTGCCAAGAGTAGAAGCTGAACTTACCCCTGATGAACGAATGCTTTTGCAGAAGGAAATTGTCGATTCAGCCGGGGCAGGCCAAAGTGAGTGCGGTTGGCGTGAGCGTTGTTTCTTCGATGAAGAATTAAATTGTGAAAACAATCATATAGCAGTTCCTTCCTCCTCGTCGGCACGGTCCTGAGCCTTCGCGGCACGAAGGCGACGGCAGATGCTCCAGTAGGCTGTGCTGACCGCGTCTCGCCAGCCATCCGCCAAGCTCAAGCTCTCGGGTTCAAGCGCCCTTTTTCACATCGTCAGAAGTCCACTCCGGAATTAGTTGCTTAGCTTGCGCGTAGACAACAGCGTAGCCCTGCGACGACACGGGCCTGCTGCGCCGTTCAACCGGGATGGCTGAAACGGGCTACCTGAGCATCCCTCGTCAGGTTGCGGAAGCTGGTGCCGCTCATATGCACCAGGGTTCGGTGGTCGCCGCCCTCGAAATAGACGTCATTGGCCTTGTCGAGACTCTCGTCGAGGATGACCGGTACGCCATAGGCCGATCCGATGGGCGGCACGGCGCCGATCTCGCAATCGTTGAAGAGCGTGCTGACTTCTTCCTCCGAGGCGAGGCCGAGACGCCGGTTCATCACATCCTGCAACGTCGAGAGCTCGACCCGGTGCGTGGCCGGCACGACGGCAAGCACGTAGCCCATCTCGTGGTGTACGACCACGGATTTGGCCAGCCTGTTGCCCGGAACATGGGCGGCCTCGGCGGTTTGGCTGGTCGTTGCGGTCCGGTGGTGAGGGACAGTGTCGTAGTCGACACCCTCGGTCTCGATATAGTGCTGGAGTTTCCTGGCGATGGTCATCGTAGGCGTCCCTTCTGTTGAGCAGTGACGCAGGAATGATTTTATTCTGCTCTGATCGTCTGCGGAGTCAACGGCGAATGGACGCGGCGACGACCGTCACCACACCAACGGAACGAGCCGATAGCGCACCCGTTCCGCATAGGCGTCGTAGTCCGCAAGGCCGGCGCGCAGCGCCTTTTCCTCGATGCCGATGCGGATGGCGAGGAGAGCCGCGAGTCCCAATGCGGCAAGCAGTCCCCACCAGGAGCCGAGCAGCAGCGACGTCCCGGCGACGAAAAGCAGGCTGCCGCTGTAGAGGGGATGGCGGACATAGCGATAGGGTCCGGTGGTGACGACCCGTTGTCCCCGCTCGCTCTGCACCTTGACTACCGGCGCCGCAAAACTGTTTTCGCGCATGACCCGGTAGCTGAAGCCGACCGACAGAACGACCAGCAGTGCGCCCGCCGCCTGCACCCAGGGCGGCACTGCCGACCATTCGAACCGGGCGGCATCGAGCGCCATGAAGGCGAAGGCGCCGAACAGGAACAGGACAAGCACGCAGATGAGCACCTTGTCGGCCCTCGGCTGGTCCTTCTGGATGGGTGCGGCCAATCGCTCCTTGAGCAGCGCCGGATCGTGCCAGGCAAGCAGGAACCCGGTGCCGAGCGAGAGTGCCAGCATGAGGGCGAGGTAGATCCATGCCGCCGTCCAGTCGAAGGTTCCGGCAGATACGAAGAGAACGACTCCCATGATGCCGAACCAGACGACGGTCTGAGTGATCAACCTGGCGACCATCGGTGAACTCCCTTGCAACATCCATGCTGCCCCGCCCGGTGTCCTCGAACTTAGCGGCGCAGTGGGGCACGTTTGCGGCAAGCGCGGGCGGCATTTTCGGCGCGTTCACGCGGTTGTGCACGGAACCGGCCTCAAAACGGCTCCGGCGGATTCCTACATGATTTCCGTCTGCAAACCGATTGTGAGGCCATGATGAGAAAGGAGGGCCGCGAGTGCATGGCTATATGATGAAGGAGCCGATGCTGATCATCGCCGGTGGGCGCCTGTGCCCTTCTGATCCTTCTCGTCACCCAGATCCCGGGCGCGTCGCCTTGATGTTGGCCGGTCTTCAGATACTTTCGAGAATTTCCATCGTTCGAGGGTCTCGGACGCCGCTGTAGTAGCGATCGAGCGCCCTTGCGAAGGCGCCGCCGGCCGGGTCGGCGGCCTCGAAGAGCGTCATCGACGAGCGGAACTTGAGATCGTCCGGCCGGCCGAAAATCTCCAGCGCGCTGCGCCCTGCTACCAGGTTCACCGCCTCCGTGCATTCGATGAGGCGCCGGCCCAGCAGCGGGTGCTTGAGATAGGCTCGCGCCTCATCGATATCCGCTATCGCGTAGCGCTGCGCCATCGAGGAATGGCCGAGGCCCTGAACCTGTGGAAAGATGAACCACATCCAATGGCTGCGCTTGGCGCCGACGCGGAGCTCCGCCAGCGCCGTTTCATAGACGCCTTGCTGTGCCGTGACGAAACGTTCGAGATCGAAGGCGTTGCTCATCGGCTTGCCTTGTGCCGCCGTCAGGCAGGCGCTGTCGCGGCCCCTACCATCGCTGATGAACATGGACCTTGATCAGCCGCTCGTAAAGTGCGGCGATTGCCTCCATGGCCGCTCCGTCGATCGGCGGAAGGGCGCTCGCCGCCGCGTTCGATTGCGCCTGGCCGGCATTGCGAGCGCCGGGGATGACGACGGAAACCGCTTCCTGCTCGAGGATCCAGCGGAGCGCGAACTGCGCCATCGGCACGCCGGCCGGCACGAAAGCACGCAGTTCCTCCACCGCCTCCAGCGCCGCCTCGAACGGCACGCCGGCAAAGGTCTCGCCGACATCGAAGGCTTCGCCATGGCGGTTGAAGTTGCGGTGGTCGTCCGCGGCGAACGCCGTGTCCCTGCCGATTTTGCCGGAAAGCAGCCCGGAGGCGAGAGGTACGCGCACGATGATGCCGACATTCTTCTTTCTTGCCTCGGCAAAGAACAGACCGTGTGGCCGCTGGCGGAAGATGTTGTAGATGATCTGCACCGTGGCGACGCCCGGATACTCGATCGCCTTCAGCGCCTCTTCGACCCTTTCGACCGAAACGCCGTAGTGGCGGATCTTGCCCTTGGCTTTGAGCTGGTCGAGTGCTTCAAAAAACTGCGGCCGGTAGTAGACGTCGGTCGGCGGGCAGTGGAGTTGCACGAGATCGAGCGTCTCGACGCCGAGATTCTCGAGGCTGCGGTCGATGAAGGCCTCGATATTGGCGCCCGTATAGCCGTCGGCGACATGCGGATTGAGCCGGCGGCCGGCCTTGGTGGCGACGAAGGGCTTCTCACCGCCGCGTTCCTTCAGCACCGCCGCGATGATCTTTTCCGAGCGCCCGTCGCCATAGACGTCGGCCGTGTCGATGAAGGTCACGCCACTATCGAGCGCCGCGTGCAGGGCGCGCTTGCCGTCCTCCTCGCTGACATCGCCCCAGGAGCCGCCGATCTGCCAGGCGCCGAAGCCAAGCTCCGAAATCGCCGCGCCCGTCCGTCCCAAAATTCTCGTCTTCATCTGCAGGTCTCCTCCATTATCCTGAAATCGCAGCGGCGCCGTGCGTGCTTATCGATCATTTGTATGATGATTGTGAGGCCGAGGAAAAGGCGTTCAGTCCTCGCTCGACAGGATAGCCCTGCCGCGGCTGAGATCGCTCACGAGTGCGCGTGTTGCGTCTGCCGCGTCCTTCGGCAGCCCGATCGCCAGCACCGCGCCCGTGTCGGTGAAGCTCTCGCTGGCGATCGAGACGCCGCGAGCGGCAAGCCGCGCCTTGATGAGGGCGAGATCGGCAAAATCGCAGGCGACCGTGGCCCGCAGCGTCTCGACCAACTCGACCTTTTCCGCGGTCCTGAGGCAGAGCGCGGCAGTGCCGCCATAGGCCCGGACCAGTCCGCCGCTGCCGAGGAGGATGCCGCCGAACCAGCGCGTGACGACGACTGCGACCCGGTCGAGCGACTGTCCGTCGATCGCCGCGAGAATTGGCTTACCTGCGGTGCCGCTCGGCTCGCCGTCATCATTGAAGCGATAGGTCTGGCCGATGCGCCAGGCCCAGCAATTGTGATTGGCGGTGGGGTCGGAATGGGCAGAGAGAAAGGCCTTTGCGGCCTGCTCGTCGTCGATCGGACCGGCGATCGCCAGAAAGCGGCTCTTCTTGATTTCCTGTGTCGAGGTCTCGATGCGCTGGAGGGTGAACATCCGCTGTTTCCGGTTTGGGAGCGGTCATAGCGGAATGGGGGCACTTCGTCATCTGTGATGAATTGCCTGCCGAGGCGCACCTCGCCCCTCCCCAACCCCTCCTCACAAGGGGGAGGGGCTTGAGCCTCCGCTGCGGCCGACTACCATGCCGGAACACTCTCGCCTGCTGCAACGACCAAACGCGGGCCTAAAGGGTGCGGCAGCTCAAGCCCCTCCGCCTTGTGGGCCCTTGTGGGGAGGGGTATGTCCAGAGTCTCAGCCGATCGCCATCAGGCTGGCATTGCCGCCGGCGGCGGCCGTGTTGATCGAGGTGGAAACCTCCTCGACCAGCCAGTTCAGGCAATAGGCGTCCGGATTGCGGCCGATTTCCTCGCCGGAAGCCGCCTGGACGAGCACGAGCGGACCGGGAAGCGCCGCAATTGCCTTGTTAACGTCGCGGATGCGTTCGGCGTCGCCCTCGACCAGCGCGCCGGCAAAGGGGCCGTCGGCGGCCCAGTCCTCGGACCAGGAGACGCGCAGCGCGACGCTGTGCGGCAGGTTCTTGAGCGAGGATTGCAGGCCGGAGGCGGCGTTGACGACGACGCTGTTGCCGGTCGCGAGCGCCGCGGCGAGCTGGTGATAGAGGCCGCTCTCGGTCGCGGGCACAAGGAGAACGCGGCCGCGCGGATGCAGCGCATAGAGATTGCGCTCGCCGACCGGGCCGGGGAGTTCCACATCGAGCCCCAAAGCCGAGTTGCTGCCGGCGTTGCGCGCTGCTTCCGCTTCCGCTGTGGCGCTCTTGCCGTCGAGCCACTTGGCGAAATCGAGCAGAACGGGATCGGTATGCACGGAGCTGTGCTGCGGCGGCACCGGGGCCGTCGTCACCAGCCGGCCGAGATAGAGCGGCCCGCCGGCCTTGGGGCCGGTGCCGGAAAGGCCGCGGCCGCCGAAGGGCTGCACGCCCACCACCGCGCCGATGATGTTGCGGTTGACATAGAGATTGCCGGCCTTGATGCGGCTCGTCACATGAGCGATCGTCTCGTCGAGGCGGGTGTGCAGGCCGAAGGTCAATCCGTAGCCAGTGGCATTGATGTCGTCGATCAGCCGGTCGAGGTTGTCGCGGCGGTAGCGGATGACGTGCAGCACCGGCCCGAAAACCTCGCGCTGGAGATCGGAGAGCTTCTCCAGCTCGATGATCGTCGGCGGCACGAAGGTGCCCTTTTGCGTCTCGGCGGCGAGGCCGATCTGCTCCACCTTGCGGCCGAGCCCGCGCATCCGCTCGATGTGCTTGTCGATCGTCTCCTTCGCATCTGCCGTGATGACCGGACCGACATCGACGGAAAAGCGATCGGTGCGGCCGATGTTCAATTCGTGCAGCGCTCCCCTCAGCATGTTGAGGGTCCGGTCGGCGATATCCTCCTGCAGGCAGAGCACGCGCAGCGCCGAGCAGCGCTGTCCGGCGCTGTCGAAGGCGGAGGCGATGACGTCGCCGACGACCTGTTCGGCAAGCGCCGAGGAATCGACGATCATCGCGTTCTGGCCGCCGGTCTCGGCAATCAGCGGGATTGGCCGGCCGGAGGGCGAAAGCCGATCGGCGAGCTCAGCCTGGATGAGCCGCGCGACCTCCGTCGAACCGGTGAACATCACGCCCGCAGTCTCGGGCGCTGCGACCAGCGCGGCGCCGACTCGGCCGTCGCCCGGAAGGAACTGCAGCGCGCTTGCCGGCACGCCGGCCTCATGCAGAAGGCGCACGCCCTCGGCGGCGATCAGGGGCGTTTCCTCCGCCGGCTTGGCGAGCACCGGGTTGCCGGCGACAAGGGCTGCAGCAACCTGGCCGGTGAAGATGGCCAGCGGGAAGTTCCACGGGCTGATGCAGACGACGGGGCCGAGCGCCCTATGGCCGCGACCGAGGGTGCGGCGCGTCTGCTCGGCGTAATAGCGCAGGAAATCGATCGCCTCGCGCACCTCGGCAATGGCATTCAGCACCGACTTGCCCGCCTCGCGCATGATCAGCCCGAGAAGCGTCGGCATGCGTGCCTGCATCAGGTCGGCGGCGCGCTCGAGGCAGGCGGCCCGTTCCGCCGGCGGAACGGCAGCCCAATTCGAGGCCGCATCGGCGGCTAGGCGAGCGGCCCGTCTTGCATCCTCCTCCGACGTCTCTGTGACCGAGCCGACGCGGTCGCGATGGTCGCCCGGATTGACGACCGGCCGGGTTTCGCCGCCCGCCGCGCCGGTCGCGAGTTGCGGCACCGCCGTCCAGGCGATCGCGGCGCTCGCCTTCAGCGTCTCCGTCAGGGAGGCGAGCGTCGCTTCGTTGGAAAGATCGAGGCCGGCCGAATTGGGGCGTGCAGCGCCGAAGAGCTCGGCCGGCAGCGCGATCTTCTCGTGCTTTGCGCCGACCACCGGCATGGCGCGGACGATCTCCACGGGATCGGCGACCAACTCGTCGATCGAGACCATCGGATCGGCGATGCGATGCACGAAGGAGGAGTTGGCACCGTTCTCGAGCAGGCGGCGCACGAGATAGGCAAGCAGCGTTTCGTGCGTGCCGACCGGCGCATAGATGCGGCAGGGCCGGCCGAGATTCTCCCGGCCCACCACTTCCTCATAGAGCGGCTCGCCCATGCCGTGCAGGCACTGGAATTCGTATCTGCCGACGTGAAAGTCCTTGCCGGCCATGTGGTAGATGGCGGCGAGCGTCTGGGCGTTGTGGGTGGCGAACTGCGGGAATACCAGCTCGGTCGCCGAAAGCAGCTTGCGGGCGCAGGCAATGTAGGAGACGTCGGTGTGAATTTTGCGGGTGAAGACCGGGAAATCTTCGAGCCCGTCGAGTTGCGCCCGCTTGATCTCGGCGTCCCAATAGGCGCCCTTGACGAGTCTGACCATGATGCGCCGGCCGGCGCGCCGCGCCAGGTCGATGATGAAGTCGAGCACGAAGGGGCAACGCTTGCCATAGGCCTGCACGACGAAGCCCATGCCGTTCCAGTCGGCGAGATCGGCGTCGAGGCAGAGCTCTTCCAGAAGGTCGAGCGAGAGTTCCAGCCGGTCGGCCTCTTCGGCGTCGATGTTGAGGCCGATATCGTATCTCTTGGCGAGGATCGCGAGCGACTTCACCTTCGGCAGCAATTCTTCCATCACCCTCAACGCCTGCGCCCGCGTATAGCGCGGATGGAGCGCGGAGAGCTTGATCGAGATGCCGGGACCTTCATAGATGCCCCGTCCGGCCGAAGCCTTGCCGATCGCGTGGATGGCGTTCTCATAGTCCTTGTAGTAGCGCTTCGCGTCCGCGGCGGTCGTCGCCGCTTCGCCAAGCATGTCGTAGGAATAGCGGAAGCCCTTCTGTTCTAGCGCGCGGGAGCGTCGCAGCGCCTCGTCGATCGTCTCGCCGGTGACGAATTGCTCGCCCATCATTCGCATCGCCATGTCGACGCCACGGCGGATCACCGGTTCGCCGCAGCGGGAGATCAGCCGCGTCAGCGCCGCGGCAAGGCTGCGGTCGTTGACCGTCGACGTCAGCTTGCCGGTGACGACCAGGCCCCAGGTGGCGGCGTTGACGAAGAGCGATCGGCCGCCGCCGAGATGCGATTTCCAGTCGCCATCGGAAATTTTGTCGCGGATCAGCGCATCGCGCGTCGCCGTGTCGGGAATGCGGAGAAGCGCCTCGGCAAGGCACATCAGCGCCACACCCTCCTGGCTCGAAAGCGAGTATTCCTGCACCAGCCCCTCGACCCCCGAACCCTTGTGCTTGGCGCGCAGTGCCTCGACCAGCTTGCGAGCGGTCCGTGCGGCGGCGTCCCGCATTTCCCGAGGCAGTGTTGCGGCCTCGACGAGCGGCGGCAGGCACTCCGTCTCAGGCCGGCGATAGGCGGCCGTGATCGCCTGACGCAGCGTGCTCTGGGTCCGGATCGGCGGCGCGAAGTCCGCAAACGGCGCCGGGTCGGCGTCGGTCGTAACGGTTGGTTTCTGAAGTCGGGTCTGGCTCATCGAACGCGATCCTCCACGCGGGAATTCGTGGCCGAACAATACGCTTTATGGTGCCGAACCTCCATCCGGCAAATTCGGCATCTCCCAGGATGTTTCGCTACACATATCACCCAGGCAGTGAAATGTACGGATCAGGAAGAATGATCCAGACGATTCCACATCAAGCCGCGGCGCCGAAAAGCCGTTGTCGGGCCATCAGGCATTCGTCGTCTCCGGGCATGCAGGTCCGGCAGACGATCGGTCGCACCGCATAGACCTTGCAGGCGACAGATTTGCCGAGCGTGCCCTCGAGCGCCGTGCAGCGCTCGTTCTCGCAGCGCATGCCGCCAAGGTCGGCGGCGACGTGGTCCGCCGGTATTCGTTCCAGTTCCTCGTCCGTCTCCAGCGAGAAACGCGGCCATTCGGCCGAATAGGCGCAACAGGCGCCGCAGCTCTGGCAATCGAAATCGTGACTGGCGAAGTCGCGGCTGGCGGAAAGGGAGAGGGTCATGGCGCCAGCCTATCACGAAGCCGGTGGCGTCGGAACTGGCCAAGCGGGTCTCACGCCACCGCCGCGTCGCGCTTTGCGATCTCGTAGTCTTCGGTATGCACCAGCACGCCATCGGCGGTGACCACCGCGATGCCGTAGGCCGCCGGCTCATCGACGGAAAGCGATGCATCCGCGATGTCGAAGGGCATCGGCTGCTGGTGGACCGGGCTCTTGAAGATCGAGAAGGGAATGCCGCGGCTGGAGCCGCTGATGGTGCGATGCACATGTCCGGCAAAGATGTGGCGTACATTGCCGTGCCGTTTCACGAGCCCGTAGAATTGCTCCTCGTTGATCAGCCGGATCATGTCGATGCCCGCAAATCCGCTGGCATGCGGCGGGTGGTGCATGAAGATGAGGACCGGCCGGTCGTCGGCGCTGCCGAGCTGCCGGTCGAGCCAGTTGAGGCGCCTCTCGCAGAGTTGGCCGGCATGGCTCATCGGATAGTCGTAAGGCGGTGCAAACAGCGTGTCGAGCAACACAGCCCGGCAATCGGGAAAATCGATCACCTGCTGCACGAAGCCGTTCTCGTCTCTCGCGGCCTCCCGGAACACTTCCAGGAAAACTTCGCGCCGATCATGATTGCCGAGCATCACGGCCGCGGGCGGGATCAACTCGAAAAGCAGATCCTTCAACCGTTCATAGGAGGCACGGTCCGCCTGGTGCGTGAGGTCGCCGGCAAAAATCACCCGGTCGGCATCGGCATGGTAGCGATTGACATGGTCGATGCCGTTTGCGAGCCGCCGATAGGGGTCGATCCCAATGATCGTCGTGCCGTCGGGAACCATGTGAAGATCGGTGAAGATGATGAACTTTGTCATGAGGGGGCGTCGCAATACTGATCTGACGGCACGCTCCTCCCCTTGGCTCCGCCGGTCAAGCGGCATCTTTGGGTGGATCGATCAGGCACGCTTGCGACTGGGCCGGCAGGCAGTCTCTTGCGGCTCGATGGCGAACGCGCTATGGGTTGCTGACGCTGATATATCAGTCGATATCCGGAGAGACGGTCATGAGATGGAAGCGCACGATCCAGTTGCTGGACGTCCATTGCGAGGGTGAGATCGGCAAGGTGGCGATCGGCGGCGTGCCGAAGATCCCAGGCAATTCTATCGCCGAGCAGCTGAACCACATCAACACGGTGGATGACAGCCTGCGCCGGTTCCTCTGCCTCGAGCCGCGCTCCGGATCGATTGGCTCGGTCAACCTGCTGCTGCCGCCGACGCGGCCGGGGGCCGATGCCGGCTTCATCATCCTGCAGGCCGACCAGGCGCATGCGATGTCCGGCTCCAATTCGATCTGCGTGACGACGGCGCTGCTCGAATCCGGCATGATCGAGATGAAGGAGCCGGAAACCGTGGTGATGCTCGACACCGCCGCGGGTCTCGTGAAGGCGACGGCCAGCTGCCGCGACGGCCGTTGTGAGCGGGTGAAGCTCACCATGGTTCCGTCGTTCGTCCAGGAGCTGGATGTCGAGCTGGACACGCCGGAATGGGGCCGCATCAAGCTCGATCTCTGCTTCGGCGGCGTGTTTTACGCTCTGGTTGACGTCCGCCAGATCGGCACGACGATCGAAAAGGCGAATGCCCGCCGGATCGTCGAGGCAGGCATGGCACTGAAGGACATCATCAATCGCACCATACCGGTGGTGCACCCGGTAATCCCCGAGATCAGCGGCGTTGCCTATGTGATGTTCCGCGACACGGAGGAAGACGGCGCCGTCAGAACCTGCACCACCATGTGGCCCGGCCGTGTCGATCGCTCGCCCTGCGGCACCGGCAGCTCGGCAAATCTTGCGACGCTCCATGCGCGCGGCAGGGTCAAGCCGGGCGACGTCCTGAAATCCCGCTCGATCATAGGCTCGGAATTCGAGGTCGGCCTCGAAGCCGAGACGACGGTCGCCGGGCGGAAGGCGATCATTCCGACCATATCCGGCCGCGGCTGGACCTTCGGCTTGCATCAGCTGGCGCTCGATCCGTTCGATCCGCTCGCCGATGGTTTTGCGCTGACCGATACCTGGGGGCCCCAGGCGGGCGAGATCCGCTAGCTCTAAGCACACGAGGTGCCGGCTTCGGTGGATTTCGCGTAGCCAGCGTCCTCACTGGAGATCGTTCGTCTTCGCCCGCTCCAGCCATTGCGCCGCAAGGACGCCGTCGACCCGCGTGCCGACACCATCCCGATAGGCGGCGGCGAGATACTGGGCGGCGGCGCGATTGCCCTCGGAGGCGGCGCGCTGATAGAGCTCGAAGGCCGCTTCCGGCTCGCCGCGCTCCGCCAGCCGGGTGCCGTAGACAGCCATCGCCAGCGCATGGCCGTTTTGCGCCGCCTCGCCGAGAATACGAAGCGACTTTAGCCTTTCGCCGGCGCGTTCGAGCACGCGGGCAAGCTGAAACTGCGTCCGCGCGCCGCCATTCTGGTTATAGGCTTCGCGGCAGGCCGACAGTGCGACGCCGATGCGGATATCCTGCGTCGCGACAGCCGGAAAGGCCCTGTTGCGCTCGAGATCGAGTTCGCTGCCGGCCTCCCGATCGCATTGCTCGGCGGCAGTGAGCTCGGCGGCGCGAGCCGCGGGCGTGGCGGCGATGGACAGAAGCATCGCCGTTGCAATGAGCGGGCCGCTCGCGATGCGAATGGTCGGTTTGATCAGGGTCTTCATGATACTCTCCGTTCTCCGGCCATAATCGTAGAACGGTTGTGACCCGGTGCCTGTTCCGAGCGAAACAGCCAGGGTCTTGGCACGCCTTCGAAGCGAGACGTCTTGCATCCTCCATGCCTCGGTCTATCCTCGAACGAAGGCTCGAACAGGGAGGGCTGCAAACGCAGCGGGAGAAGCCGATGCCTGAGCCACGGATAAGAAGAAGGGCGGTGCTTGGCGGCTTGCTCGCGGCGGTTATCGGCGGCCGCAGGGCTGCGGCGGCGAACGGTGCAGTCGTTGGCAAGGCGCAGAAAATCCGCGGCAATGTTCGCCGCCGGCAGGGTGAGGCGGATGAGCGGCTTGCCGCAGGCGGCGCCGTTCTCGACCGTGACTATGTCACGACCAGCACCAACAGCTTTGCCGATCTCGCGCTGAGCGAGACCCGAATCTTACTGGGACCCCAAACGGAGCTGCTGATCGACAGCTTCATTGCCGGCGAAGGTGGCACGCTCGAGCTCGGCGTCGGCCGCATGGTTTTTGACCGGCCACAAGGGCTGCCGAAGGCCGACGTCGCGGTCCGCACCGCCTTCGGAATGATCGGCGTTCGCGGCACGAAGTTCTTCTGCGGGCCCAGCCGGGCGGCTGCCTTCGCTGTTTTTGTCGAGCACGGTGCCGTCAGCGTCGAAGGCGCCGGCGTCGCGCGGACGCTGACTGCCGGCGAGGGCGTGGATTTCGACCGGCCGGGCGCAGCGCCAGGTGCGGTGACGCGATGGGGGCAGGCGCGCATCCGCGAGGCCTATGCGAGCGTGGGTTTAAGGTAGCGGCTACTGCCATTCGGCGTCCACGACGGTGAACAATTCCATCGATCCGAAACTGCGGATTTCGTGCCTGCCGAGCGGCCGAAGCGCAACGTTGCACTCGGCGGCGGCTGCCGGACCGATGCAGATCGCCGTCCCGAGGAACTTGTTCGCCTCCTGGAGACGCGCCGCGAGGCTCACCGCGTCGCCGTGGGCGGTATAATCGAGCTTGCCGCCGGCACCGACCTCTCCAAGCACCGCCGGTCCGGTCTCGATGCCGATCCGGGTCCTGCCGAAACCATGCTTGGCAAATTGCGGTCGCTGCCGCATTTCTTCCGTCAAGGCGTGAACGGCGATGGCGCATTGGATGGCCTTGTCGACATGGTCGGCGAGATCCTCCGGCGCGTTGAAAAGCGAATGGACCGCATCGCCGACCACCTTGTCGACCATGCCGCCATGGCGGGCAACGAGCGCGTTCACCTCCGCGAAATAGACGTCGAGCAAGGCCACCAGCTCGCGTGGCCCTAGCTTTTGGGACAGCGTCGAGAAGCCTTCGATATCGGTGAAGAGAGCGGTCACCGGTCGCTCTTCGCCCGTCGCACCGCTGCGGTCCGGATCGTCTATGTAGCGCGCCACCACCGACTGCGGCAGATATTGCGAGAATTTCTGCCGGGCGATCGCTTCGGCTCGGCGCACCCGGGCGAGCTGCAGCGCGCTCGTCACGATGAGGATTGCCACCAGCGCGATCGAGATGCCGACGGCGTCGAAGAGCCAGCCGGTCGTGCCATAGATCGCGCCGGCAAAGGCACTGACGGAAAGCACGGCCGCGGCGCCGAGTGTCATGGTCGTCAAAGGACGGAGCTTCGTTGCGCCATAGGCGGCAACGACACCGGCGGCGAGACCGAACAGCGCTTCGATCAGCGGCAGGTCGCCACCGCGGTAGGGCACGAAGCCCGTCACCACCGCATTGGCGATGTCGGCATGGATCTGCACGGAGGGCTCAAGCGGCGTCGAGGCGGTCGGCCTCAGTCCGCCGAGGCTCGGCATGCTGCTGCCGAGAAAGACGAGCTTGCCGGCGATACGGCCCGTGTCGAACCTGCCTGCGATGATGTCGGCGGCCGAGACCGTCCGGGCAGCGATCTCCGCCTGCGAACTCGCCACAAAACGAAGGTTGCCGTCCGCATCGAGGGGAATGATGGCATGGTCGAGTCTCAGCCAGGCGGGTTCTCCGCCGAGCACCGGCGTGCTGCTTGCCGCGCCGAGCCGGCCCGCTTCGATGCCGAGCGCCGGAAAGGCTTGGTTGTCGAGAATGGCGTAGGCCTGCGCGCGCCGGACCCGGGCATCCTTGTCTCCCACCAGGAAGGCCGCCGTCGCCCCCTTCGACCGGTCCATGAACATCGCGCAGGCGGTCTCTGCGCCCGGTATGAACCACGCATCGGGGACCGCGAGCTGGCGCCGCAAGGCGAGCGGTGGAACGGGCCGGGGGTGCTCAAGGGTGCGGTCGGCTGCGAGAAAACCAAGGACGACCGGCGCTTCGCCGATCGCCGAGGCGAGCGCGACGTTGGCCGGCGAGGCCGGATCGCAGTCGGAACTGAAGACGAAGTCGACGGCGATCGCCTTGGCGCCGGCGGCTGCCAGGCGCGATATCAGTTCGGCGGTCGCACCTCTGTCCCAGCTTTCCGACCGCGCCTCGAAGGTCGTCTGATCGATGTCGACCACGGTGATATCTGCCGAGCGCGGCGAGGGGACCCACTGGGTGAGATTGTCGAAGAAGAGTTCACGCGGCGTGCGGAACGCCGCCTCGGCATGGAGGTAGAGAACAAGCGCCGCGACCAGACTCGCAACGACCCCGCCGGCAAACGGGCTGAAGCGGCGATGCGGCCATGGCGTCAGTGCCTAGTCCTCCGGTGGATCTGCTATCATCAGCAGGCGCCCCACATTACACGAGACGATGCCGTCCGTCCGCTTGAGAGCGCCGTTTTCCTCGAGCGAGAGAATGGCACGGTTCACCTTCGGCCGGCTCGCACCGAGAATGGCGGCGATGTCGGTCTGGCTCAGCGTCAGGCGCAGATTTGCACTTTCCGGCAGTTCGTTGCCGTGGATCTGCCGAAGCGTCGCCAGGAAGAAGCGCGCGACCCGGGCGTGGAGATCGTAGAGCGCGATCGTCTCCAGCCGGTCGGTCGTGTCGCGCAGCTGCGCGCAAAGGAAGCGGATGACCGCCTCGGCGATCCTCGGCTTCTGGGTGATCAGATCGAGAAAGGCCTTCTTGCCGATCACATAGCCTTCGGCGGCGGTGACCGCGGTCGCATCGGCCGAGCGCGGCTGATCGTCGAGCACCGCCATTTCGCCGAACAGCGCTCCCGCCTCGTGCTGGCGCAGCATCAGCTCGCGGCCTTGCGGGGTGAACAGCGAAAGCTTGATGCGCCCGGAAACCACGACAATCATGTAGTTGCCTTCGTCGCCGCGCTGGAAGATGACTGTGCCCGCGGGCCACCTGCGGTAACTGGCGATGTCGGCGAGTTCGCAGAGCGTTTCCTTGTCGAACTCTTCGAAAATCGGAAAGGACCGCCAGAAGGCGGGACTCCGGTTAATTTCGGTCATGAGACTTCCCCTGCGTGCCCTACGCGCCGGAGATTCTTCACACAGTCGCGGCCGTTGCAACATAAAAAGCATTGGGGGGACAGTGCATCGGGAGAAATGTTGACGAAATCACGCGATCGTCTCGAAATTGTGAACGATGTGTTTCTGCCATGGCGGCTGGTCGATTCGCAAAATGCTGATATTCCTGCTGCAAATCAGTTTTGAACAGGAGCCTTTGCGCATGCCTCAGAATGTCATCGTCCTCGTCGGGCGCGTTCTTCTCTCGATCATCTTCCTCGTCTCCGGCTTCGGCAAGCTCGCCGATCCGGCAGGCACCGCCGGCATGATCACCAATGCCGGATGGCCGGCGGCAACGGTGCTTGCCTATCTCGCCGGTCTTTTCGAACTGGTCGCGGGTCTTGCCGTTCTGGTTGGCTTCCAGACGCGCATCGCTTCCTATCTGCTCGCCGCCTTCTGCCTCGTGACGGCCTTCGTCTTCCACAGCGGCCCGATCAACGTTCCGGATTTCCCGGAAGCGGCAAACGGGCTTCTCTCCATGTTCAACCAGATCATGATGATGAAGAACATCACCATTGCCGGCGCCTTCCTGGTGCTTGCCGGCTTCGGCCCTGGAGCGCTCTCCGTTGACGCCCGCGTCGGCAAGGTGGTCGCCGCTTAGGCCTCCGGTTCCTCGCCTGGAAAAGAAGAACCCGCCGGCTGCGTCGGCGGGTTCTTTGCATTATCACGCGGGATAGATCACGCCCTTGCGCAGAATGACATTGCCGTAGAGGCGCGGTTCGCTGGTCTGCACGACCGTGTGGGCGGCTTTGACTCGCGGATAGAATTCCGGGCCGAGAAGCGGAACGACTGGCTGCGACGGCTCGTGCCTGCGGCAGCATTCGATGATGTCCCGGTGCACCGGATCGAGCGCATCCCTGTCCTGCTTGACCGTCGCGCGAAAGATCGCCTCCGGCACGAAGTCGTCGATCGGCAGCACGCTGAGGATGGCATCGAGGATCGGGATCAGATGATGGCCGTCGAGCCGCACCAGCCGGCGGGCATGCTCCTGGCCCGGATAGTTCCCGTCGACGAGCGCGATCTCGTCGCCATGCCCCATCGCCCTGAGCGCGGCAAGCAGTTCCGGGCTCAGGATGGGGTCGATTCCCTTTAGCATCTAGGTAAGCTCCTTGAAGAGGACATTGGTGTCGAGCAGATAGCGGGAGAAGAGCGGCAGGCTCGCACCGCCGATCGCCCGGGCGTGGCTCCCGACCGCACCCTCGACGAGGTCCGGAACCGTGACGCCCTGAAGGTCGAGCGCCTGCAGCGCCTTGCGGGTCGCGGCCAGCAGGCGCGCCCGCACCCAGGGCGGGAAGCCGCCGTCGATCACTGCGGCGGAAAAATCGACTATGGAAACGGCCGAGACTATGGCCTGGGCAAGGGCTGCCGCCGAATCTTGGATCCAGATTTCGAGCGGCTCGCCGAAATCGATCCAGTCGTCGGCCGAATACCAGAGCGGCTTCGGATCCATGCCGCGCTCGCGCAACAGTTTTTCCAGTACGAAGACCGAGGCGATCTTCAGCAATTGCGTCGTCTTGCCGTCCTTGGCCGAGACAGGCAGCGGACCGACGGCGCCGGCCGTGCCGGTGCGGCCTGAGAACAGCGCGGAATTGATGACGACGCCGCCGCCGATGAACGAGCCGATGTAAAAATAGACGAAGTCCGGATAGTTGGCGCCGACGCCGAAGGCGAGTTCCGCCCCGCAGGCGCTGGTGCCGTCGTTCTGGAGGAAGACGGGGTGCGGCGTGCGCGCGGCGACCGCAGCCTGCAGGTCGAAATTGCGCCACCGGTCCATCTCGTGGTGGGGCGCGCCCACTTCCTCGGCCCAGTTCCACAGTTCGAACGGCGTCGCAATGCCGACGCCGGCGATGCGCTTGCGATCTGCGGGGCTGAGCTGCCTTTCGAGCTTCTCGATGCCCTCGACGATGAAGGTGACGAGGTCGTCGGGCAGCGGATAAGTGTGGATTTGGTGTAGATGCAGGCGGATGGTGCCGAGAAAATCCATCAGCACCAGGTCGGCGCTGCGGCGGCCGATCTTGACCCCGAAGGAATAGACCGCATCCGGGTTGAGGCGCATCGGGATCGAGGGCTGACCGACGCGGCCACGCACGGGTTCGCCGCGGATGAGCATCCCGTCGGCTTCGAGCGACCGCATGATGACGGAAACGGTTTGGGCGGAAAGTCCGGACCGGCGAGCGATCTCCGCCTTGGACAGGCTGCCGTGGCGACGCACCAGCGACATCACCAGCCGCTCGTTATAGGCGCGCACGCGCGTCTGGTTCGCCCCGCCGCTCGGGTCGATCACATCCGGCTGTCCGGATCCCCGGTGGGGGTCCCCTATCAATGACATGCCACCGTCTCCTCCCGTTGGCACTTTTCGCGCAGAATGTCTCGTCATTCCGTACGCTCACCTGGCCGCCGCCCCGCCCCACAGGACCGCCTGCTGCACGGAGAATGCCACATCCAGATAATAATTCAATTTGATTTATTTATTGACACCCCGAGAAATTGGTGTTTGATTGACGCTCGGAAGCGCCGCCCGCAGGAGGAGAATGCTGCGGCGGCGAAGCCTGAAGGCCGGTACCGGCACTATTTGAACCTTGGGAGGGTTTGATGAAGAAAACTGTTCTTTCCACCGCACTCGGCGCGCTCGCTCTCGGCGTTGCCTTCGCGTCGCCGTCGCAGGCGGCGGACGTCTCTGCCTGCCTCATCACCAAGACCGATACCAACCCCTTTTTCGTGAAGATGAAGGAAGGTGCGACCGCCAAGGCCCAGGAACTCGGCGTCACGCTGAAGTCCTATGCCGGCAAGGTCGACGGTGATCACGACAGCCAGGTTGCCGCTATCGAATCCTGCATCGCCGATGGCGCGAAGGGCATTCTCATCGCCGCCTCCGACACCAAGGCAATCGTCGACCAGGTCAAGAAGGCGCAGGACGCAGGCGTTCTGGTGATCGCGCTCGACACGCCTCTCGATCCGGCGACGGCCGCAGACGCGACATTCGCCACCGACAACCTGCTGGCGGGCAAGCTGATCGGCCAGTGGGCGGCCGCAACCATGGGCGAGGGCGCGAAGACCGCAAAAATCGGCTTTCTCGACCTCACCCCGTCGCAGCCGACGGTCGACGTCTTGCGCGACCAGGGCTTCATGATCGGCTTCGGCATCGATCCCAAGGATCCGAACAAGATCGGAGACGAGGACGATCCGCGTATCGTCGGCCATGACGTGACGAACGGCAACGAGGAAGGTGGCCGCACGGCGATGGAAAACCTTCTGCAGAAGGATCCGGACATCAACGTCATCCACACCATCAACGAGCCGGCCGCTGTCGGCGCCTACCAGGCGCTGAAGGCCGTCGGCAAGGAGAAGGACGTGCTGATCGTATCGGTCGACGGCGGTTGCCCGGGCGTCAAGTCTGTTGCCGAAGGCGTCATCGGCGCCACCTCGCAGCAATATCCGCTGATGATGGCGGCGCTCGGCATCGAGGCGATCAAGAAATTCGCCGAGACCGGCGAGAAGCCGAAGCCGACCGAAGGCAAGGACTTCTTCGATACGGGCGTAGCGCTCGTCACCGACAAGCCGGCCGCCGGCGTCGAATCGATCGACACCAAGGTCGGCACGGAGAAGTGCTGGGGCTGATCGCCCGCTTGGTCCAGAAGCAACCGACAGGGAAGGGCGGCCCCGGCCGCCCTTCGCTTAAGCGCCGATCTCTTTGACAAGGCGCAAAACCTGCGCAAATTTGAGAGCGGGATAGACGAAAGTCGCGAGGCGCTTTCGCGCGCGTACCGCTCTGGCTTCTCGGAACCGCCACGGTTGATCTGGATGGATAGCCCGGACCTGCCGTGACCGAAAAAGGTTCTGAACCCTGCCGCGACGACCGGCGGGCCGCGCATCCGGCAATAATGCGCCCCCTTGAGAGTGGGGGTTATGGGAGGAGTCTCCATGGCCGAGCCAAACACAGCCGCACAGCCATCCCAGGAATTCGAAAAGGTCCTGGTCAACAGTTCGACGGATGTGGCGTCCTTCGACACGCACGACAAGACGCCGCTCCAAAGAATCCAGCATTTCCTGCATTCGACGCCGGCCGCGGTGCCGTTCGTCGTGCTTGTCGCATCGATCCTCGTTTTCGGGCTGGCGATCGGCGGCAGGTTCTTCTCGTCCTACACGCTGACGCTGATCCTCCAGCAGATTGCCATCGTCGGCATGTTGGGCGCGGCGCAGACGCTGGTGATCCTGACGGCCGGCATCGATCTTTCGATCGGCGTCGTCATGGTCATCTCGGCCGTCGTCATGGGCAATTGCGCCGTGACCTACGGCCTGCCGGCGCCGCTTGCCGTGGCGGCCGGCTTCCTGGTGGGCGGCGCCTGCGGCTTTCTGAACGGCCTTCTGGTTTCCCGGCTGAAGCTGCCTCCCTTCATCGTCACGCTCGGCACGTGGTACGTGATCATGTCGACGAACTTCATCTATTCTGAGAACGCCACGATCCGCGAGGCGGACGTGACGGCGGTGACGCAGTGGCTGCATGTCTTCGGTGTAAGCTTCAAGATAGGCACTGCCGTCCTGACCCTTGGCGTGATCAGCATGGTGCTTCTGGTCTTCGGTCTCTGGTACGCGCTGAACCACACCGCCTGGGGACGCCATCTCTATGCGGTCGGCGACGATCCTGAGGCCGCCAAGCTCTCCGGTATCCGTGTCGGCAAGGTGCTTCTGAGCGCTTACACGATCGCCGGCCTGATCGCCGCTCTCGCCGCCTGGGTCTCGATCGGCCGCAACGGTTCGATCTCCCCGTCGGCGGCGGTGACCGACTACAACCTGCAGGCCATTACCGCGGCCGTGATCGGCGGCATTTCGCTCTTCGGCGGCCGTGGCTCGATCCTAGGTACGCTGATCGGCGCGATGATCGTCGGCGTCGTGTCGATGGGCCTCAACATGCTTGGGGCCGACCCCCAGTGGAAGGTCTTCCTGACCGGCGTCTTGATCATCTCCGCCGTCGCGATCGACCAGTGGATCAGAAAGGTAGCAGCGTAATGGCACAGGAACCCATTCTCACCGCCCGCGGTCTCGTCAAGCGCTATGGCCGCGTCACCGCCCTCGACCACGCCGATTTCGACCTCTATCCCGGCGAAATCCTCGCAGTGATCGGTGACAACGGCGCCGGCAAGTCTTCGATGATCAAGGCGATCTCCGGTGCCGTCACCCCCGACGAGGGCGAGATCCGCCTCGAGGGCCAGCCGGTGCACTTCCGCTCGCCCATGGACGCCCGCGCCGCCGGCATCGAGACGGTCTACCAGAACCTCGCTCTTTCGCCCGCCTTGTCGATCGCCGATAACATGTTCCTCGGCCGGGAGATCCGGAAGCAGGGCCTGTTCGGCAAGCTGTTTCGCACTCTCGACCGCTCGGCCATGGAAAAGATGGCAAGGGCCAAGCTCTCCGAATTGGGTTTGATGACGATCCAGAACATCAACCAGGCGGTGGAAACGCTGTCCGGCGGCCAGCGCCAGGGTGTGGCGGTGGCGCGCGCCGCCGCCTTCGGCTCCAAGGTCGTCATCATGGACGAGCCGACCGCGGCGCTCGGCGTCAAGGAGAGCCGGCGCGTCCTGGAACTGATCCTCGACGTTCGCCGCCGCGGCCTGCCGATCGTGCTGATCTCGCACAACATGCCGCACGTCTTCGAGGTTGCGGACCGGATCCATATCCACCGCCTCGGCCGCCGGCTCTGTGTGATCAATCCGAAGGAATACACCATGTCCGACGCGGTCGCCTTCATGACCGGCGCCAAGGCGCCGCCCGGCGAGGCAGTCGCCGCATGAATGTGCAGTCCTTGACGGACGAAATCCTGAAACGGGCGGCGGGCGCCGGCCGTTTCATCGTCGCCATCGCCGGCCCGCCGGGGGCCGGTAAGTCGACGCTTGCCGACGGTCTCGCCGAGGCCATCGCCGAAGCGGGGGAGCGCGTGGCGGTGCTGCCGATGGACGGCTTCCACATGGACAATGCGGTCCTCGCCGACAAGGGCCTGCTGGCGCGCAAGGGCGCGCCCGAAACCTTCGACGTGCGGGCCTTCCTTTCGACGCTCGCCGCGGTGCGCGACAATGACGGCGAGGTGCTCGTTCCGGTGTTCGACCGCACCCGGGAACTGGCGGTTGCCTCGGCCCGGGCAATTGCCCCGGAGACGCGGATCGTGCTGGTCGAGGGCAACTACCTGCTGCTCGACGAACTGCCGTGGAGCAGGCTCGACGGGGCCTTCGACTACTCGATCTTCATCGATCCGGGGATCGACGTACTCGAACAGCGATTGCTGCAACGTTGGCACGATCACGGCTACGATGAGGAGACCGCCCGGACAAAGGCGTTCGGCAACGATATCCCGAACGCTCGCCGCGTCGTCGGCAGCCGCCGCGCCAGCGATGTGGTGATCGGGGATTTCTGAAATATACTTCGAGCCATTGTCTTCGGCGGCGCAATGATGGTATCGAGGCGCGGTTTCACCACATGAGTTACCACGCCTTCAAGCGCACTGGCCGGCTTTGACGCCGCCCGCGCCGATCGGGCGCGAGCATCGGGAGAAAGCTGAAATGCAAGAGCTCGTTATCCGCCGCCCGGACGACTGGCATCTCCACCTGCGCGATGGCGGCGTGCTGCGCGGTGTCATCGGCGACACGAGCCGGCATTTCGCCCGCGCCGTCATCATGCCCAATCTGGTGCCGCCGGTGGTGACCTCTGCCGACGCCGCGGCCTATCGCGAACGCATCCTCGCCGCCATTCCGGCCGGTGACCGGTTCGAACCGTTGATGACTCTCTATCTCACCGAAGGAACCGACCCCGCCGACGTCGAGGCCGGATTCAGGACCGGTCTGGTCAAGGCAGTGAAGCTCTATCCGGCCGGCGCGACCACCAATTCGCACAGCGGCGTCCGCGACATCACCAAGGCGATGCCTGTTCTCGAGCGCATGGCCGAGATCGGCATGCCGCTCTGCGTCCACGGCGAGGTGACGACACCGGAGGTCGACATCTTCGACCGCGAGGCCGTCTTCATCGAAACGGTCCTCGACCCGCTTCGCCGGCGGCTGCCGGATCTCCGCATCACCATGGAGCATGTGACGACGAAGGACGGCATCGATTACATCAAGGAGCATGCGGCCAACCTTGCCGGCTCGATCACCACGCATCACCTGATCATCAACCGCAACGCCATCCTCGTCGGCGGCATCAAGCCGCATTATTACTGCCTGCCGGTCGCCAAGCGGGAGACGCACCGCCTGGCCTTGCGCGCCGCTGCCGTGTCGGGGGATGTGCGCTTCTTCCTCGGCACCGACTCCGCCCCACATGTCGATCCCCTCAAGGAATGCGCCTGCGGCTGCGCCGGCATCTACACGTCGGTCAATACGCTGAGCTGCCTTGCCCATGTCTTCGAGGAGGAGGGGGCGCTTGACCGGCTCGAGGCCTTCACTTCGCTGAACGGCCCCGCCTGGTATGGCCTGCCAGTGAACGAGGAAACGATCACGCTGCGCAAGGCAGAAGAGGCGGTCCGCTATCCCGCCAAGGTCGAGACCGAAGCCGGGCCGATCACGGTTTTCGACCCGATGTTCCCGCTCCACTGGGCGGTCGTCTGATTGAGATATGTCTTGCCGCGTGTCTGAAAGCCGCTTCGGGTCACGCTTCTGAAGGAGAGGTCATGTTTTCGAATACGTTCACCGACAAGACGGTGATGGCCGAGCTGGTCGCCAAGATGCTTTGGGAAATAAAGGCGGTGCATTTCCGGGCCGACGAGCCCTACAAGCTCTCCTCCGGAATGGCGAGCCCGGTCTACATCGACTGCCGCAAGCTGATTTCCTATCCGCGCATCCGCTCGGCCGTCATGGATTTCGCTGCAGCGACGATCCTCCGCGAGGCCGGCTTCGAGCAGTTCGATGTGGTCGCTGGCGGCGAGACGGCCGGCATCCCCTTTGCGGCCATGCTCGCCGAGCGCCTCGGCCTGCCGATGATCTACGTGCGTAAGGCCCCGAAAGGGCACGGCCGCAATGCCCAGATCGAGGGCCACATGCCGGAAGGCGCGCGCGTGCTGGTGATCGAGGATCTGACCACCGCCGGCGGCTCCATGTTCAAGTTCATCGACGCGATCCGCGCCGCCGGCGGCATCGTCGCGCACGGCATTGCGCTCTTCTACTACGATATTTTCCCGGAAGCCCGGGCCAACATGAAGGCGAAGGGTGTCGACCTGCACTACATTGCCACCTGGCGCAATGTGCTCGCCGTTGCCCGAGAGCAGGCGCTGTTCGACGAGAAGACGCTGAACGAGGTGGAATCTTTCCTCAATGCGCCGCTCGCCTGGTCGGCCCGCAACGGCGGTGTCGGCGAACTCGCTGCCCAGTGATTCGACGCTGGTCTATGGAATAGTTTTCAAGGGAGGACGTTGATGATCGTTTGCTGCGGAGAGGCCCTGATCGACATGCTGCCGCGCGAGACGCCGGCCGGTGAAAGCGCCTTTGCCCCCTATGCCGGGGGCGCCATCTTCAACACGGCGATCGCGCTTGGCAGGCTCGGCATTCCGACCGGCTTTTTCACCGGGCTCTCCGACGATATGTTCGGCGACATCCTGCGGGAGACCCTGAAAGCGGCGAATGTCGATTTCGGCCCCTGCGCGACCCTGCCGCTGCACACGACGCTTGCCTTCGTGAAACTCGTCAACGGCCACGCGAGCTACGCCTTCTTCGACGAGAACACCGCCGGGCGGATGATCACCACCGACCATCTGCCGGCCTTCGGCGATTTCTGTGAGGCGTTGCATTTCGGTGCGATCAGCCTGATCCCCGAACCCTGCGGCTCGACCTACGAGGCGCTGATGAAGCGCGAGCATGAAAAGCGGGTGATCTCCTTCGATCCCAATATCCGGCCCGGCTTCATCAAGGACCGGGAGGCGCATCTTGCCCGCATGAACCGCATGGCGGCGATGTCCGACATCGTTAAATTCTCCGACGAGGACCTCGCCTGGTTCGGCATGGAGGGGAGCCACGACACTCTGGCGGCCGAATGGCTGCAGCGCGGGCCGAAGCTGGTGGTGATCACCAGGGGCGCGGACGGCGCTGTCGGCTATACGAAGAACTACAAGGTTGAAGTGGCGAGCGAGCGCGTCGCGGTGGTCGATACGGTCGGCGCCGGCGATACTTTCGATGCCGGTGTGCTCGCCTCGCTGAAGCTCGACAATCTGCTGACCAAGGAACAGGTCGCAGACTTGAGCGATGAGGCGGTCCGCCAAGCGCTCGCCCTCGGCGCCAAGGCAGCCGCCGTCACCGTGTCGCGCGCCGGCGCCAACCCGCCGTGGAAATATGAAATCGGGCTCTGACGCCAGCAAATCCGCGTGAAAGAGGGCGCCGGTTGGCGCCCTTTTTCCTGTCCGTCAGCGTGCCGCCTGCAGCAGTGCCGCAACGAGGCCGGCGGTCGACGAATCGTGCCCCTCGGCGCTCTCCCTGCCCTCGACGACCGGCAGCAGCCCGGTCGCCAGCTCCTTGCCGAGCTCGACGCCCCACTGGTCGAAGGAATTGATGTTGAAGAGCGCGCCCTCGACGAAGACGCGGTGCTCGTAAAGCGCGATAAGCCGGCCGAGTGCGAAGGGATCGAGCTGGTCGTAGACGAAGGTGAGCGACGGCCGGTTGCCGGTGAAGACGCGGTGCGGCGCGATCCTGTCCGCCTTTGCCTCGTCCATGCCTTTCGAGGTGAGCTGCGCCTTGGCCTCCGCAAGCGTGCGGCCCTTCATCAGCGCTTCCGATTGCGCCAGGCAGTTGGCGATCAGCAGCTGGTGCTGGTGGCGCAGATCCTTCTCGTGGCCGTTGGCGGCGATCATGAACTCGGCCGGGATGATGTCGGTGCCCTGGTGGATGAGCTGGTAGAAGGCATGCTGGCCGTTGGTGCCGGGTTCGCCCCAGACGACCGGCCCGGTCGCGAATTCGACGGGGGTGCTGTCGAGCGTCACGGCCTTGCCGTTCGATTCCATATCGAGCTGCTGCAGATAGGCCGGGAAGCGGGAGAGGCGCTGGTCGTAGGGCAGGATCGCCCGCGACGGATAGCCGAGCACATTTCGGTGATAGAAGCCGATCAGGCCGAGCAGCATCGGGATGTTTTCGCGCGGCGGTGCGGAGCGGAAGTGTTCGTCGATCGCATGGCCGCCATCGAGGAAGCGGCCGAAATTCTCACTTCCGACGGCGATCATCAGCGGCAGGCCGATCGCCGACCAGATCGAATAGCGGCCGCCGACCCAATCCCAGAAACCGAAGACGCGGGCGGCGTCGATGCCGAATGCGGCGACCTTGTCGAGGGCGGTGGAGACCGCCGCGAAATGGTGACCGACCGCCGCTTCGCCGAGCTTGCCGGCGATGAAGGCACGCGCTGTGGCCGCATTGGTCATCGTCTCGATCGTCGTGAAGGTCTTCGAGGCGACGATGAAGAGCGAGGTCTCCGGGTCGAGCAGCTTCAGCGTATCGGCGATGTGGGCGCCGTCGACATTGGAAACGAAGTGCAGCCGCGGCCCGTCATGGAAGGGGGCGAGCGCCAGCGTCGCCATGACCGGGCCGAGGTCGGAGCCGCCGATGCCGATATTGACGACGTCGGTGATCTTCTTGCCGGTGGCGCCCTTCAAGGCGCCGGAGCGGACGTCGCCGGCGAAGGCGCCCATTGCGTCCAGAACGGCGTTGACGTCGGGCATGACGTTTTTGCCGGCGACGAGGACCGGCCGGTTCGAGCGGTTCCTGAGCGCCGTGTGCAGGACGGCGCGTTCCTCGGTGATGTTGATGATGTCGCCGCGGAACATGGCGTCGCGCTTTTCCTCGACCCTTGCGGCCTTCGCCAGCGCCTCGAGACCGTCGAGAATCCGATCGTTGACGGCGCATTTCGAATAGTCGAGGAGGAGATCGCCGAGCCTCGTGCTGAAGCGCGAAAAGCGCTTCGGATCGGCCGCGAATGCGGCCCGGATGTCGGCTGCATTGGTCTCGCGTGCAGTGGCTTTGAGGTTTTCGACAAGCGCTTTCATCGCAGGGCTCCTTGCATCGGAAATCGGCTGCGATAGCTAGTCGGTTTAGACATGGCAAATCAAGGGCAGGTGTGCACTGCAGCGAAAAAAGCGAGTGGCGAGCCCTTGTAACCGCCCCTCACCCTAAACCCGCACGTGGGGCGAGGGGACTCTCGTAGTGGGCGATGCCGCGAGCCCCTTCTCCCCGCCTGCGGCGAGAAGGTGGCGGCAGGCGGATGAGGGGCACTCCCAATGCTAGTCGCGCAGGTCCTTGCGCAGGATCTTGCCGACATTGGACTTCGGCAGTTCGTCACGGAATTCGACGTGCCGCGGCCGCTTGTAGTTGGTGAGGTTTTCGGCGCAGTGGCGCTTGACGTCCGCTTCCGTGAGGTTCGGATCCTTGCGCACGATGAAGAGCTTGACCGCCTCGCCGGAATGCGGGTCGGCAACCCCGACCGCAGCGCATTCCAGAATGCCGGGATGGGTCGCCACGACCTCTTCGATCTCGTTCGGGAAGACGTTGAAGCCGGAAACGAGGATCATGTCCTTCTTGCGGTCGACGATCTTCGTCAGCCCTGCCGCATTCATGAAGCCGATGTCGCCGGTGCGGAAGAAGCCGTCCGGCGAAATCGTCTTCGCCGTCTCGTCCGGGCGTTGCCAATAGCCGGCCATGACCTGCGGGCCGCGGATGCAGATCTCGCCGATTTCGCCGGCCGGCAGCGCGTTGCCGTTCTCGTCGCGGATTTCGACCTCGGTCGAAGGCAGCGGCATGCCGATCGTGCCGGTGAACTCGTCCGTGTCGAGCCGGTTGGCGGTAGCGACCGGCGAGGTTTCCGAGAGCCCGTAGCCTTCATGGATCGGGCAGTGCGTCATCGCGAGCCAGCGCTCGGCGACCGGTCGCTGCACCGCCATGCCGCCGCCGAATGTGAGAATCAGCGAGGAGAAGTCGAGCTTCTGGAAGTCCGGATTGTTCATCAGGGCGTTGAACAGCGTGTTGAGGCCGGGGAAGATGTTGGTCTTGTACTTGCCCAGTTCCTTCACGAAGGCGGGAATATCGCGCGGATTGGGGATCAGGATGTTGTTGCCGCCGGTCGCAAGCCCCATCAGCGAATTCACCGTAAGTGCGAAGATGTGGTAGAGCGGCAGGGCGCACATGAAGGTGAGGTTTTCCGGGCGCGGCTTGCGCAGGAAGGCCGTGTTCAGCCAGAGTTCCATCTGCGCCATGTTGGCGAGAAGATTGGCATGGGTGAGGGTGGCGCCCTTCGAAACGCCCGTGGTGCCGCCCGTATATTGCAGGAAGGCGACGTCGCTCGGCCCGATATTGGGTTTCGCAAGCTGAAGCTTCTCGCCCCTGGCTAGAACCGTTTTGAACGAGAGGTGGCCGGGCAGCGACCAGGCCGGAACGAGCTTCTTCACGCGGCGTACGACGAGATTGACGACGAGGCCCTTCACCCCGAGCATGTCGCCCATGGTCGCGACCACCACATGCTTGACTTTGGTGCGGGCGACGACCTGCTCGACCGTGTGGGCGAAGTTTTCCAGCACGAAGATCGCCTTGGCGCCGGCATCGACCAACTGGTGCTCGAGCTCGCGCGGCGTGTAGAGCGGGTTGACGTTGACGACCGTATAGCCGGCCCGGAGAATGCCGTAGACGATCACCGGGTTCTGCAGGATGTTCGGCATCATGACGGCGACGCGATCGCCTTTCGCCAAGCCGAGCGACTGCAGCCAGGCACCGATCCGGCCCGAATGGACGTTGAGATCGGCGAAGCTCAACGACTTGCCCATTGAGGTGAAGGCGGGGCGCCAGGAATGCTGCGCCACCGCATGGTCGAAAAACTCGCCGAGCGATCGGTAGGGGAGCGGTCCGATGTCGGCGGGCACGCCCGGCGGATAGGACTTGACCCAGTTCTTGCCCGCGCCGGACCCCGCCTGCTGCAAGCTTGCTTCCGCCATGATCTCTCTCCCTCTGGTGGCAACGAACGGCCTTGCTCACGGCGAAGAAAAATCCCTCCCGATCTTCCCTCCCGATCGAAGATGCTGCTTTTCCAGCGTCTCTTCAAGCACTAATCGGAATTATATAACTTTGACGTAAACGTCAACAATCCGGGCGTGACTGCGCATGGCGAATTTTGCCGCGAGCGTTCCTCGGTCACGGCTAAATCTGCCTGTCATGTCCGTCCGCTAGACCGGTGAAGGCGATCACGGCAATTGTGAATTGATCCTTAATCGTCGCGATGATTTGGAGACGCCGGCTCCTTCAAGCCGAAAGCGCGGATAGACGCAGCAGACGGGCTGGCAAGCCTGCGGGATTGTTGTAAGGTTCTTGAAAGACGGAGGACTACAGGTGCAATTGGGCAATCGTGAGCGAGAAAATCCCCCGGTGGAGCCGCGGCTCTTCGGGCAGCCTGCCCATGCACGCTCGGCCCTCGTCCTGCCGATCTCGGCAGCCCGCTGGCTGCTCGTCCTGGTACTGATCGCCGGCGTCTATTTCTTTCACGGCTTCGTCGTGCCGGTGCTTGCCGCCGTCGTCATCGGCTTTGCCAGCTGGCCCATCTATCGTCGGCTGCTTCAGGCACTGAACGGCAATCGGACGCTTGCGGCGACCATTGCCATCACCTCCGTCGTCGCCTTCATCGTCGTGCCGATCTCGATCGCCGCGGCCTATGCAGTGGACGAGGTGCGCGACTGGCTCGTCTGGGCGGTGGAGACCAACGTCAACGGGGCGCCGGTGCCGGCCTGGCTGACGACCATCCCCGTGGCGGGCGTCTGGCTTGGTCAGCAATGGGTGAAATATGTCGGCCATCCCGGCGCGCTTGGCGAACTGGTCCAACTCGTCAGCGGCTCCAATATCGGCAACATCTACCGCGGCGTCCTGGTGATCGGAGCCTCCGCCTTCCAGTCCTTCCTGACGCTGCTCTTCATGCTGATCACGCTGTTCTTCGTCTATCGTGACGGCCAGTCGTTTTCTAAGCAGCTCGATCGTCTCGGCGAGCAGATTTTCCCGATGCGCTGGGAGCGCCTGTCGCGCGTCGTGCCGCTGACCATCAGCTCGACGGTAACCGGCATGGGCATCATCGCGATCGGCGAAGGCATCGTGCTCGGTGTCGCCTATTGGATGGCGGGCGTGCCGTCGCCGGTGACGCTCGGCATCATCACCGGCCTCATGGCGCTCATTCCGGGCGGCGCGCCTCTCTGCTTCACCCTGGTGTCCATCTATCTGGTGGCGAGCGGTTCGCCGTTCCACGGCGTGGCGCTCTTCGCCTGGGGTACGACGGAACTCTTCATCGTCGACAAGACGCTTCGCCCGAGGCTCGTCGGCGGCCCGATCAAGCTGCCCTTCCTGCCGACCTTCTTCGGCCTCGTCGGCGGCGTCAAGACGATGGGCTTCCTCGGCCTTTTCGTCGGCCCGGTACTGATGGCACTGCTCGTCGCGATCTGGCGGGAATGGATGCACGAGGTGGCGAACCAGCCGGAGCCGGCGGCAAAGCCGATCTCCCGCGTCGACATCGCCGCGAAATAGGATCCGCACGTTGAGGGTCCGGTCACGGATGGTCTCTGGGAGCGAACCTTCTCCAACGACCGAGTTTGAGAGATTGCATGTCCGAGATTGATCGCAATCTGGCAAACCGCCCCGATCCCGATGCCCTGCTGGCTCTGGCCGAACAGGGCGGAAGAGGGAAGCTGACGGTGTTCCTCGGCGCCGCGCCGGGCGTCGGCAAGACCTTCGCCATGCTGATGCGGGCGCAACGCCTCAAGCAACAGGGCGCCGACATCGTCATCGGGCTCGTCGAAACTCATGGGCGCAGCGAAACCGCGGCGCTGCTCGAAGGGCTGGAGGTCCTGCCGCGCCGGGAAGTCGTGCATAGCGGCCGCACGCTGAGCGAATTCGATCTCGACGCCGCTTTGGCGCGCCGCCCGACGATCATCGTCGTCGATGAGCTCGCCCATACCAATCTCGGCGACGGTCGCCATCCGAAGCGCTACCAGGACATCGAGGAACTCGTCGATGCCGGCATCGATGTGTGGACGGCGCTCAACATCCAACACCTCGAAAGCCTGTCGGACATCGTCGCCCAGATCGCCGGCGTGCCGGTGCGCGAACGGATTCCCGACACGGTCCTGAATCGGGCCGACGAAGTCCTGCTGGTCGACCTGCCCCCGGCGGAACTGATCGAGCGGCTGAAGGAGGGCAAGGTCTATCTGCCCGACAATGCCCGGCGTGCCGCGGACAATTTCTTCCGGCTCGGCAATCTGACGGCGCTGCGCGAGCTTGCGCTGCGGCGGACCGCCGACCGGGTCGACGACCAGATGGTCGATTACCTCAAGCAGAACGCCATCGAGGGTCCCTGGCCGGCCGGCGAAAGGCTCCTCGTCTGCATCGGCCCGGATCCGCTATCGGAAAAGGTGGTGAGGACGGCGAGCCGGCTCGCCTCCGGCCTCAATGCCGATTGGATCGTCGTTTCCATTGAACGGGCGGATCGCGAAGCGGGCGCCGGCGAGGCGATGCGGCAGCTCGACGAGACCTTCCGCCTTGCCGAGCAATTGGGCGCGGAGACGCGCCGCATCGTCGGCAGCGATTTCGTCGAGGAGATCCTGAAGCTTGCAAGGCGCGAGAATGCCACGCAGATCGTCATCGGCGCGCGCCGCCACTGGTTCCCTCTTAGCCTTTTCCGTGCCTCCCTGCCCGATGCACTGGCCAAGCGCGTCGCGGGTGTCGGCATTCACCTCGTCACGGGCAAGATCGAGCCCGCCGCAAAGCGGCGGCGGAGAAGCGGGCAATTGCTGCCGGAAGGATTGGGGCGGGCCTTCGGCATAGCCTCCGGCACCGTCGGGCTGGCGACCGCGCTCGGCGTGCTGATCGAGCAGGTCATCATCCTGCAGAATATTTCGCTCCTCTATCTCCTCGCGGTGCTCGCCTCGGCGATTTATGCCGGCTACTTCGCGGCCCTGGCAGCCGCACTGTTTTCCGTCGTCGCATACAATTTCTTCTTCATCGAGCCGGTCGGCACCTTCACGGTGGCCGAGCCGCACGAGGTTTTCGCGCTCTTCGTTTTCCTGGCCGCAGCGGCGCTCGCCGGCGGGCTTGCCTCGCGCATCCGCGAGCAGGCAAAGACCGCCAAAGGCCGGGCGACGGCGACGCAGGCGCTTTACGATTTTTCCCGCAAGCTTTCCGGCACTGCCAATGCCGAAGACGTGTTGTGGGCGGCGGCCAACCAGATTCACGCGACATTGAAGCGCAATGCCGTGCTGTTGCTGCCGGAAGACGTTGACATCGCCGTGAGGGTGGCTTGGCCTCCGGACACCGAACTCAGTGTCAGCGACATGATGGCGGCACGCTGGGCGTTCGAAAAGAAGGAGCCGGCAGGCAATGAGACCGGTACGCTGCAGAACAGCCCGTTTCAGTTCAGGCCGCTGATGAGCCCGCATGGTGTCGTTGGTGTTTGCGGCTTTATGCAGGAGGGCAACCCTCTCGACATCAACGCGGAACGAGCCCTTACCGCGATCCTCGACCAGACCGCCATCGCCGTCGATCGCGCGAGGCTGTCGCGTGAAAGCCTCGATCAGGCCGCCCAGCTTGAGGGCGAGAAGTTCCGTGCTGCGCTTCTCTCGTCGCTGTCCCACGATCTCACGACCCCCTTGGCGGCGATCGGCGGCGCGGTCGCGAACCTCCGCAAGCTCGGCGAAGGAATGCCGCAGGCGGATCGGGAGGATCTGCTGAACTCGATCGATGAGGAGAGCGGCAGGCTGAAGCACTTCGTTGCCAACCTGCTCGACATGATCCGGCTCGAGGCCGGAACGATCAATGCCAGGCGCGATCGGGTCGATGTGGCGGAAGTGGTCCACGATACGGTGGAACGGGCGCGGAAATATTTTCCGGGCCGAGTTTTCGAGACCAGCATCGCCCCGGAGCTGCCCCTGATGCGCGGCGACAGCGTCCTGCTCGGGCAGGCCCTCTTCAATCTGCTCGACAATGCCGACCGCTTCGGCGGTGACGAACCCGTCAGCATCTATGCCCGGCGGGAGGGCGACGAGGTCGTTCTGTCGGTGACGGATCTCGGCAAGGGCATTGCCGCCGCCGATATCGATCAGGTCTTCGACAAGTTCTTCCGCAAGGGAAAGCCGGACGGACGCTCGCTCGGCACCGGGCTCGGCCTGTCGATCAGCAAGGGATTCGTGGAGGCGATGGGCGGGCGGATCAAGGCCGAGAGCCCGGCCCTCAGGCGCCGCGGAACGCGGATCTCCATGCGCTTCCCGGTGGCCGGAACGGAGGCCCAGGAGAAGGAACGCGGGTGACTCCGGCATGGCCGCCGTTGCCGCCGTTGCCCCGTCCGCAGTCTCGAGGCGGCCATATGGCCTTTGGCGCGAAGTTGTTTTATGACAGGTTGCAATCATAAATTTTGTAGGGGCTGAATTCCACAAAGATGAGTGTCGCTCCGGATGGCGCAGAGCCCAAGAGGCCGGGCGCGGATCGGCGTCCCATTGCGGCGCGCGATAGCGGCTTGGCGCGCCGCCTGACGGCGCTGCTCCTCAAGACGCCGATCACGCCGAACGGGATCTCGCTGCTGAGCATCGGCTTCGCCGCTGTCGGCGCGGCAGCGCTCGTCTTCGCGCCGCGCTGGCCGTTGCTTTATCTCGTCGCCGTCGCCGGCATCCAGTTGCGGCTTCTGTGCAATCTGCTTGACGGCATGGTGGCGGTCGAGGGCGGCCGCGGCTCGCCGGTCGGCGCGCTCTACAACGAATTTCCCGATCGCATTGCCGACACGCTGCTGATCGTGGCGCTTGGCTACGCCGCCGGCGCCGGCTGGCTCGGCTGGGCCGGCGCGCTTGCGGCCGCCCTGACGGCCTATGTGCGCGTCTTCGGCGGCTCGCTCGGCCAGGTCCAGGACTTTCGCGGACCGATGGCCAAGCAGCACCGCATGGCACTCATGAGCCTCGCCTCCCTCCTGGCGCTCGGCGAAGCCTGGCTGACAACGGGGCGTTTCGTTCTCTACGCCACGGCATGGATCATCCTCGTCGGAGCGCTTCTCACCTGCTGGACCCGCACCAGGGCGATCGTCTCGCGCATCCCGGGAGCCGCAAAGCCGTGATCGACCTGTTGCTGATCGGCCTCACCCGGTTTCTCGTCGGCGGCCAGGCGCAATGGATCGGTGCCGTGCCGGACACGCGCCAGCGCATCTATTTCGCCAACCACGCCAGCCATCTCGACACGCTGCTGATCTGGTCGGCCCTGCCGCGACCCCTGCACGGGATCACTCATCCGATCGCGGCCGCAGACTATTGGGGCAGGGGCAAGCTCCGCCGCCACATTGCGCTGAAGGTGTTGAATGCGGTGCTCGTCGAGCGCGCCACGCAAGGTCCGCCCGGAGCGGCGCTCGCCCCCTTGCGCGGTGTGCTCGCCGACGGCGAGTCGCTCGTTCTCTTTCCAGAGGGAACGCGCGGCAGCGAGCGTCTCCCGGGGCCGTTCAAGAGCGGCCTCTACTGGCTGTCGCAGGAATTCCCGGAGGTCGAGCTGATCCCCACCTATCTCGACAATCCCTCGCGCGCCTTCCCGAAGGGAAGCTTCCTGCCCGTTCCGATCAGCTGCACCGTTCGCTTCGGCGCGCCCCTCATGCGGCGGGCGGGGGAGGAGAAGGACGCGTTTCTCGAACGCGCCCGCGCCACCGTCGGCGCGCTCGCCTCCGACCCGGTTCCATGAGGCCGCTATGTCTTTGATCGACAAGCTTTCCATCCTCTTCGGCGGCATCTCAGCGCTGCTCGGCATCGCCTCGGTGATCGGCTTCGTGCTGTCGTGCAAGGTGACCTCCGAAAACGGCCGGACGACGGTCGCCAATCTCAACGCCCGCATCAAGGCCTGGTGGGTTATGGTGGCGATCTTCGCGGTGAGCTTCGGTCTCGGCCGCGGCGTGACCGTGGTGCTCTTCGCGCTCACCTCGTTCTACACGCTGCGCGAGTTCATATCGTTGACGCCGACGCGCGGCGCCGATCACCTGCCGCTGGTCGCCGCCTTCTATGTGCTGCTGCCGCTTCAATACTGGCTGATCTGGACCGACTGGTACGCGCTCTTCGCCATCCTCGTCCCGGTCTACGGCTTCCTTCTCCTGCCGAGCCTTGCGGCGCTGAAGGGCGATGCCGGTGAGTTCCTGCTGCGTGTCTCGCGCATCCAGTGGGCCCTGATGCTGACCGTCTACTGCATCAGCCACGCACCGGCCCTGCTGACGCTCGACATCCCCGGCCGTCCCAACGAGGGTTTCCTGCTGCTCTTCTTCCTGATCACCGTCGCGCAGTTCAGCGACGTGATGCAATACGTCTTCGGCAAGCTCTTTGGCCGGACGAAGGTGGCCCCCGTCGTCAGCCCCTCAAAGACCGTAGAGGGCCTCGTCGGCGGCGGCCTCTCCGCCGTCGCCGCCGGCGCCGGTCTCTGGTGGATCACCCCGTTCACGCCGCTTCAAGCTGCCGCCATGGCGCTCGCCATCGTCGCCATGGGCTTTTTGGGCGGCCTGTCGCTCTCGGCCGTCAAGCGTTCGATGGGGGTCAAGGATTGGGGCACGATGATCTCCGGCCACGGCGGCGTACTCGACCGCATGGACTCGCTGAGCTTTGCCGCACCGGTGTTTTTTCATCTGACGCGGTATTTTTATACGTGAGCGGCTGAGCGCCGCAGCGGCGACTTCAAGTAAAAATGCAGGGAAGAAATGGTGCCGCTTACGTGACTCGAACACGTGACCCCATCATTACGAATGATGTGCTCTACCGACTGAGCTAAAGCGGCATTAAAGCGCCCCGCAGCGTGACCGCGGAACGAATGTGAGGCGCTGATAAACGCAAAGCGCCGGGATTTCAAGTCATCAGTTTCGAGAACTTGAAAATTCCTTCGACGCGTCGAGGCCCGCCAAGGATGCCAGGCCGAGGCGGGCGCGGGCGGCGGCGTATTCGCGTTCCAGCCGGTCGACCAGTTCCGCGACCCGGCTGATCCCGTGGATGGCGCCGATGCCTTGGCCGCAGCCCCAGATGTCCTTCCAGGCCTTGGCGCCGTCCGTTGCCTTGCCGAAGTCCATCTTCGACGGGTCGGCCTCCGGCAGGCTGTCCGGATCCATGCCGGCGGCGCGGATCGAGGCCTTCAGATAGTTGCCGTGAATGCCGGTGAAATAATTGGAGTAGACGATATCGGCGGCGTTGCCGTCGACGATCGCCTGCTTATAGGCATCGCTGGCGCGGGCTTCCTCGGTGGCGATGAAGGGCGAGCCGATATAGGCCATATCGGCGCCCATCGCCTCTGCCGCGAGGATGGCGTCGCCGGTGGCGATCGCGCCCGAGAGAAGCAGCGGCCCGTCGAACCAGGCGCGGATTTCCTGGATCAGGGCGAAGGGCGACAGCGTTCCGGCATGGCCGCCGGCGCCGGCGGCGACCGCGATCAGCCCGTCGGCCCCCTTGCGGATCGCCGAGTTGGCGTGGCGGTTGTTGATGACGTCGTGCAGCACGATGCCGCCATAGGAGTGGATTGCAGCGTTGACCTCCGGTACGGCCCCGAGGGAGGAAATGACGATCGGAACTTTGTATTTGACGCAAAGCATCAGGTCCTGCTCGAGCCGGGTATTCGACTTGTGCACGATTTGGTTGACGGCAAAGGGCGCGGCCGGCCGGTCGGGATGCTGGCGGTCGTGCTCGGCGAGCGTTTCGGTGATCTCGGCGAGCCACTCGTCGAGTTGTGCCTGCGGACGGGCGTTGAGCGCCGGGAAGGCACCGATGACACCGGCCTTGCATTGCGCGATCGTCAGCTTGGGATGCGAGACGATGAATAGCGGCGCGCCGACAACCGGCAGTCTCGTCGTTCTGGAAAGAATGGGCGGCAACGGCATCGGTCTCTCTCATCCCATTTTTTGACGTTTGCGTAAACGTCAATGTAGATAGCAGCAAAGGCCGTGCTTGCAAAGAGAGGTTTTCCGCCCCGCATTTTGACGGGGCAAGGGGCCCTTTTCCCCGTGCAAGACCCGGCCGCAGCGCCGCCGGACTTGCAGATTCCGAAAGCAGCGGTTACCCAATCGTTAATAAAACCAACGGCGTGCCGCGGGAAGAGGCAGGGCCTTCCGATACTCGCCCCGTAAGCCTGGTGTGCAGAAGGATTTGATGTGAGCGGACTCGAGACGGCGATCAGGAATGCACTGGAACGCTCGGAGCGGAGCAATGCGGAGATCCGCGCGCGGATCTATCAGTCGGCCCGCCAGGCGCTGGAAAACGGCCTGAAGAAGCAGGAAATCGAGGACCCGGAAGTCATCGCCAGGCAGCGCCATCGGCTGGAGGCGGTCATCCACGCGATCGAGACGGAGGAGCGCGCGGCCCTGAAGGCGCGTGCCGCCACACCGGTGGTGAGCCTAGCAGAGGTGAAAAGCAAAGCTGATGCGGCGGCGCAGGTCGCAGCCGGGCCAGCCGCCACGGTGCGGCAGGAGCCGAGCCTCCAGCCGGAGGCGCGTCCGGCGGGCGACGGCGGCCTCGGTGCGCTCGGCGCGCTCCGCCCGGAGCGCGACGGCCCCACGCCGCCGGTCAACGGTGGCGGAAAATCTGCGGAGGCGGCGAGGTCCGGTACGGCCGCCCCCGATCTCGGCGTCACCGACAAGCGTCCCCGCAAGCGCAGGCGCGGCCGGCTTCTCTCCTTCGTCATGGTTGTCGCGACGCTGGCCGCCGCCGTCGGCGCGGGCGTGTGGTGGGTTCAGACCAACGACCTGTTGAAGTCGCCCGCCGAGCGCGACACCAATGTCGCCAATCCTCCGGCCGTGGTGGAGAGCGAGGACTTCCCCGGCGCGGCCGGCTTGCCGACCCTCGGCGCGCAGGAGGGGTTTTCCGACGACTGGATCGAGATCTTCACGCCGGCGAACGCGGCGGCCGTCAGGCCTGGCACTCGCGCCACGTCCGAGCCTTTCGACGACGACGGCGGAGAGCGCATCCGGCTGGCGTCGGCGGCAGGGTCGAAGGAGGGCGAGGTGGCAATCGACATTCCCGCCGATGTGCTGGCCCAGCTCTCGGGCAAGTCCTCGACGCTTGCCCTGAGCGTCCGGGCGCTGCCGGGCAAGACGACGGAGTTCTCCGTCGAATGTGATTTCGGGGCACTCGGCGCCTGCGGCCGTCACCGCTTCACCGCCCATGACGAGCGCGTCGACATGCTGTTCAAGATCAGCTTCGAAGATCGCGCGCCGGGCAGTTCCGGAAAGCTGCTGATCAACAGCGATGTCAGCGGCGACGGCAACAGTCTGGATCTCTATGCGATCCGTGTGCTGCCGGGGCAATGATCGGGCCTTGCGGCCGGCTCACCTGAGGAAGCCCGGGCCGGCGCCGACGATCTTCTCGTCCACCTTGCCGATCGCAGCCTTGTCCTTGCCGTCATAGTCGAGCTTCGTCAGCATATGGCGGACCAAGTTGATCCTGGCGCGGCGCTTGTCATTGCCGCGGATGACGGTCCAGGGCGCATGGTCCGTATGCGTTTCCTTCAGCATCCGGTCGCGCTTCCTGGTGTAGTCGTCCCATTTCGGCAGCGCGGCTATGTCCATCGGTGACAGCTTCCAGACCTTCAGCGGGTCGTGCCGCCTGTCGTGGAACCGCTTCAGCTGCATCTCGCGGCCGATATTGAGCCAGAACTTGAAGAGCTGGATGCCCTCGTTGACGATCATCTTCTCGAAACGTGGTGCCTCCTTGAGGAAATGTTCGTACTGCTCGGGCGTGCAGAAGCCCATAACCGGCTCCACGCCGGCCCGGTTGTACCAGGACCGGTCGAAGAGAACGAATTCGCCGACCGTCGGGAAGGTCGAGACGTAGCGCTGGAAATACCATTGACCCCGTTCCGTTTCGGTGGGCTTGGTGAGCGCCACGACGCGTGCGGAACGAGGGTTCATGTAGGCCATGGTCGCATGGATGGCGCCGCCCTTGCCGGCCGCATCGCGCCCCTCGAAAACGGCCATGACGCGCTTGCCGGTCGCCTGCATCCAGAACTGCACCTTGACGAGCTCGATCTGCAGCCTGGTCAGCGTTTCTTCGTATTCCTCCTCGTCGAGCTTCTTCTCGTAAGGATAGTCGTCGGAGGAAAAGGCTTCGTCGTCGATCCATTTCGGCAATTCCGGATTGTCGATGTCGAAGACCCGTGTCTTGCCGCCGATCTCGAGCTCGACCGACCGGCTTCCGGGTGCCCCCGCATTCGGGATCTGTTCGAGAGCCATGTGATTTCCTCCCGCTGATGTGAAATCCACTACCGCGCCGTGCATCTGTTCAGTCGCGCAGGCGTCGCTGCAGGCACTTTGCTCGCTGCCTGCCCTTTATCCTCAAATTGACTGAGATTTGAGGAGGCATGCAATGGAGGAGGCCACAATTGCATTGCAGATTCAAGCATGTCGTGAAAATCATGTCATGAAGCGCCGTTATCTCTGAGCTTGTGGCGAAGCGGGCGGCTGGAACGCTTGCGTCGATTTCCAGCCAGGGCCGCGCCACCTTGGCGGGTCACCACCACGTTCTTAACACGTGGCTGCAATTCCTCATGGGTCGGGAGGCGGCAATTGGACAGCGAGGGTATCGTCTTGGATGGCGCGAAGGTGTTCTGGCAGGGCCTCAAGCCGAAGCTGAAGGCAGAGCGCTGGATTCTTGGCCTCTCGATCCTGCTTGCCATTCTTGCGGCCCTCGCCGGTATCCATGTGCTGGCGGTGCTTGCCTTCTGGCTCGTTCTCGTAGCAGCGCTCCTCAAACGAAGTGTCCCTTCGTCAGAGCCGGTGCCGGAGGCGGCCCCGAGGGTGGTCGACACGCGCACCGACGCGCTGATCCCCGTGCTGAATGCGCTCGATATGCCCGTTCTCGTTATCGCCACGGACGAGACCGTCCTTTTCCAGAATGCAGCCGCCGAGAAGGCTTTCGGCGCGATTCCCCCGGAAAGCTATCTTTCGGCGCGGGTGCGTTCCCCCGGAATACTCGACATGGTGCGCGAGACCATCGCCACGGGAAAGGTCAATCAGATCGAACATGCGGAACGCCTGCCTTCGGATGCAGTCTATGTCGTCCGCGTCGCCCCGGCGGATATCGGCGGCGAGCTTTCCGGCGGGCGGATCTTCCTGCTGACCTATCGCGATATTTCCCAGACCCGCCGCATCGACCGGATGCGATCCGACTTCGTGGCCAATGCCAGCCACGAGCTGCGTACCCCACTCGCTTCCCTCCGGGGCTTCATCGAGACGCTGTCGGGGCCAGCAAAGAACGACACGAAGGCGCAGGAGAAATTCTTCGGCATCATGCATGAGCAGGTGACCCGCATGAGCCGCCTCGTCGACGATCTATTGTCTTTGTCGCGGCTTGAGTTGAAATCGCACATCGCTCCCGAAGACCCGGTCGATCTGGTGCCGCTGCTCGGACATGTGCGCGACAGCCTTCAGCCGCTGGCAAGCGATCTCGACGTGACGATCTCGCTCGAGGTGCCCGAGGGCCCGGTCGTCGTCCGGGGCGATCGCGACGAACTGATCGAGGTCTTCGAGAATCTCGTCGAAAACGCCTGCAAATACGGCCAGGAAGGCAAGAAGGTCGAGGTGCGCCTGGCCGGCGGCGAGGGTTGTCAGGCAGAGGTCTCGGTCACCGACCATGGGCCGGGGATTCCGGCCGAGCATGTGCCGCGAATTACCGAACGTTTTTATCGGGTTAACGTGGAGGCGAGCCGGTCCAAGAAAGGGACTGGCCTTGGCCTCGCGATCGTCAAGCACATCCTGACCCGCCACCGGGCGCGCCTGCTCATCCATTCGGAGGTCGGCAAGCGCACGATCTTCACGGTGCGCTTCTGACACAAAAAGCGTGCGTCGGCTGCGACGAGCATGGATACCCAAGTATCTTCAATGACTTAGCCTGTCATAAATGTTTCACCCAATTGACATAAAACCTGTAGCCATCGGCGGCTAACTAGGGCAGCCGATTAAACGGCGAGAGAGCGCTGATCGCTAGCGCACCAACACGAGCCCATTCCGGGAGAACATCAATGAACATCCTTAAACTCAGTGTAGCGGCGCTGGTTGCATCCGCCGCATTCGCGGGCGCTGCTGTCGCTCGCGACCAGATCCAGGTCGCGGGCTCCTCGACCGTTCTTCCCTACGCAAAGATCGTCGCCGAAAGCTTCGGCGAGGCATTCCCGGACTTCAAGACCCCGGTCGTCGAATCCGGCGGCTCTTCCGCCGGCCTGAAGGAATTCTGCAAGGGCGTCGGCGAAGACACGATCGACATCGCCAATTCCTCGCGCAAGATCAAGGACAGCGAGATCGAGGCCTGCAAGGCAGCCGGCGTGACCGAGATCCAGGAAGTCAAGATCGGTTACGACGGCATCGTCTTCGCGACGGATGCCGGCAATGCCGATATCGCACTGAAGCCGGAGCACCTCTACTCGGCGCTCGCCGCTGAAGTCGTCGTCGACGGCAAGCTCGCTGCCAACCCCTACAAGAAGTGGTCGGAAGTCGACGCTTCGCTGCCGGATGCCGAAATCGCCGCCTACATCCCGGGTCAGAAGCATGGTACGCGCGAAGTCTTCGAAGAGAAGATCCTCGCTGCGGGCTGCAAGGCCTCCGGCGCTCAGGACGTCATCAAGGCTGCCGTCAGCGATGAAAAGCAGCAGCACAGCAAGTGCGTTGCCGTGCGCAAGGACGGCCTCGCCGTCGACATCGACGGCGACTACACCGAGACGCTCGCCCGGATCGCTTCCAACAAGAGCGGCATCGGCGTCTTCGGCCTGTCGTTCTACGAAAACAACGCCGACAAGCTGAAAGTCGCGACCGTCAACGGCATCGTACCGTCGACCGAAACGATCGCCTCCGGCGAGTACCCGGTTTCCCGTCCGCTGTTCTTCTACGTCAAGAAGGCGCATCTCGGCGTCATTCCGGGTCTCAAGGAATATGTCGAGTTCTTCGTCGACGACCAGATGATCGGCCCCGACAGCCCGCTTGCCGAATACGGCCTGGTTGCTGCTCCGGATGCCGAGCGCGAAGAAATCCGCAAGACCTTCGAAGCTGGCAATCTGCTCTGATCAAGACCGGTCCCGGTGCAGCTTTCCGCTGCGCCGGGACCTTGCATAGTTGGATTTTTTGGCGGCCCTGCCGTGGAGACGTGCCGATGAGCACCTCGCTTCTTCTCCTGATCATCGCTTTAGTTGGATTTGTTGCCTATTTTGCCGGCCGCGCCCGTTCGCTTGCCGAGTCCGGCAACAAGCTTGCCACCTTGCATTCGCTGCCGGGCTACCATGGCAGCTATGTCTCCATCTGGGCAGTGCTGCCCGCGGTCCTGGTGCTTGCCGCATGGCTGATCGCCTCGCCGCTTTATGTCGATTCCGCCGTTCGCTCGGCGCTCCCTGATACGGTCCAAAGTCAGGGCGACGCGGCAGTGCAGCTCGCGCTCGGCCAGGTGAAGGCGGTCGCCACGGGGCTTAAACGCCTCGACACCGCCGAAATCGAGGCAATCAAGACCGGTTCGGCCAATCTGCGCGAAACGCTCGCCGCCAAGGGCGTGGCGCTTGCCGGTGAAGGCGAGCCGTACATGGTCGAGGCGGCTGAGCAGTTCAATACGATGCGCGGTTACAGCCGCTGGCTGATGAGCGCCTTCGTGCTGCTCGTCGCCATCGCCGGCGGCCTCTATGCAATCCGCAACGTTACCACCCGCTTTCGCGCCCGCAATCAGGTCGAGCGCGTCATGCTCGGCTCGCTCGTCGTCGCTTCGTCGATCGCGATCCTGACGACGATCGGCATCATCGGCTCGATGTTGTCGGAAGCCGGTCGCTTCTTCAGCATGGTTTCGCCGATGGAGTTCTTCTTCGGCACGGTCTGGGATCCGCGCTTCGCCGCGGCAGGCAGCGAGGGCGCCTCCGGCCAGTTCGGCCTGCTGCCGCTTCTCGGCGGTACGCTCTATATCGCTTTTGTCGCCATGCTGTTTGCTGTACCGATCGGCCTGTTCGCCGCCATCTACATGGCCGAGTATGCCAGTCCGCGGCTGCGGTCTATTGCGAAGCCGCTGCTGGAGGTGCTGGCGGGCATCCCGACGATCGTCTACGGCTTCTTCGCGCTCGTCACAGTCGGCCCGTTCCTGCGCGACATCTCGACGCAGCTGAACGGCCTCATCACCGGCAACTACCAGAATTTCATTCAGGCGCAGAGCGTGCTGACCGCGGGCATCGTCATGGGCATCATGCTCATTCCGTTCGTCTCGTCGCTGTCGGACGACATCATCACGCAGGTGCCGCGGGCGCTGCGCGACGGCTCGCTCGGGCTCGGCGCGACGCGCTCGGAGACGGTGAAGAAGGTCATTCTTCCCGCCGCACTGCCCGGCATCGTCGGAGCGCTGCTGCTGACCGCCTCGCGCGCGGTCGGTGAGACGATGATCGTCGTGCTTGCTGCCGGCGTCGCCGCGCGCATGCAGCTCGACCCGTTCGAACCGATGACGACGGTGACGGTCAAGATCGTCCACCAGCTGACCGGCGACCTGGAGTTCACTTCGCCGCAGACTCTGGTCGCCTTCGCGCTCGGCATCACACTCTTCGTCATCACGCTCTGCCTCAACATCTATGCGCTCTACATCGTGCGCAAATATCGGGAACAGTACGAATGACCGATGTTGCTTCTCCCACGGTAAGGGTCTCGACCCGTCCCGCCGAAAGCCGCCGCGACATCGGCATAAAGCGCCGCTACGCCGCGGAGCGCCGGTTTCGTGCCTATGGCATCAGCGCCATCGTTATCGGCCTGTTCTTCCTGGCGGTCCTTGTCTGGAGTGTTGTCTCGAAAGGCTACACGGCCTTCCAGCAGACGACGATCACGCTGCCGATCGAGTTTTCCGAAAAGGTGATCGACCCGAAGAACGAGCGCGCGACCGATCCGAAGCAACTGATGACCGCCAATTATCCGGTGCTCGTCCGCGACGCCCTGGTCAAGCAGCTCGGCATCGACCCGAAGAAGCGGCCGCTTGTGAAACAGGCGAACGACATGGTCTCCGACAGCGTCCGCACGCAGCTGCGTGACATTGTCGTTGCCGACCCTTCGGTGATCGGCAAGACGATCCCGGTGACGCTGCTCGCCGACGCGAACATCGATTCGGCCTTCAAGGGCCAGATCGACCTCACGGTCGACGAATCGAAGCGCAAGGTCAAGGACCAGCAGGTCGCCTGGATGAACCAGCTGGCCGAGGCCGGCGTGCTGAAGAAGAGCTTCAACACCGGCATCTTCACGTTCGGCGCATCGAGCCGCCCGGAAGCGGCCGGCGTCGGCGTGGCGCTGGTCGGGTCTGCCTATATGATGCTGATCGTCCTCGTCCTGTCGCTGCCGATCGGCGTCGCCGCCTCGATCTATCTCGAGGAATTCGCGCCGAAGAACCGGCTGACCGATCTGATCGAGGTCAACATCAACAATCTCGCCGCCGTGCCGTCGATCGTCTACGGCCTTCTCGGTCTCGCCGTCTTCGTGAATTTCGCCGGCATGCCGCGCTCGGCGGCCCTCGTCGGTGGATTCGTGCTGACCCTGATGACGCTACCGACGATCATCATCGCGACGCGCGCCGCGCTGAAGGCCGTGCCTCCGTCGATCCGCTCCGCCGCGCTCGGCCTCGGCGCCTCGAAGATGCAGACGATCTTCCACCATGTGCTGCCGCTTGCCATGCCCGGCATCCTGACCGGCACGATCATCGGCCTGGCGCACGCCCTCGGCGAGACGGCGCCGCTGCTCCTGATCGGCATGGTCGCCTTCGTCGTCGACTATCCGGGCTCGCCGCTCGAACCGTCCACGGCGCTCCCCGTGCAGATCTACATGTGGGCGAACGAGGCTGAGCGCGCCTTCGTCGAGCGTACCTCGGGGGCGATCATCATCCTGCTGATCTTCCTCGTCATCATGAACCTCGGCGCAATTCTGTTGCGGCGTCGCTTTGAGCGTCGCTGGTAGTGGGGTAAGGACTATGAACATCATGTCGGAAGCTGCAGTCGAAAAGGCTCTGGACCAGAAAATGAACACGGTGCCCTTGAAGATGATCGGCAAGGATGTGTCGGTCAATTACGGCGAGAAGCGCGCGCTCTTCGACGTCAACCTGAATATCCGCGAGAATACCGTGACGGCGCTCATCGGCCCTTCCGGATGCGGCAAGTCGACCTTCCTGCGGACGCTCAACCGCATGAACGACACGATCGAGAATTGCCGGGTCACCGGCCGGATTACCCTCGACGAGGACGACATCTACGATCCGTCGATCGACGTGGTGGAACTGCGCGCCCGCGTCGGCATGGTCTTCCAGAAGCCCAATCCGTTCCCAAAGTCGATCTATGAGAATGTTTCCTACGGGCCGCGCATCCACGGCCTGGCCCGCACGAAGGCCGATTTCGATGAGATCGTCGAAACGAGCCTGCAGAAGGCGGGCCTGTGGAATGAGGTGAAGGACCGCCTGCAGGAGCCGGGGACGGGTCTTTCCGGCGGCCAGCAACAGCGCCTCTGCATCGCCCGCGCCGTTGCCGTCAGCCCGGAAGTGATTCTCATGGACGAGCCCTGCTCGGCCCTCGACCCGATCGCCACGGCCAAGGTCGAAGAGCTCATTCACGAGCTGCGCGCCAATTTCACCATCGTCATCGTGACCCACTCGATGCAGCAGGCGGCCCGCGTCTCGCAGCGCACCGCCATGTTCCACCTCGGCAATCTTGTCGAGGAGAACGACACCGACAAGATGTTCACCAATCCGGACGACCAGCGCACCCAGGATTACATCATGGGCCGCTTCGGCTGATCGCCCGAAAACCCACCGCGAAGAGTGCGCCCTCGAGGAACCGTAGATGTCTCACCCCCACATAACGACAGCCTTCGACGAAGAGCTTAAATATCTGACGCGCCGGATCTCGGAGATGGGCGGCCAGGCCGAGCAGATGGTGGCGGATTCAGTCCGGGCTCTGGTGAATTCCGATCTGGCGCTCGCCCAGAAGGTCATTTCCGACGATGCAATCTTGGACGACGCCGAGCGCCAGATCGGCGAAAAGGCGATCGTCACCATCGCCAAGCGACAGCCGATGGCCGCGGATCTCCGCGAGATCATGGGGTCGATCCGGATCGCCGCCGATCTCGAGCGCGTCGGCGACCTCGGCAAGAACACTGCCAAGCGCGTCATCGCGGTTGCCGGCTCCGGCATTCCGCGCAAGCTGGCGCGCGGTCTCGAGCACCTCGCCGAACTCGCCCTGATCCAGCTCAAGGAGGTCCTCGACGTTTACGCCTCGCGTTCGCCGGAGAAGGCAAACAGCATCCGCGAACGCGACGAGGAGATCGACGCGATTTACACCTCGTTGTTCCGCGAGCTGTTGACCTACATGATGGAGGATCCGCGCAACATCACCCCCTGCACGCATCTCCTTTTCTGCGCCAAGAACATCGAGCGTATCGGCGACCACGCCACCAATATCGCCGAAACCATCTACTACATGGCGACGGGCGCCCAGCCGCAGGGCGAGCGGCCGAAGGACGACATGACGTCAACGCTCGGATCCGTCACCGACTGAGGGGACACCCGCCAATCATGAATCTAGGCAAGGAGTCGTAACTGAATGTTGCCGAAGATAGCCGTTGTCGAGGACGAGGAAGCGCTCAGCGTGCTGCTGCGCTACAATCTCGAGGCTGAGGGCTTCGAGGTCGATACGATCTTTCGCGGCGACGAAGCGGAGATCCGCCTGCAGGAGCGCTTGCCCGACCTTCTCATCCTCGACTGGATGCTGCCCGGCGTCTCCGGCATCGAGCTTTGCCGCCGTCTCCGACAGCGCCCGGAGACCGAGCGGCTGCCGATCATCATGCTGACGGCGCGCGGCGAGGAAAGCGAGCGGGTGCGAGGCCTTGCGACCGGTGCCGACGACTACGTCGTCAAGCCGTTCTCGACGCCGGAGCTGATGGCGCGGGTCAAAGCGATGCTCCGGCGGGCGAAGCCTGAAGTGCTGTCGACGGTGCTTCGCTGCGGCGACATAGAGCTCGACCGCGAAACCCATCGCGTGCATCGTCGCACCCGCGAAGTGAGGCTCGGCCCGACGGAGTTCCGGCTCCTGGAGTTCCTGATGGCCTCGCCAGGCCGCGTCTTCTCCCGCTCGCAGCTGCTCGACGGCGTCTGGGGGCACGACATCTATGTCGACGAGCGAACGGTCGACGTCCATGTCGGCCGGCTGCGCAAGGCTCTGAATTTCTCCAATATGCCCGATGTGATCAGGACGGTGCGCGGCGCCGGCTATTCGTTGGAAAGCTGACGCTTGCGCTGCTTTTCCGGCGTTCCAAAGTGATAAGGGGCCCGACGGGCCCCTTCATGCGTTCTTTGTTATTGCTCCGACCGATCAGCGCGCGCGGCGCCGCTCGGCCGAGGGCTGGTAGGCGAGGCGAGCGTGGTAGCTGCAATAGGGGGAGGATTCCGGCGAGTCGTTGCCGCAGAAGTGGAATTCTTCCTTGAGCGGGTCGCCGATCGGCCATTTGCAGGTCCGCTCGGTCAGCTGGGTGAGTTCCAGCCGGCGCGACATCGGCACGACAATGTTGGTGTCGAGTGCGAGATCCTGCTCCGCCACCAGATCGACGGCGACCTCTTCCTTGAGCACGGCCGTGCCGGCAGCGCGGGTAACCGTCCGGGTCACGGCGCGTGCCGCGTAGTTCGGGGCGCGGGGCGCCGAGGTCGTCCGCTTGGGACGAGCCGCCGCTGTCGCTCCGCCGGCCTTGGCGCGGCCTGGCAGGCTCAACCGATGAACCTTGCCGATCACCGCGTTACGGCTGACGCCTCCCAGCTGCGCCGCGATCTGGCTCGCGCTTAGGCCCTCGGACCATAGCTTCTTCAGCTTCTCAACCCGCTCGTCCGTCCAGTTCATCTCTGCACTCCCCGTTCTCGGCGTTGGGATGGCAGAATCCATCACCGTTCTCCGGAAAAGCCCCGGAGTTACAACGCGATAACTATTTTGGTGACTAGGTCCGCCGCATGCGTCTAGTAATTGAATATTAACCTACCGGCCGGGTGACTCCGTGGCAAGAGTCGCCGGAATCGCGCCGAATCGATTTCGCAGTTTTCCCCAACTTGCTGTCGGATAGTTGCATTTTTGCAAGCCCCGCATCGGGATTTTTTCGCGGTGCGGAATCCGGGCCGGCGCGACTGTTGCAAGCCTTGGTTTTGTTGACATTGCGCCGCGATATGGGAATAGTGCCTGCGCCGCCGAAAGGCGGCATTTTTGATTTTTGTCGGGCCGATACGTCCGACAGCGATGCCGATGACGAAGGAGATGCTGATCATGGCCGCAACAACGCCGCTCTACGACACCTATCTGCGTGCGCCGTTGCGTTTCGAGCGAGGCGAGGGCGTCTGGCTGATTGCCGAAGACGGCACCCGCTATCTCGACTTTGCAGCCGGCGTCGCGGTTAATTCGCTCGGCCATGCCCATCCTCATCTCGTCGAAGCGCTGAAAGCGCAGGCGGAGAAGCTCTGGCATGTGTCCAATCTCTACGATGTTCCCGGCCAGGAGAGCCTGGCGCAGCGGCTGACGGCGGTCACCTTCGCCGATCGAGTGTTCTTCACCAATTCCGGTGCGGAAGCGCTCGAATGTGCGATCAAGACGGCGCGCCGCTACCATTTCGCCAAGGGCCATCCGGAGCGGTTCCACATCATCACCTTCGAAGGCGCCTTCCACGGCCGCACCATCGCGACGATTGCCGCCGGCGGCCAGCAGAAATACATCGAAGGGTTCGGGCCGAAGGCTCCGGGCTTCTATCAGGTGCCGTTCGGCGACATCGCCGCCGTCAAGACCGCGATCAACGACGAGACCGCTGCAATCCTGGTCGAGCCGATCCAGGGCGAGGGCGGCATTCGCCTCGCTTCGAAAGAATTCATGCAGGAACTGCGCGCGCTCTGCGACGAGTTCGGGCTGCTGTTGATCCTCGACGAGGTCCAGTGCGGCGTCGGCCGCACCGGCAAGCTCTTCGCGCATGAATGGTCGGGCATCAAGCCGGACATCATGGCCGTCGCCAAGGGCATCGGCGGCGGCTTCCCTCTCGGCGGCTGCCTGGCAACGGAAGCGGCGGCGGCCGGCATGGTGGCCGGCACCCACGGCTCCACCTACGGCGGCAATCCGCTGGCGATGGCGGTCGGCAATGCGGTGCTCGATGTCGTCCTGGCCGATGGTTTCCTGGAGAATGTCCGCGACGTGGGATTGGTGTTCCGCCAGGGGCTTGCCTCGCTCAAGGATCGCTTCCCCGACGTGATCGAGGAGATCCGCGGCGACGGCCTGATGCTCGGCATCAAGGCAAAGGTGCCTTCCGCCGACTTCCTGAAGGCGATCCGCGCCGAGAAGCTGCTTGCCGTGCCGGCCGGTGAGAACGTGCTGCGGCTGTTGCCGCCGTTGATCACCACGCCCGCCGAAGCGCGCGAGGGGCTTGCACGACTCGAGCGTGCCGCCGAGGCGGTGCGCGCCAAGAGCGGAACGGCCGCGGCCTGAGGTCGCGACGGACGGTCGATTACCGGTTTACGACAGGAACTACAGCATTATGACTGCCACCAGACATTTTCTCGATCTCTCGGCAATGACCGCGACCGACCTGCGCACGATCATCGACGATGCCCGCGCACGAAAGACGGCGACCAAGGCCGGAACCGCCGAGAAACCGCTTGCCGGCAAGATGCTGGCGATGATCTTCGAAAAGCCGTCGACCCGCACCCGCGTTTCCTTCGATGTCGGCATGCGGCAGCTCGGCGGCGAGACGCTGTTCCTGTCGGGGACCGAAATGCAGCTCGGCCGCGCCGAGGCGATCGGCGACACGGCCAAGGTGCTGTCGCGCTATGTCGACGCCATCATGATCCGCACGACCGATCATCGCCGGCTTCTGGAATTGGCCGAGCACGCCACCGTTCCGGTCATCAACGGGCTGACCGACGACACGCATCCCTGCCAGATCATGGCGGACATCATGACCTTCGAGGAGCATCGCGGGCCGGTCAAGGGAAAGACGATTGCCTGGGCGGGTGACGGCAACAACGTGCTTCACTCGTTGATCGAAGGCTCGGCGCGCTTCGGCTACCGGATGAACATGGCCGTGCCGCTCGGCTCCGAGCCGCAGGACAAGTTCCTGAACTGGGCGCGTAACAATGGCGGCGAAATCCTGCTCTGCCATGAGGCGGAGCAGGCGGTTGCCGGCGCGCACTGCGTCGTCACCGACACCTGGGTGTCAATGAACCAGGAGCATCGCGCCCGCGGGCACAACGTCTTTCAGCCCTATCAGGTGAACGCGGCGCTGATGAAGCACGCGGCCCCGGAGGCCTTGTTCATGCATTGCCTGCCGGCGCATCGCGGCGAGGAAGTCACCGACGAGGTCATCGACGGCCCGCAGTCGGTCGTCTTCGACGAGGCCGAGAACCGGCTGCACGCGCAGAAGTCGATCCTCGCCTGGTGCATGGGTGCCGTCTGACGGGACCGTTCGAGGGCCAGGCCGGGCTATTGAAATCGGAGAGCGGTGACACGATCTAGGCGATGTGCGGGAGAGTTCGGCCGCTGCGCCGTTTCTCGCCACAGCGCGTTTCAGCGGATCCGCCGCATACGGGGCGCTTCCGGAGCCGCGCTTGCCTGCTGGACAAATCGGTCCATGCCGGGATCAAATAGGATAAGCGGCAGTTAGAGACGGAGTGCGTCGATCGGCGCTCTCGATGTCACGAGCAATGCACGGTGTCATGCGACCGTTGCGCCTCTCGATCGAGACGCAGCGGTGCAACGAACGGCAGGGTGTGCGCGGCTGCGCTTGCATCCGCAGGATGGAAGTTCGATCACGGCGACGGCGGGTTGCTCGGCCGCTGTGATCCATGCAAGGAGCAAACGATGACAGAGACAGCACCGGGACTTGGCGAGTTCGATTTTGCCGGTGACGACCACGTCGTTCCCTTCCAGGTCGAGGGCCTCGACGTGCGTGGCCGAGCCGTGCAGCTCGGCCCGATGCTCGACGCTATCCTCGAGCGGCACAGCTACCCGCTGCCGGTGGCGCGGCTGGTTGCCGAAACCGTCGTGCTGACGGTCCTGCTCGGTACCTCGCTCAAGTTCGACGGCAGGCTGATCGTCCAGACCCAGGGCGATGGGCCGGTCGATCTCGTCGTTGCCGATTTCTCCACCCCGGATCGGGTCCGCGCCTATGCGCGCTACGACGAGGAAGCGCTTGCCGCCGCCGAGAAGGGCGGCCGCTCGCAGCCGCACGAACTGCTCGGCAACGGCATCCTTGCCTTCACCATCGACCAGGGCGCCCATACCCAGCGCTACCAGGGCATTGTCGCGCTTGACGGCGCGACGCTCGAAGAGATCGCTGCGGTCTATTTCCGCCAATCGGAACAGATACCGACCAAGGTTCGCCTCGCCGTCGCCGAACTGCTCGACCGGGACGAAAACGGCAAGCCGCGGCATCGCTGGCGCGCCGGCGGCATGGTGGCGCAGTTCCTGCCCGAGGCGTCCGAGCGCATGCGCCAGCCGGATCTGCCTGGCGGCGATGGCGATGACGGCGACGCCAGCCTGCTCTTCGAGGAAGACGATCTCTGGGCGGAAGCCAAGGTGATGGTGGATACGATCGATTCCGACGAGCTGACCGATCCTACCGTCGGCACCGAGCGTCTGCTATATCGTCTGTTCCACGAACGGGGCGTGCGCGTCTACCAGCCGCAGGCCGTCTACGATCGCTGCAGCTGCTCGCGTGACAAGATACGCGAGGTCCTGGAGGGACTGAGCGAGGAGGATATCGAGCACAGCATCGAGGACGGCGAGATCAAGGTCACCTGCGAGTTCTGCTCCACCGACTATCGCTTCGAGGCGAGCGAGGTGCGATCTCAATAAAGGCGGGCGGCTAATGCATGTCGCCCAAAAGTGTGCAGCGGTTTTGGGATAACGACATGCACAAAAACAAAGACCTAAGGCGCGCCGCGTGAATACGTTTGAACGCGACGGGCTTTAGTTCAGCGTCCGCACCAGTCCGGGAGAATCGAGCGAGAAGGCGGGGATGGCGACATTGAAGGTCTCTCCGTCTTCGGCCTCCATGCTGTAGTGGCCGAACATGACGCCGGAGGGGGTGTCGAGCGGGCAGCCGGAGGAATATTCGTAGGTGTCGCCGGGATTGAGCAGCGGCTGCTCGCCGATGACGCCTGGACCGCTGACCTCGTCCACCTGGCCGTTCTCGTCGGTGATGTGCCAGTAGCGGGTCATCAGCCGAACCGCGATTTCGGAATGGTTCGAGATGACGATGCGGTAGCCCCAGACATAGCGGCTATCATCCGGATCCGATTGTTCTTCGAGATAGTACGGCTCCACCGTGACCTCTATGTCGCGTGTCAGCGCACGGTACATGTTCGACATCCTGTTTCAAAACTGCTCGAGTATCATACAGCGATAAGGTTTCGTGAAGAATAACGGCAGGATTATACGGGTCCTTACGATTTTCACGCAAGGCAGGGGAATATGCTCGACGGCGCGGCGCGCAGGCATCTCGATCCTATCCTGAACCGGCTCGGCGCCGCCCTCGCCAAGCGGGGCTTGGGCGCCGATGCGGTCACGGTCGCCGGCCTTTGTCTTGGACTTGCCGCGGCCGTCCTGATTGCCTTGCATTACTACGTGGCGGGTGCGGCTCTCATTCTCCTGAGCCGGCTTTGCGACGGCCTCGACGGGGCAGTGGCGCGCGCGAGCCGCAAGACCGATTTCGGCGGTTTTCTCGACATCGTTCTCGACTTCGCCTTCTATGGCGCGATCCCGCTGGCCTTCATCGCCGCCGATCCGGCGGCCAACGGGTTTGCCGGGGGGCTCTTGCTCTTCGCTTTCTATGTCAACGGCTCGAGCTTCCTCGCCTTCGCCGCGATCGCCGAGAAGCGCGCACTGTCGACCGAGATCCGTGGTGCGAAGTCGATCTACTTCACCACCGGGCTTGCGGAGGCGACCGAGACGATCGTCTTCTTCGTGGCCGTCTGCCTGTTTCCGCACCGGTTCCCTGTGCTGGCGGCGATATTCGCCGTCCTATGCCTCTACACTGCCCTGTCGCGCATCGTTCTCGCGCGTCTCACCTTTCGTGACGGGTCATGAAAAAGCCGCCCGGCGCGGGCCGGGCGGCTGAGGTCACCTGAAATTGGACGGTTCAGGCGCGGATCGACTTCAGTCCCTTGGCGAAATCCTCGACAAGGTCGTCGCTGTCTTCGATCCCGGCCGAGAACCGTACGGTTCCGGCCGAGATGCCGAGTTCGGTACGGGCCTCGTCGGTGAGGTTCTTGTGCGTCGTCGTCGCCGGATGTGTAATCAGGCTCTTGGAATCGCCGAGATTGTTGGAAATCCGAACGATCTCAAGGGCGTTCTGCAGCGCGAAGGCCGCATCCTTGCCGCCCTTCAGCTCGAAGGCGACCAGCGTCGAGCCGCCGGTCATCTGCTTGGCGATGATGTCGGCCTGCGGATGGTCCTTGCGGCCCGGATAGATGACGCGCGCCACCTGGGGCTGCTCAGCGAGGAAGTCGGCGATGCGGCGGGCGTTTTCCGTCTGCTGCCTGACGCGCAGCGGCAGCGTTTCGATGCCCTTGAGCAACGTCCAGGCGTTGAAGGGCGACATGGCAGGGCCGGTGTGGCGGAAATAGTCGTGCAGGTTCTCGTCGATCCATTCCTTGTCGGCAAGCACGACGCCGCCGAGGCAGCGGCCCTGGCCATCGATATGCTTGGTGGCGGAATAGACGACGACATGGGCGCCCAGCTCCAGCGGCTTCTGGAAGAGCGGCGTCGCGAAGACATTGTCGACCACGAGCTTGGCGCCCACCTGGTCGGCGAGCCTGGCGACGCCGGCGATGTCGATCACCTCCAGCGTCGGGTTGGTCGGGCTCTCGAGGAAGAAGACCTTGGTGTTCGGCCGCACCGCCTTTTCCCAGTTGGCAAGCTCGCGGCCGTCGACCAGCGTGCATTCGACGCCGTATTTCGGAGCGAGCGTTTCGACCACCCAGCGGCAGGAGCCGAAGAGGGCGCGGGCGGCGACGATGTGGTCTCCCGCCTTGACCTGGCAGAGGATCGCCGCCGAAACCGCCGCCATACCGGAGGCCGTGGCGCGCGCATCCTCGGCGCCTTCGAGCATGCACATGCGCTTCTCAAACATGTCGTTGGTCGGGCTTCCGTAGCGGGCATAGATGAAGCCGTCGGTCTCGCCCTTGAAGCGGGCTTCCGCCGCTTCCGAGCTTTCGTAGACGAAGCCCTGTGTCAGGAAGATCGCTTCCGAGGTCTCGCCGTGCTGCGAGCGGGTGGTCCCGCCGTGGACGAGTTGGGTTGCCGGGCGCCAGGTCTTGCTCATGCGACGATCACCTTCAGAACAAAAAAACCGGCCGCGAAACGACCGGTTTGACACCCGGCCTTTTTAGCTACTTGTTTAACGTGGCTGCAAGCCGACCGGCCAAATCACCACGGGATAAAGCTCCAATACTGCCTGGCCGCGCTTGCGTCAATTCCCGGAGTTTGGTTTTGTCTGGCAACTGAGAATGAGGATCGGAATGGGCCGCGACACAGGGATTTTGGCCGACCGCGCAATTGCCGCGCTGTTTGCCACGGGACGTCTGAAGAGCGAGAAGCCGCTGGATGATGACCAGATCCAGCCGGCGAGCCTCGATCTTCGGCTCGGATCCAAGGCGTTTCGCGTCCGGGCGAGCTTCATGCCGGGACCGGCGCATCTCGTCGCCGACAAGCTCGACCGCCTGAAGCTGCACGTCATCGATCTTCGCGAGGGCGCGGTGCTGGAAACCGGCTGCGTCTATATCGTGCCGCTGATGGAGAGCCTGACGCTGCCGGAGACCATGTCGGCGTCGGCCAATCCGAAGAGTTCGACCGGTCGCCTTGACATCTTCACGCGCGTCATCACCGATAGGGCGCAGGAGTTCGACAAGATCCCCGCCGGCTACAGCGGGCCGCTTTATCTCGAGATCAGTCCGCGGACCTTTCCGATCGTCGTTCGCCGCGGCTCGCGTCTCTCGCAGATCCGTTTCCGCGTCGGCCACTCCGTTCTTTCCGAGCAAGAACTGCTGGGCTTGCACGAAAGCGACGTGCTCGTCGCCAGCGAGCGGCCCAACATCACCGGCGGCGGCATTGCGCTGTCGATCGACCTCAAGGGCACCGGCCCGGACGGCCTGATCGGCTATCGCGGCAAGCATCACACGTCGGTGGTCGACGTCGACAAGAAGGCGGAGCACGCCGTTTTTGATTTCTGGGAGCCGCTCTATAGCCGCGGCCGCGACGACCTGATCCTCGATCCGGACGAGTTTTACATCCTCGTGTCGCGCGAGGCAGTTCATGTGCCGCCGCTCTACGCCGCCGAAATGACGCCCTTCGATCCGCTGGTCGGCGAGTTCCGCGTCCATTATGCCGGCTTCTTCGATCCGGGGTTCGGCCACGCCTCAGCCGGCGGCAGCGGCAGCCGCGCAGTACTCGAGGTCCGCAGCCACGAAGTGCCCTTCATCCTCGAACACGGGCAGATCGTCGGCCGGCTGATCTACGAGCACATGCTGGAGCGTCCGGAAGGTCTTTACGGCATCGATCTCGGCTCGAACTACCAGGCGCAGGGCCTGAAGCTTTCCAAGCATTTTCGCGCCGAGTGAGCCCAATAGCTGGATGATTCACTGCTCCAATAGAGCAGTGAATCATCTAGACGCTTGACAGATCGCGACCATTGGGGAAATTTCCGCTTCAGACGCGGGTGTAGTTCAGTGGTAGAACGCCAGCTTCCCAAGCTTGATGTCGTCGGTTCGATCCCGATCACCCGCTCCATTTTCCCTTCCTTCCGTATTCGCCCGACCCGCTTTAAGAATGCGCGGCCCTGCCGAGGGCCGGCCTATGGTCAGCGCTGCAGCATCCCGCTAAGTTCCGCTCAATGCTTGCGAATCGGATGGTAATGACGCGCGCTTCCTTTCACAAAACTATCGGGCTGCTGGCGGTCGCGGCGGTGCTCGTCGCATCCGCGGCGGGCGGCGCGCCGAAGGACCTGCCGCTGCTGTTCGATGCCCGCGAGCGCATCGCCAAGCCCGATCTGACCGGCCTGGCTCGGCTGCGCTTCCTCACCACGGTCGATTTCCCGCCTTTCAATTTTATCGATCAGTCGGGCAAGCTTTCGGGATTCCACGTCGATCTCGCCCGGGAAATCTGCCGCGAGCTGGAGATCGAACCGAAATGCCAGATCCAGGCGGTGACCTATCCCGAACTGATGCCGGCGCTAGAACAGGGCCAGGGCGAGGCGATCGTCGCCGGCATCGCCGTGACGCCGGAACTAAGGCGGCGTTTCGCCTTCTCCAGGGCCTTCTTGCAACTGCCGGCCCGTTTCGCCCTCAACAGGAAGGCTGCCGAGGGGGTTCAGAGACCGGACGACCTCGTCGGCAAGCCGGTCGGGGCCGTGGCCGGAACGACGCATGAAGCGATGCTGAAGGCCTTCTTCCCGAAGCTCGAGGCCAAAGCCTACCCCGACCGACAGGCCCTACTGAACGCCCTGCGGGAGGGCGCCGTGACGGCCGCCTTCTCCGATGCCATGCAGCTCTCCTTCTGGGTCTCCGGCAGCGTCGCCGCGGGATGCTGCGCCCTGATGGACGGCGCCTATTTTTCCGAGCGCTTTCTGGGCGAAGGGCTGACGATCATGAACCGCACGACCGAGCCCGCTTTGACGCAGGCGATCGACCATGCGCTCTTGGCGCTTTCGCGCAGCGGCAGGCTCGAAGAGATTTACCTGCGCTATTTTCCGAACGGCATCTACTGACGCCAGGCGGCCGGGCTCGGCTGGCAAGCAGGGCCTGCTCCCGTCTCGTTTACCCGCGCCGGAACGGCAGCATCAGCGACCAGACGAGCTTTGTCGGCTCGCTGCGTCCAAAGGCCCTTAAGCCGGTCTCGATCCCGTCGTCGCCGCTTGCCGGCTGTGCCACATAGGTCGAAAACAGTCGATCCCAAAGAGAGAGATTGAAGCCGTAGTTCGAATCCGTTTCCCGCTTTTCCACGGAGTGATGGATGCGGTGCATGTCGGGTGTGACAATCAGCAGCCGCAAGACCCCGTCAAATTTTGGCGGCAGTCGCAGGTTGGCGTGGTTGAACATCGCGGCGGCATTGAGGACGATTTCAAAGACCAGCACCGAGAGTGCCGGCGCCCCGAGAGCGATGATGACCGCGCTTTTCCAAGCCATCGAAAGCAGGATCTCCAGCGGGTGGAAGCGCAGCGCCGTCGTGACGTCCACCCCGGGGTCGGCGTGATGCACCCGGTGGATCAGCCATAAGATGGGCAGTTTGTGAAACACCACGTGTTCCAGCCAGACGGCAAAATCAAGTGCGACGAAGGCCAGGAGACCGGCAAGCGGCGCCGTCACGCCGAGTGCTGGGAGGAGGCCATAGCCGCGCAAGCCGGCCCAGATCGCGACGCCTGTCGCGGCGGCCGGAAAGACGATGCGCAGTAGCAGGGAGGAGAGCAGAAGAATCGACAGGTTGGTGGCCCAGCGACGCGCCTTGAGTGCCCGCAGCAGTTCCGGCCTTTCGAGCCGCGGATGCAGCAGTTCGAGTGCTGCTAGCGCGGCGAAGATTACCGCAAAGGCACCGAGCCGCCAGACCGGCTCAGCAATTCCAAGGAAAAGCATTTCACTCTTCACGCCGATCCTATGGCCGCTTGTTCACTTTGAATCGCCGCTTCCTTCCTAGAGGCGGCTTTTAAGGAAAGAGGCGACAGGACGACGGTATGACCATTGCCGAGAAAGGGCAAAGACACGTTGCCGTGAATGAAGCCTGCCGTTGCGAGCGGGTTACTTGCGAAAGCGGGCAAGCGCGCCGCGCTCGATCGCCGCGCAGGTGAGCTTGTCGAGGGCGAGACGGTCGCGCAACAGCTGCAACAGCCGGATTTCCTCGGTGCGGATGCGTTGATCAGCGGCGGCGATCTCGACGGCAAGAGCGTAGGCGGTTTCGTAGTGGCGCTGCGGCAGCGATTCGCGAACCATTTCGAGCGTCACGTCGAGGCCTTCAGGCGCGGCGAGCTGGGCCGCGCACTCGCGGCCGATATGGATCAGGCGGTCTTCCTCGAAACCGTCGAAGGCCGGCAGGAAACGCACCAGCCCGCCAATCCGTGCGAATTCGTCGTCGCTCATCCTCCTGTCGACAGCAGACATCATGACCATGACATAGACAAGGGCTTCGTGCTGACTGAGGCTCGCGGACATCTATTCTCCTGAAATTGATGGAGCCCAGTTAGGAGTTCCCGCAGGGGCTTGCAAGTCCCGCGCGGTCTCGCCGAGGTCCGCGGCGCCCGCGGGCTCGTCGATCACCAGCCGCCTCCGGCTCAGATCACGCGGGTCGCCGCCGTAGAAGCCGCGCTTGGCTTTGCGGGCGGCCTCCGCCTTTGCTTCGAGGGCGGTGCCCGGGATCGGTATCGCCCAGCCGTTCGTGACCAGCCACTCGGCGACGCTCATGTTGCCGACCCTGCAGTTTGCGGCGGCGGAGCCTTCGCGCTCCTCGTCGATCTCAGAGCAGACGAGCGCCCGTCCCCTCAAGAAATTGCGGAACGCCGTTCGCGCGACCATGCCGCAGGGCCATGTCTTGCCGCCCCCCTCGCAGATCCGATCGGCTTTTTCCGGCTCGATGTCGCTGATTTGCAGTGTCGTGTCGCCGGTCTGGACGAGGCCGGCGGCAAGGGCGACGGGCCGCTGCAGGACAAGCGGCGTTGCCTTCTTTTCGGGCGGCGCCGAAAGAGGCGGCCGCGGCGCAATCCGCTCGAGCGGTTTAGCAAGCCCCTCTTCCGGCATGGCAAAGAGATTTGGGTCGACGGGTCGCACCGGCGTCCTGGAGGTCTTGGCGGCCGCCTCCTGTTCGGCGGTCGGCGACGCCGCCGCGGCTGGCGGTTGCTCCGCCGGAACCGGCTCCGCGGCCGGGTCCTCGATCATGGCGGCGTCCGGCGTCTCGAGCACGAGATCGGGCGCGGCGGCGCTTTCACGACCGCGGATCGAGGCGGCCCCGCCGAGCAGGATTGCGGTATAGAGGGCGAGGGCGGCGAGCCCGCCGGCGATGGAGATGAATTGCGGCCGCATCTCGACGCTTTCCTATTGGCTGGCCCAGATGATCCGAGCGATCCATTCCACGTCTTTCATCTCGAAACTGCGGTTCGGGTGGTCGGGATTGAGCGACAGAAGCTCGACGCCGCGCGACGTCTGACGCGCCAGGATCTTCGCCATCACCTCTCCCTCGCGACTTTTGAGGACGACGCGGTCGCCGCGGCGCACCTGGGCTCCCGGATCGACGATCAGGACGTCGCCGTCGCGATAGAGCGGCAGCATGCTGTCGCCTTGGACCTCCAAGGCGTAGACGCTGGATTTGCTCTGCGGCGCGACCGGAAATTCGACCTCGTCCCAACCCTGCCCGACGGGGAAGCCGCCGTCGTCGAAGAAGCCGCCTGCGCCGGCCTGCGCGAAGCCGATCAGCGGAATGCCGGAGGCCGGCTGGCCGGAGTGCGGCGGCCTAGCGTTGCCGGATTGCAGGAGTGCCATGAACTGGTCGATCGTCGCGCCGGTCGCATCGAGGACCTTCGCAATCGATTCCGTCGACGGCCAGCGATCGCGACCGTCGGGCGACTGACGCTTCGATTTGTTGAAGGAGGTCGGGTCGAGTCCCGCGCGGCGTGCCAGACCGGACGGCGAGAGCTGATGGTGCTCCGCCAGCGCATCGATCGCCCGCCAGATGCTGTCATGTGAAAGCATGTCGATCCACCCCCGCCGGTGCAGCAAACGCGGCTGAAAACCGCACGCTGTTTCGCTTCCGCTTCAGCCTGATTGTACCTTACCGAAGCCGGGATCGGCCGTAAAGAAGAGCAGGAAAATAGTCCTGTGCCTGCAGGGGCGGCGGCCGGGGACGGCTTATTTGCCGGCCCTGACGAGTTCCTTGGCCTTGCGAGCCATGACGTTCTCATAGGCCGCCTGCAGCGTCTGGCGCACCGTAGGACCTTCCGTCTCGCCGGGCGCGCCAAGATGTTCGACCCTCAGCTCGTCCATGAAACGCTCCCATAGGACCGGGCCGCCTTCCTCCATGAGTTGGGCGCGGATACTCAGTTCTTCGCTGACCGGCAGGTAGCGCCGACCCCAGGCGCCGAGATGCGCCATGATCGGTACCAGGGCGATCGCCATCTCCGTCAGGCTGTAGATCGCCTTCTGCTTATGGCTCGGATCGTCTCTCTTCGTCAGCATGCCGATCTCAAGCAGAGTTTTCAGCCGGTCGGCTAGAATATTGGAGGAGATGCCCTCTTGCGACCGCAGAAGCTCGCGGAAATGGCGTTTGCCGCCGAAGATCATGTCGCGGATGATCAGGAGGCTCCATTTGTCGCCGAAGACTTCGAGCGAAAGGTTGATCGGGCAGGCCGAGCGGTGGTCGTCAGTCATTCTGGTCTCTTTACCGGAGGGCGGATGCGGATAGGCGATTCCCATCCTGCAAAACCGCTTGCATTATTGCAGCAGTGACACTGCAGTGCAACTGCTTTCATAGTACAATCAGCTTTGCGGCGCACCGGCACAAAGCCGCCGAGGAGGAGAGAAAGCGATGACCCAGACTTCCGTCGAACATGCAAGCTTCACAATCGAGCGCGTCTTCAAAGCGTCCCCCGAGCGGGTGTTTCATGCCTTTGCCGACCCTGCTGCGCACGACCGCTGGTTCGTCAAGGCCGACAACTGGCCGGTGGCGGAATACCGCCACGATTTCCGCGTCGGTGGCCGGGAAAGCGGCCGCTTCAGCCAGGAGGCAAGACCTTCTACTTCAACGAGACCGTGTATCTCGACATCGTCGAGAACCGGCGGATCATTTCGGCCTATACGATGGCGAAGGACGAACGTCCGATTTCCGCATCCATCGCCACGGTCGAGCTGGTGCCGGAAGGAAGCGGCACGCGCGTCATATTCACCGAGCAGGCGGCTTTTCTCGATGGCCTAGACCAGGTCGAGTCTCGCCCCAGCGGCTGGGAGCAGCTGATCGGTTTCCTGGCGGCCGAGCTTGGCGAGAACGCCGAAGCCGCCTGACCTGCGGATCGCCTATAGCATCGATGCGAGCGCGCTCCCGGCGATGCCGAAGGAGAAGGCGACAAGGCAGGCAGCGGCGATGCGGCGCGGGAGACGTGGGCCGACCGGCCGCCTCGGCAGGCGCGCCAGTAGGCTGCCGGCGGCGATCCAAAGCGTGCCGGCACTCAGCGTCAGTGCCGCAAGGCCGAGAAACCATGGCAGCATCGCCAAGAGCCCGTGCTGCGGCATGATGACGAGCGCAATGACCAGCGCCTTCGGATTGAGGAGCGTGGTGGCGAGGACCTGGCCGGAGGCGATCGGCCGTTCACTCGCGCTGTGCGCCTTCCTCGTCCAGAGCGCATGCGCCATGAAGAGGATCCAGCAGGCGGCGGCAAGCTTCAGCAAAAGACCGATCTCGGGATGGGCGGAAAGCAGCGCGGCCGCCAGCACCGCCACGGGGGCGATCACCGTCAGATAGCCGCCGAGTTCGCCGAGAAGCAGGGGCAGGGACCGGCGCATGCCGACCGCCGCGCCGGAAAGCCACAACAGCGTGTTCGTCGGCCCTGGCGTTGCGAGCAGAAGCAGGATGGCGAGTGCGAAGGAGAGCGGCAGCATGGTTGGTTCTCCGATTTCGATAACTGCAGATGCACTTAGCCCAGCCGCTAGCTTGGCGACTTGTTTCCGGTCAATTGCGCTTATAGGCGCGGCGTCCCCCTTGCTCCGTCATCCTCGGGCTTGACCCGGTCAAGCCCGGGGATGACGGAGGGTGTTGGCACGAGCGAGCCCACATGAGCGTCGCTTTGCAGGCCGCGGGGGGCCCGCGCAAAACGACATTGCGGACGGGGCGAAACGAAACGCGGCGTCAGCCCCTGTGCAGCCGGATCGGTCGCGTCTTCTCCCGCACGATCGCTCCCTTTGCCTCGAGGTCGAGTTGCACGGTCTTCGACCACCAGGAGACGCCCCTGCCTCCGGGGAATTTCTCCTCCGGCAGATGGGCGAAGATCCGCGCGCGGATTTCAGCCAGCGTCAGGCCGGGCGCTTCGGAGGGGATGACTGTGAGCAATGCCGTCTTCATAGCGGCATACACATCGATGTCGACCGCGTTGGTCTTGCCGGGGCGGATGACGTTCTCGATGATGATCTTGTTGTCCTTCGACATGGCGGATCCTCCAGTTCCTCCGAAGGACGATCGAGCGAGGTGGCGGCCGACAAGGCGAACTAGTCGGGCTGACGCGCGTGCCGCTTCACGAACCAGCACAACAAAAAAGGGCCGCGCCCAGTGGGCCGGCCCTTGGATTTTCATATGCCAGGACGAGCGGCTTAAGCCGCCCTCTGCGCCGCACCGTAGGGGTCGAACCGTCCGTAGAAGGTCTCGCCATTTTCGGCCATTTCCTTCAAGAGCGGCGTCGGCTTGAAGTGCTCGCCATACTCCTTGGCAAGTTTATCGCAGAGCGCGACAAAGGCCTTGGCGCCCATGCCGTCGATATAGGAGAGCGTGCCGCCGGTATAGGGTGCGAAGCCGAAGCCGAGGATCGAGCCGACATCCGCCTCGCGCGGATCGGTGACGATGCCTTCCTCCATCGTCCGGGCCGCTTCCAGTGCGATCGTTGCCAGGAAGCGCTGCTTCAACACCTCGACATCGACCTTGTCGGCCGCCTTTTGTGGGTAGAGGTCCTTGAGGCCCGGCCAGAGATACTTCTTGGCCGGCTTTGCCGGATACTCGTAGAAGCCCTTGCCGTTCTTGCGGCCGCGCCGGTCGAGTTCGTCGACCAGCTTGTTGACCAGCGCCATGTGCCTCGGGTCGACAGCCTTTTCGCCGAGATCGGCGACGGTGGCCTTGAGGATCTTCTGGCTGAGATCGATTGCCACCTCGTCGTTGAGCGACAACGGCCCGACCGGCATGCCGGCCATCTTTGCGGCGTTCTCGATCATCGCCGGGGGCACGCCCTCGATCAGCATATCATAGGCTTCGTGGATATAGCGGAAGACGCAGCGATTGACGTAGAAGCCGCGGGTGTCGTTGACGACGATCGGCGTCTTCTTGATCGCCGCGACATAGTCGAGTGCCGTGGCAAGCGCACGGTCGCCGGTCTCCCTGCCGAGGATCACTTCGGTCAGCATCATCTTCTCGACCGGCGAGAAGAAATGGACGCCGATGAACTGCTCCGGCCGCTTCGAGTTCTTGGCAAGCCCGGTGATTGGCAGCGTCGAGGTGTTCGAGGCGAAGATCGCGTCGGGTGCGATGACGGCCTCGACCTTTTCGATCACGTCCTTCTTGACCTGCCGGTCCTCGAACACCGCCTCGACGACGAGACCGGCATCCTTGAGGTCGCCATAATCGGCAGACGGCGTGATCCGGGCGAGCAGTGCTTCGCCCTCTTCCTTCGTCAGCCGGCCCTTGCCGACGGAATCCCTAACCAGGCCTTCCGAATGCGCCTTGCCCTTCTCGGCCGCTTCCATGTCGCGGTCGATGAGGGTGACCGGAATGCCGGCGGCAGCCGTCACATAGGCGATCGAGGCACCCATGAAGCCGGCCCCGACGACGCCGACCTTCTTGAATTCGGACTTCGGCACGCCGGCCGGGCGACGCGCGCCCTTGCCGAGTTCCTGCATCGAAACGAACAGCGAGCGGATCATCGAGAAGGCCTCGGTGGTCTGCAGGATTTCGGTGAAATAGCGCTGCTCGATCTTGAGGCCGGTATCGAACGGCACTTGCAGCCCTTCGTAGACGCATTTCAAGATGGCGATCGCGCCCGGATAGTTGCCGTAGGTCTCGCGACGAAGAATGGCGGAAGCCGCCGGCCAGAGTTGGGCCGAGGCGGGCGTCCAGACGCCGCCGCCCGGAAGCTTGAAGCCTTTCTCGTCCCAGGGCTGCACGGCCTTCAAACCGTTCTTGATCATCGCCTTGGCGGCCTCGATCAGCTTCTCCGGCTCGACCACCTCGTGCACAAGACCCATCGCCTTGGCGCGTGCAGCGGTCAGCGACGAACCGGTGGTCATCATCTGCAGCGCGTCCTGCGTGTTGGTGAGCCGCGGCACGCGCTGCGTGCCGCCGGCGCCCGGAAAGATGCCGACCTTGACCTCGGGCAGGGCGATCTTCACGGATTTCGAATTGGAAGCGACGCGGCCGTGGCAGGCGAGCGACAGCTCGAAGGCGCCGCCCATGCAGGTGCCGTTGATCGCCGAGACCCAAGGCTTGCCCGAGGTTTCGAGCTTGCGGAAGAGCCGGGTCATGCGGCCGACGAGATTGAAGAGCTTCTGCGCGGCATTGGCCGGATCGTTCTTCTTCTCCTCGGCCTGCAGCGTGAACATCGACTTGATCATCGAGAGGTCGGCGCCGCCGGAGAAGGACGATTTCCCGGAGGTAATGACCACACCCTTGACGGCGGTGTCGGCGGTCGTCTGGTCGACGATCGCGTCGAGCTCCTCCATCACCTCCTGGGTGAAGACGTTCATCGACTTCTCCGGCATGTCCCAGGTGACGAGTACGATGCCGTCTGCGTCGGTTTCGATCTTGAAGTTCGTGTAAGACATATTCTCTCTCCCGGGACGGATCAGACGCGTTCGATGATCGTGGCGGTGCCCATGCCGGCGCCGATGCAGAGCGTCACCAGCGCCGTGTTGAGGTCGCGGCGCTCGAGCTCGTCAAGCACGGTGCCGAGGATCATGGCGCCGGTCGCGCCGAGCGGATGGCCCATCGCGATCGCGCCGCCATTGACGTTGATGCGATCGGGCGGAATGTCGAAGGCTTGGCAGAAGCGAAGCACGACGGCGGCAAAGGCCTCGTTGAGCTCGAAGAGATCGATGTCGGATAGCCTCATGTCGGCGCGTTTCAGCAGCTTTTCGGTGACGTCGACCGGGCCGGTCAGCATCAGCGCCGGATCGGAGCCGATATTGGCGAAGGCGCGGATGCGGGCGCGCGGCTTCAGCCCCATGGATTCGCCGCCGGCCTTCGAGCCGAGCAGCACCGCCGCGGCGCCGTCGACAATGCCGGAGGAATTGCCGGCATGATGGACATAGTTGATCCGCTCGATTTCCGGATGCGCCTGTATGGCGACGGCCTCGAAGCCGCCCATCTCGCCGGGCATCTGGAAGGAGGGGTTGAGCGAGGCGAGCGCCTGCATGTCGGTGCCGGGACGCATATGCTCGTCGCGGTCGAGGATCGTCAGGCCGTTCTGATCCTTGACCGGCACGACCGAGTTCGCGAAATAGCCCTTTTCCCAGGCATGCGCGGCGCGTTTCTGGCTCTCCACCGCATAGGCGTCGACGTCATCGCGCGAGAAACCGTATTTGGTGGCGATCAAATCGGCGGAGACGCCCTGCGGCATGAAATAGGCCGGCAGGTTGACGGAGGGATCCATGAACCATGAGCCGCCGGACATGCCGAGACCGACGCGCGACATGGATTCGACGCCGCCGGCGATGACGATGTCATCCGCCCCTTGGGCGATCTTGGCGGCGCCGAAATTAACGGCATCGAGGCCGGAGGCGCAGAAGCGAGAGATCTGCATGCCGGGCGCTCGCGTCGAGTAGCCGGCCTCGAAGGCGGCCGCCTTCGGGATCACCGAGCCTGCATCCATCACCGGATCGACGCAGCCCATGACGATGTCGTCGACTGTCGACGTGTCGAGCCCGTTGCGGTCGCGGACCGCCTCGAGCACCTTGGCGGCGAGCCGGACGGACGGCACTTCGTGCAGCGATCCGTCCTTCTTGCCACGGCCGCGCGGCGTGCGCACGTGGTCGTAAACGAAGACTTTCGTCATGTCTCATCTCCCTTTCGCCGGCGCCTCGTCGGGCCGCGCATCATCAATTGGAACGGAGTGCGGGCGGAAGCCGCCCCGCAGGCCGTTCCTCGTCCAGTTCCACTCTGAAATCAGAAAGCGGCGGCGTCCAGCGCCATCAGCGTATCGGCGCCGGTTTCAATGCGCACCTTGCGCAGTGCCGTTTCCGGCAGGATGCGCTCCATGAAGAACTTGGCCGTGATCAGCTTGTTCTTGAGATAGTCCGCCTGCGCGCTTTCCCCGGCGGCAAGCTTATCCTCCGCCGTCTTGGCGATCTTCGCCCACATGTAGCCGAGCACGACGAGGCCGCAGAGATGCATGTAGTCGGTCGAACCGGCACCGGCATTGTCGGGCTTCGCCATGGCGTTCTGCATGAACCACATGGTCGCCGCCTGCAGGTCGTTGAGGCCCTTCTTCAGGGCCTTGGTGTAACCGGAGAGCCTATCGTCGCCGCGGTTCTCCTCGCAAAAATCGCCGATTTCCTTGAACAGCGCCATGACGGCGCGGCCGCCATTCATCGCCAGCTTGCGGCCGACGAGATCGAGCGCCTGGATGCCGTTCGCCCCTTCGTAAATCATCGCGATGCGGGCGTCGCGCACATACTGGCTCATGCCGTGCTCTTCGATATAGCCATGGCCACCGAACACCTGCTGCGCCATCACCGTGTGGTCGAAGCCCTTGTCGGTCAGCACGCCCTTGAGGATCGGCGTCATCAGGCCGAGAATGTCGTCGGCCGCCTGCCGCTCCTGTTCGTTGTCGGAGCGGTGGGCGATGTCGGACTTCAGCGCCGTCCAGAGGGTGAAGGCGCGGCCGGCCTCGTTGAAGGCCCTGATCGTCATCAGCGTGCGGCGCACGTCCGGGTGGACGATGATCGGGTCCGCCTTTTGGTCGGGCGCCTTAACGCCGGAAAGCGAGCGGCCCTGGAGGCGGTCGCGGGCATAATTCGCGGCGTTCTGATAGGCGATTTCGGCGATCGCCAGTCCCTGCATGCCGACGGCAAGGCGGGCCTCGTTCATCATCACGAACATGGCGCTCAGACCCCTGTTCTCCGCGCCGATCAGATAGCCCGTCGCCTCGTCATAGTTCATGACGCAGGTGGAGTTGCCGTGAATGCCCATCTTCTCTTCGATCGCGCCGCAGGAAACGCCGTTGCGCTCGCCGGGCTGGCCGTCGTCGTTGAGCTTGAACTTCGGCACGATGAAGAGCGAGATGCCCTTGACGCCTTCCGGCGCGCCCTCGATGCGGGCGAGCACCAGGTGGATGATGTTCTCGGCCATGTCGTGCTCGCCGGCGGAGATGAAGATCTTCTGCCCGGAGATCCGGTAGGATCCGTCGCCGTTCGGCACGGCCTTGGTGCGAAGCAGGCCGAGATCGGTGCCGCAATGCGGCTCGGTCAGGTTCATGGTGCCGGTCCAGGTGCCGTCGACCATTTTCGGCAGATAGGTGCGCTTCTGCTCCTCGGAGCCATGCACGAGGATGGCAGCGATCGCTCCCTGGGTCAGGCCGGGATACATCATCAGCGACATGTTCGCGGCGGACAGGAATTCGCCGACCGCGGTATGAAGCGCATAGGGCAGGCCCTGTCCTCCGAATTCCTCCGGCGCCGCGAGGCCCAGCCAGCCGCCCTCGCGATAGAGATCGAAGGCTTTCTTGAAGCCGGCCGGCGTGGTGACCGTGCCGTCTTCGTGACGCGTGCAGCCTTCCTGGTCGCCGGAAAGGTTGATTGGGAACAGCTCCTCCTCGGCGAGCCTGGCGGCCTCGCCGAGGATTGCCGCCACCATGTCCGGCGTCGCATCGGCAAAGCCCGGCAGGTTGTGGTAGCGCTCGAGGCAGAGCACGTCGTTGAGGATGAACAGGGTGTCGTCGACCGGAGCCTTGTAAATGGGCATTCTTTCCTCGCCTTGATATCCTCTCGGGCTGGCCGCGGCTTGCCCGATTCGAGCTGTTTGTGCGCGAGCCGAAATTCTCGGCCTCGCACGATTGGCAGGATGCTACAAAATTTTGACGTTTGCGTAAACGTCAAAATCTGGCGCGTGGCAAAAATCTGGAAAGAGGCGGTTGTCGGCCCGGAAGAGACCTGACGAGGAAGATTAGGACGGGCGCAGATGGATAAATCGTTAAAAGATCCCGACGATTAACCGCTTGTTTACCACGTTTAATGAATTGTGGGCTGTGAGATGGTCAAAGCTGCAACCGGAAGGCTCGCATCGTTGTGGCTTTGCCCGCTTCGGCTGGGCCGCTGAAGAGGAACGGACTTAAACGCCCTTCCGCGGCTTCCATGATAGTCGACGACAGGGGCGAAGAGACAATGAACGGATCGCGATCCAATCCTCAGCGCGCAGGCAACCCGTCCTATGGCGACAGGCCGTCGCTCGATGCCCTCAACCGTACCATCGAGGGTCTCGAGGCCCGCATCGAGGGCCTGATGAGCAGCGTCAGCCGTGAGCAGCGCCAGCCGGAGCGTCCGGCAGCCCCGGCGAGCAACGCCGTCTCGGAAATCCTCGAACGCCAGCGGGCGCTCAGCGCCGGGCGCGAGCGATCGCCGTTGCGCGAGCGCCTTGCGGCGCGCGCCTCCGATCGCCCTGCGCCGCAGCGCCTTGCGGAAGAGCCGCGATACCAGTCCCCCCAGCCGGCGCCGGCGCAGCCGTCGCGGCCCACCGCGGCAGCCGATATTGCCGAGGCTCTCGTCGGGCTGAGGCAGGATCTGAAGCGCGACATCAGCGATGGGCTTGCCCGGGAAATGCACGCCCTTCGTTCCGAAATCCGCGGCATCAAGGCGGAAGCCTCCGAGGATCGCAGCTACGCCGCCGATATCAGGATCGATCTGCAGCGGCTTGCCGACAGCATCAATCAGCTCGGACGCCAGGCACCCTCGGCGCAGGTCGACGCGCTGCGGGTCGAATTCGACGATCTCCGGGCGATGATCGACGGCCTGGCCCGCGAAGACAGCATGCGCCGCATGGAAAGCCGCTGGAGCGGCGTCGAGGATCGGCTGAACGCCTTCGACCAAAACCGGGACGACGAGCTTGTGGCGCTCGCCTATCGTCTCGACGAGATCAAGTCGCAGATCGGCACGCTGAACCCGGCCTCGGCCGTCGATGTGCTGGAGGACAAGCTGGTCGCGGTCGCCCGGGCGATCGAGATGCTCGGGCGCCAGATGGAGCCGGACGATAGACGCTTCGTCCCGCAGTTCGCCGAGCTCGATCAGCGGCTCGATGAGATCAGCCGTGCGGTCGCCGCCGGCCGCACGGCCACGAATCTCGACAGTGCCTTCGTCAACCGGCTGGAAAGCCGCCTCGGCGACCTCTCGCGGCAGATCGACAACATTGCCCGCCCGGACGCCGGCCTCGGCGCTAGGATTGAGGCGCTCACGGCGCGGGTCGAGGATCTCGCGGGGGAGAGGGCTGCGGCCCGGCTGGAGGAACGCCTCGACCAGCTTTCCGCGTTGCTCGAGCACGGCCAGCGCAACACGGTGCCGGAACTGACGGACTATCTCGCCGATATTTCGCGCAGGATCGAAGCCCTGGACCAGGGCAGCGTCAACGACGCCCTGGCCGAGCGGCTCGATTATCTCGCCCGCCGTATCGATGATCTCGACGGCCATGCCGGCGCGACGGCGCCCGACATGCGCTTCGAGCGGCTCGAAGACCGGCTTGCCGACATCGCGCAGCGCCTCGAGGAGACGCAAGCGGCGCCCTTCGACGATCGCGAGGCGCTGCGCAATCTCGAAGCGCAGATCGGCAATCTTTCGGCGCTCGTCAGCCAGTCGCATCAGGAGCCGGCAGGCGCAGCGCCGGTCGAGTTCGAAAGCCGCATGACGGCGCTCGAAGACTATCTCGCCACCAGCGACGAATATATCATCGAGGCCGCCCGGCAGGCCGCCGAGGCGGTGATGGAGGCCTATGCCAGAAACGGCACGCCGCAGGCCCCGGCCGGCACCGACATGGCGGCAATCTCGGCGCTTGCCGACGACCTCAAGGCGCTGGAGGAGCTCAGCCGGTCGAGCGAAGAACGCACGGCGCGCACTTTCGAGGCCCTGCATGACACGCTCGTCCACATCGCCGAGAAATTGGAACGGCTCGAAGAGCGGGAGCCGAATGCCGGAATTGCTGCCGCGGCGCGCGCCGCGCCGATGCCCAAGGCGGTGCAGCCGGAATTCGGCGGCGCCTTCGGCGATGCCGGTCAGCGGCAGGAATATCAGCCGGTTGAAACAGCGGCCGAAGGCGAAGCCGTCGTCGCAGTCGCAGCCGACCTGTCTTCCTCCGTTGAGGTTGCGACTGTCGCGCGGGACGAAACTCGAGTCGAGCCGCCCGCGGCAAAGGCTGGCCTGCTCGCCGGCCTGACCCGTCGCTTTTCCCCCAAGCGCAGCGAGACGGCACTCGCGCCGGCGCGCCAGATGGTCGAGCCCGCCCCCTCGATCGATCCGTCGGAAATGCTCGCGCCCGAGGACGCCAACCAGCTGCTCGAGCCGGGCTCGGGCGTGCCGGACGTCAAAAAGATACTCGAGCGGGTGCGGGCCGGGCAAATGGCCCGCGGCGGCCAGTCGGCTGCCGGCGTCGAAAAGGCGGACTTCATCGCTGCCGCACGCCGTGCGGCGCAGATGGCCGTCGAGGAAGCCGATTCGCTGAAGAGCGCCAAGGACAATAAGGGACCGTCTGCCATGGGTGGCGCCCTTGCCCGTCATCGCCGTCCGATCCTGATGGCGGTCGGCGCCGTTCTGCTGGCGATCATGTCCTATCCGCTGGTCAGCACGATGCTGAAGGGCCGGGACGTGGAAAACGTCCGGCCCGCCGCAGCGCTCGAGCGCAAGGCGGAAGCCGAAACCGCGCCGAAGGCCGCCGACGAGGGCGCTGCAAAGCCGCTTCCCGCCGTCGCGGCGGCAAAGCCTGCCGAACCGGCAGTGGCTGTGGCTCCGGTCGGCAAGACGGACACGCCGCCGCTTGCGGCGAAGGCTCCCGCCGCGGCGCCCGAGAAAGCTGCCGCGACCGCTCCGGCAACGGAGGCCGGCGGGGCACCGATGCTGCAGGCGGCAGTCATGCCGGCGCAGGCGAGTCCGGTCTCGACATTCCAGCCGGCGACCGCAGGCACGCCCGCGGCAGCGACTTTTGCGCCGCTGAAGGCGAACGAAATCGTTCTGCCCGAAGGCTTCGGCCCGCCGGCTCTGGTGACTGCGGCAAAGGGCGGCGATCCCCTCGCCTATTACGAGATCGGCACCCGCTTCACCGAAGGACGCGGCGCGAAGGAAGATCTTGCCGAAGCCGCAAAGTGGTATCATCGCGCCGCCGATGCCGGCGTCGTTCCGGCGGCCTACCGGCTCGCCAATCTCTACGAAAAGGGGGCAGGGGTAACCCGCGACGCGGCCAAGGCCAAGGCGCTCTACCAGAAGGCTGCCGAGGCGGGGAATGCCAGTGCGAGCCACAATCTTGCGGTCATGCTTGCCAGCGGCCGCGATGGTGCGCCCGATCTCGCCGCAGCCGTGAAATGGTTCGAGAAGGCGGCCAATCTCGGGGTCCGCGACAGCCAGTTCAACCTCGCCGTGCTCTATGCCCGCGGCAACGCCGTCGCTCAGAGCCTCGAGGAATCCTACAAGTGGTTCGCGATCGCCGCGCGCGACGGCGACAAGGACGCCGGCGAAAAACGCGACGAGATCGCCAAGGCGATGAAGCCCGGGGAGCTTGCGAACGCCAAGGCGAAAGTCGACGCCTGGAAGGTGCAGCCGGTCGACGCCGAAGCGAATTCGGTGGATGTGCCGGACGCCTGGGTGGGTCCCCCGACGAAGACGGCCTCCGTCGACATGACGAAGGCGGTTCGCAACATCCAGGCCATTCTCAACAACAACGGCTTCGAAGCCGGCGCCCCCGACGGGCAGATCGGCAAGAAGACGATTGCCGCGATCAAGGCATTCCAGAAGTCGATCGGTCACGAGCCGACCGGTGAAATCACCGATGAATTGGTAAGGGAATTGTTGAAGCGCAATTCGTGAGAGCCGGAGGCCCGTCTGCTCGACGTTTCTCCTGTGGACCGCGCCATGCTCGCCGCGCTCACCCGTCGCCGGACAAGCCGTCTATCGCTTGTGATCGGCGGCGGGTGCAAACTGCGGCTCCATGTCCCTGATAAGGTTGACAGCTCCCGCCTGAGGGCGCATGAGCGGGGTGCCGTCCGGCGTCCCGTCGAGGACGCAGGCGGTCGGCCAAATGTCCCCGTGGTGAAATTCTTGCCACTTCGAAGCACGTCGCCGTGCCTTGCTCCGAGCGGGCGTGCGAATGCTCCAGCGTTGCACGATTCCTAAAGCGTTTCCGGGTTAGGAATTGTGCAGTTGCAATTTTTCACCCGCCCTGCGGGTCCGTTGTTACATCGAGGTTTGGCCGTGACGGTCTATCTGCCCATTGCAGAATTGTCGGTGAACATTCTCATCATTCTCGGCATGGGCGCGGCCGTCGGTTTCCTGTCGGGCATGTTCGGCGTCGGCGGCGGTTTCCTGATCACGCCGCTCCTGATCTTCTACAACATTCCGCCGGTGGTGGCGGTGGCGACTGGCGCGAACCAGGTGGTCGCCTCGTCGATCTCCGGGGCGATCACCCATTTCCGGCGCGGCACGATCGACATCAAGCTCGGAACGGTGCTGCTCTGCGGCGGCCTCGTGGGTGCGACGGTGGGTGTCTGGCTGTTTTCGCTGCTGCGCAGCATTGGTCAGCTCGATCTCGTCATTTCGCTGCTCTACGTCGTCTTGCTCGGTTCGGTCGGCGGGCTGATGCTCTGGGAGAGCATCATCGCCATGCGCAAGGCCGCCAAGAACCAGCCCACGCAATTGCGCCGGCCCGGCCAGCACAACTGGATCCACGGGCTGCCGTTGAAGATGCGCTTCAAGAAATCGAAGATCTATCTGAGCGTCATCCCGGTCGCCACGCTCGGCTTCTGCATCGGCATCCTGACCTCGGTCATGGGCGTCGGCGGCGGCTTCATCATGGTGCCGGCGATGATCTATCTCCTGCGCATTCCGACCAGCGTCGTCGTCGGGACCTCGCTGTTCCAGATCGTCTTCGTCTCCGCCTACACGGTCATCGTCCAGGCCTCGACCAACTATACGGTCGATATCGTGCTCGCCTTCGTGCTGATGATTGCCGGCGTCATCGGCGCCCAGTACGGCGTGCGCGTCGGCCAGCGGCTGCGCGGCGAACAATTGCGGGCGCTGCTGGCGCTGCTCGTGCTTGCAGTCGGCATCCGCCTGTCGATCGAGCTCATCATTCCGCCGAAGGACATCTACTCGGTCGTTTCAGCGGGGTTCGGCTTCTGATGCGCTCGCTCGCCCGTCTCGTTCTGCTTGTTCTCGCTCTTTCGGCCGCCTGGCCGGCATCGGCACAGTCTCTGGAGCGTGAGGTCGGCGACTTCCCCGAGAAGCTCGAGATCGGCATCTCGACGGACGAGATCTCCATCACCTCCGATTTCCGCGGTGCCGACCTGACGATCTTCGGCGCCATTGACGGCTTCGACGCGAACCTTCTCGCCCAGGGCAAGTACAACATCATCGTCGTCCTCGAGGGGCCGAAGGACAATGCGACGGTGCGCAAGAAGGAGCGCGTCTTCGGCATCTGGGTCAACACCCAGTCGATGACCTTCGAGCTCGTCCCGGAAGCCTATTCGCTGTCGAGCACGCGCGATATCGAGACGATCGCGCCGCCGCGCGACATCGCCAATATGGGCATCGGCGTCGATCATATGCGGCTGGTGCCGCTCGGCTTCATCGGCGACGGCAGCAGCCTCGGCGAGTTCCGCAACGCCTTCCGCCGCATCCGCGAAGAAAGCGGCGTCTACCAGCGCGATCCGGGCGGCGTGCAATTCATCAGCTCGAGCCTTTTCAAGGCTTCCGTCCGCCTGCCGGCGAATGTTCCGAACGGCGTCCACGTGGTGCGCGCCTATCTCTTCCGCGAGGGCCTCTTCGTCGCCGCCAAGGCCTTGCCGCTGAGGGTGGTGAAAACCGGCCTCGAACAGGCGATTACCCGCGCAGCGCACGAGCAGCCGCTCGTCTACGGCCTTCTTGCCGTGACGCTGGCGGTGATCACCGGATGGGGCGCGAGCCTGCTCTTCCGCAAGGATTGATGCAGAACTAAGCCGGGCGATAGCTTCGCGGGCACGTTCACTTTTGTACCGTGGCGGTTTAAGAGAGACTGAAGATCAGCATGCCCCTCCGGTCCTTGCGCCGGCGGCGACTACTGCATGTGTCCTTAAATCGACCTCGATTGAAGGACAAAGACATGCAGCAATTCAAAGTGCTACAGCGACTTTGCGCGTCTGATAAGACGCGCGGCACTGTAGAATGGTCGGGAGCCAACTCCCGGAAGCAGAGGAAGCCCATGAAACCGATTTTCGTGCAACTGCAATGCGCTCCCGGCCGTACCTACGAGGTTGCCGATGAGATCTACCGCAAGGAAATCGTCTCGGAGATGTATTCGACGAGCGGCGATTACGACCTGCTCTTGAAGATCTATGTCGCGGAAGGCCAGGACATCGGCAAGTTCATCAATGACAATATCGCCAGCGTTCCAGGTATTTCCCGTTCGCTGACGACGCTCACCTTTAACGCCTTCTGATCGATTCCAATAGCGAGCGGGATGCGGGGGGAAAACCGCGCACACTTTTCCTCGATCCCGCTCTACCCCAAGAGGTTGGCAAAGCGCACCGAATAGATCCGGTCGCGGCCGAGCATGTGAGCGACAAGCCGCTCGCGCTCGAACAGGCCGCTCATCGCCCGGTGCCGGAGATCGAGCCCGCCGGTGGTGACGCCGAAGGCGGGCATCAGCAGCCGTCTGCCATCCGTCGCAAAGCAGGCGCGCCGGATGGAACGCTCCCGGCGCTTGACGGTTGCCGAGGGGTGCAGATGGCCGGCGATCTCACCGACGCCGTCCACCATCGACGGTTCGTGGCGAAAGACGAGGCCGGCGTGGCGCAGCTCGTCCATCGAGGCGCCGGGTAGTCCCGAGGTGCCGTCCGGATCGTGATTGCCGTTGATCCAGATCCAGTGGCGGCCGCGGGCCATCGCGGCGATCATCTGGCGGAAGCTGTCCGGCATTGCCGCCGATCCGCGCCGGTCGTGGAAGTTGTCGCCGAGGCTGATCACCGTTGAGGGATCATGGCGAAGAATGACGGCCTCGAGGATGCGCAGCGTCGCGAGCGTGTCGTAAGGCGGCAGCATCATCCCCCGCCTGGCGAAGGCGGAGCCTTTTTCGAGGTGGAGGTCGGAGACGACCAATGTCCGGCTGTCGGGCAGAAAGAGGCCGCCGAGCGGATCGCAGATGCCGGCGACGCCGCTGATCGTCGCGCGGGCCTGGAAAAAGGCGCCCGTTGCCGGAGCCGAGGTCGCGTGAAGAAGCCGATGCATCGTCACGCCGCCGTTCTCGGATGTAGGACGAGACCCCTCCCCAACCCCTCCCCCCAAGGGGGAGGGGCTAGGTTGCCGCGCCCTCCGCGCGTCGTCTTTGCTCCAAGCGCCTGTAGAACCGTCGGAAGGGGCAAATCGGGGCCGCAGCGAAGCCCCTCCCTCTTGTGGGGAGGGGTTGGGGAGGGGTCTCCACTCCGAATTAGCCGGCGAGTCTCTCTCATACCGCTTTCCTATTCGCCTGCACCGTGCCCGATCCCCATTGCCTCGTTGATCAACTCATCGGCCGCCGCTTCCGTGAGCAGGAAATCCTGCGCTTCTCCGTGAACCGATTCCCGGCCGATTTCCAGCATGACCGGCACGGCGAGCGGCGAGATGCGGTCGAGTTGACGGTGGGTGATGTGTCCCTTGATTCGCTTGAGCATAGAGCCGAGGCGGCCAATGTCCAAAAGTCCGGCCGCCGCGTCGTTGCGGGTCGCTTCGAGCAGGATGTGATCGGGCTCGTGCATCCGCAATACGTCGTAAATGAGGTCGGCCGAAACGGTGACCTGCCGGCCGGTCTTCTCCTTTCCCGGATGGCGCTGGTCGATCAGTCCGGCAATCACCGCGCAGGTGCGGAAGGTGCGCTTCAAAAGGAAGGATTCGTTCAGCCAGGCCTCCAGATCGTCGCCGAGCATGTCCTCGTCGAAGAGCTCGGCGAGCGATGGCGCCCGCGTCTGGAACGCCGCGCCTAGATCGTCGATCGCCCATACGGCCAGCGAATAGTCGGTGGCGACGAAACCGAGCGGCTTCAGGCCGGCTCGGTCGAGGCGGCGGGTGAGCAACATGCCGAGGGTCTGGTGGGCGAGCCGCCCCTCGAAGGCGTAAGTGACCATGTAGTGGCGGCTGCCGCGCGGGAAGGTCTCGATCAGCAACTCGTCCTCGCCGGGCAGCATCGAAATGTCGCCCTGCAGCGCCAGCCAGTCGCGCACCTGGTCCGGCAGCGTGGCGCGCCGCGCCGGGTCGGCGAGCATCTTTCTCACCTGGGCTGCGAGATAGGTGGAGAGCGGGAACTTGCCGCCGGCATAGCTCGGCACCTTCGGGTCGAAGGAAAAGGCCTGCGAAACGAGGCACTCGTTCTCGCGGATACCTTCGAAGCGCAGCACCTTGCCGGAGAAGAGGAACGTGTCGCCGGGCGACAGCATTTCGAGGAAATATTCCTCCACCTTGCCGAGCGGCATGCCGCCGCGGCCGAGCGAGCCGCGTGCATTCCGTTTCACCATGCGCACGTTCAGCATCGGCGATTCGACGATCGTGCCGACATTCAGCCGGTATTGCTGCGCGACCATAGGGTTGGAGATCCGCCACCGCCCTTCCTTGGTCTTGCGGATGCGGGCGTAGCGCTCATAGGTGCGAAGCGCATAGCCGCCGGTGGCGACGAGGTCGACGACCCGCTCAAAGGTTTCCCAGGGAAGATCGGCATATGGGGCCGCGGTGGTGATCTCGTCATGAAGCTCGACCGCGTCGAAGGGTCTGGCGCAGGCCATGCCGAGCACGTGCTGCGCCAGCACGTCGAGCGCGCCCCTGCCGACCGGCGGCGTATCCTGGGCGCCGATATAATTGGCATCGAGGGCGGCCTGGCATTCCATCACCTCGAAGCGGTTGGCCGGCACGAGGATCGCCCGGCTCGGCTCGTCCATGCGGTGGTTGGCGCGGCCGATCCGCTGCGCCAGCCGGCTCGCCCCCTTTGGCGCGCCCACATGGACGACCAGGTCGACGTCGCCCCAGTCGATGCCGAGGTCGAGCGTCGAAGTGGCGACGACGGCGCGCAGCCGGTTCTCCGCCATCGCGGCTTCCACCTTGCGGCGCTGGGCGACGTCGAGCGAGCCGTGATGGAGTGCGATCGGCAGGTTGTCGTCGTTGATCGTCCAGAGCTCCTGGAAAAGCATCTCCGCCTGACTGCGCGTATTGACGAAGAGCAGCGTCGTGCCGTGCTGTTTGATCGCGGCATAGACGTCCGGGATCGCATAGCGGGCCGAGTGCCCCGCCCAGGGCACGTGGTTGTCGCCGCGCAGGATGGAGATTTCAGGTTTTGCACCGCCGGATACGGTGATCAACCCGGCATGACTTTGCTCGCCGGGAGGTTGGCCGACAAGCCAGCGCTGCAGTTCCATCGGTTCGGCGACCGTCGCCGAAAGGCCGATCGTCTGCAAGCCGGGCGCCAAGCGGCGCAGCCGTGCGAGGCCAAGGGCAAGCAGATGGCCGCGCTTCGAGGTGACGAGCGAATGCAGCTCGTCGAGCACCACATAGCGCAGGTTTTTGAAGAAGCGCTCAGCCTCGCCGTCGGCGATCAGCAGGGCAAGCTGCTCCGGCGTCGTCAGCAACAGGTCGGGTGGGTTGAGCTTCTGGCGCTGCCTCTTACCCTGCGGCGTGTCGCCGGTGCGGTTCTCGATCCTGACCGGCAGGCCCATCTCGTTGACCGGCTTCATCAGATTGCGCTCGATATCGACGGCGAGCGCCTTAAGCGGCGAGATATAGAGCGTGTGGATACCGACGAAAGCAGAGCCGGGCGGTACTTTGCCGCGCCGCGTGAGATCGACGAGCGACGGCAGGAAGCCGGCAAGCGTCTTGCCCGCACCGGTCGGCGCGATCAGCAGCGTGCTTTCCCCCGCTTCGGCGCGCGACAGCAATTCGAGTTGATGGGCGCGCGGCCGCCAGCCCTTTTCGGCGAACCAACGCAGAAAAGGCGCGGGCAACGTCACGGCGTTGCTTTCCGGCAATGGGGGATCGATCCTGTTCACGGGGAACAAAGGTAGATCAAACGCGGCAAAAGAGAAGCCTGTACCTCTTCATGCCCGCGATTGCTGGAGGCCAACCAAGCTTCAAAGTGCGATATATCGATCGGCGCGGTGGTTGATTGCCACGAAGAGGTTGAGGACGACCGCGCCGAGCACCGACCACAGAACGACCCAGGGCGTCGTGACCGCGAAGGCAACAGCCAGCACCCCTATGTCGATCGACAGCTGCACGAGGCCGGCGCGGATGCCGAAGCGCTCCTGCAGATAGACGCCGAGGATGCCGACGCCGCCGAGGCTGGCGCGGTGGCGATAGAGCGCCAGGACACCGTAGCCGAGCAGCAGCCCGCCGAGAAGCGCCGCCCAGCCGGGATGGATCTGACCGATCTCGAAAAGCCGCGACTGTACGTCGGCCAGGATCGAGGTGAGCCCGATGGCGATGAAGGTCTTGATGGAGAAGGCAGCACCGAGCCGCTTGAGCGACAGGTAGAAGAACGGCAGGTTGAGCAGGAAGAAGGCGAGGCCGATATTCACGCCGGTCGCATAGTGCAGCAGGAAGGCGACACCGGCGGTGCTTCCGGTCAGCAGTCCGGCACTCGCCAGGAAATAGAGGCCGAGGGCGGCGACGAGGCTGCCGGAAAATACGCCCTGCACATCCTCGACCGGCGTGTGCCTGGTGGGGCTGGTGTTCCAGAGACCGAAAACGCTGCTCATCTGTGCCATGGTGAACTCCCGCGAAGAGCTCCACCATTTGCTGCGGCGCATAGGAATAATCAAGAAAAATATGTAAGCATTGCTGACCTATTTTCGCAGGTCAGCATTGCGGTTCATGCAGGCTTGCGGGCGAGAAACAGGATGCCGGCAATCGGCAGGCCGGCATCCATGCGAATGACCCTCCGTTCGACGGCAATCATCTCGAGCCGAAAGTCGGCACAGAGCGAAGCGACATAGGCTTCCGAGTGCGCGTAGCGCAGCGATGGCCGGAGCAGGAAGTCGCGCTCGTCTGCCGCGTCCTCGACGGAGAAAGCAAACAGGCCGTCCGGCTTCAGAAGCCGCTCCGCGATGGCGAAGGCGCTTTCGAGATTGCCGAGATACATCAGCACGTCGGCGGCGCTGACGAGATCCGCGCGCCCTTCCGCCAGTTCGCCGAAGAGGCCGCAACTGTCCGGCTGCAGCGACAGGTCCGCCTGGCCCAGCCAGTCGTAGAGCGCCTTGCCTTCCGCCTTGGCCAGCATGTTGGCCGAGAGATCGAAGCCTTCGAGAAAGGCGGTGCGGCTGCGGATGCGCTCACCGAAGAGCCCCGTGCCGCAGCCGAGATCGGCGACATGACGAAATTTTTGCCCGCCGATCGCACGCTCGATCAGCGCCGCGAGCTTTTCCGGAACGCTGTAGCCGAGTTTCTCGACCAGCGCCTGATCGAACCGCTCGGCATAGTCGTCGAAGAGCCGCTCCACATAGGTGCTCGGCGGTTGCTCCGGCGTATCGGCCGCACCGAGCAGGGCCAGTTTCAGGCTGGCGCCGAAAATGTCCTCCGGGTTGAGGCGAAGCGCGTTGCGCAAGGCCGCGACCGCCGCCTCTTTTCGGCCCGATTTCTCCTCATAGTCCGCCAGCCGGAACCAACCGGCCGCCCAGTTCGGCACCAGTTCCAGCGCCTGGGCCATAAGCTCGGCCGCGCCCTGGTGGTCGCCGCTTTCGGCGAGCATCTTCGCATAGTCGGCGCGACGATCGGTGATCAGATCGCCGGAGGAAAGCTGGTTTGCGGCCATGAGGGTGACGGGTTTGTTTGCGACGGACGCTTCTGGCGCCGGACGCGGCAAAACACAAGCGGAATCTGAGGGCCCGCGACTCGCGCGGCTTGCGAGGCCGGACCGAGCGGCTTATGTGGGATGGAAACAGGAGAATTTTTCGCTGATGTCGGACGGCGTAAACAGATTTCTCGGTGATTCACCGCTGCGCGTGCTGGTCAAGCTCGTCGTCGTGTCGATCCTCGTCGGCTTCGTCATGACCGTTTTCGACTGGCGCCCGATGGACCTTCTCGATGGTATCCGCGACTTCGTCGTCGACCTCTGGCGCACCGGCTTCGCGGCGCTGGGGCGCGTCGGCGACTACCTGCTGCTCGGCGCGGCCGTGGTCATTCCTGCCTTCATCATCCTCCGTCTCTTCAGCTATCGGCGCTAAGCATGCAGGACCAGTTCTTTCTTCCGCGCAGGCGGCTCATTCTGCGTGCCGGTGCCGTGATGTCGCTTGGGCTCCTCGCCGGATGCTCGGCCTCCGGCCTCCTTACGCCCGACGACGGCACCGGCAGCGACCAGACCGAGGCGACGCTCGGCTATGTCAATTCGCTACGCAAGGGCAGGGGGCTGACGACGCTCGCGCGCGATCCCGCCGCATCCGTCGCCGCCATGCACCAGGCCGCCCGCATGGCACGCGCCGGCAAGATGAAGCACAATATCGGCTGGCGCGACGATTTTGCCGATCGGATGAAGGGCGATGGCGTCACTCTTCCGGCCGCCGAGAACATCGCCATGGGCCAGGACAACGCCGAGCGCGCCTATGAAGCCTGGTTCAATTCGCCGAAGCACCTTCAAAATATGCTCGGCAGCTATCGCGGCTTGGGCGTGGCGGTGGCGCAAAATAGCGCTTCCGGAAACCGACCCTATTGGGCCATGGTGCTGTCCGGCTGAGTTGATTCCCCAAGATCGCCTTGCGGAGACGGCCGCGGGGTAGCGACGATGTCTGCCATGGAAAGCCTCGAGCGTGAAAGGCTTGCCCGCGAAGCGGGTCCGTTCGACGTCACCAACCGGCTGATTTTCTCGATCGCCCTGCCGATGACGCTCGGCTTCCTGACGACGCCGCTCCTCGGCCTCGTCGACACCGGCGTCGTCGGCAGGCTCGGCCGGGCCGAGATGCTCGCCGGCCTCGCGGTCGGCGCCGTCCTGTTCGATCTGATCTTCACCACCTTCAATTTCCTGCGCGCCTCGACCACCGGCCTCGTAGCGCAGGCCTATGGCCGTGGCGACCGGCGCGAACAGCAGGCGGTGTTCTGGCGCTCGCTGGTGATCGCGCTCTTCTGCGGCATCGCCATCGTCCTGTTGTCGCCGCTGCTGCTCGCACTTGGTCTGTGGCTGATGGCGCCCGGCCCGGAAGTGGCGGCGGTGACAAGCACCTATTTTCTCTATCGGATTCTTTCCGGTCCGGCGGCGCTTGCCAATTACGCCATCCTCGGATTCGTCCTTGGTCGCGGCGACGGCTCGATCGGCCTCTTGCTGCAGACCATCATCAACGGCACCAATATCGTGCTGTCGATTTTGCTGGGACTGGTCCTCGGCTGGGGCGTGTCAGGGGTTGCGATCGGGACTGTCGGGGGCGAACTGATCGGCGCGCTTGCGGGCTTTGCGATCGTCTACGGCCGTTTTGACAAGAGGGACGCGCCGGACTGGGCGACGATCTTTGCCGGCGACCGGCTCAAGGCGCTGTTCGGGCTCAATCGCGACATCATGATCCGTTCCTTCGTGCTGCTCGCCGCCTTCACGCTGATGACCCGGATCGGCACGTCCCTCGGCCCGGTGACGCTCGCGGCCAATGCGGTGCTGATGACCATTTTCCTGGTCGCCGGCTATTATCTCGACGGCCTCGCCAATGCGGCCGAGCAGCTGACTGGCCGCTCGATCGGCGCCGCCTACCGCCCGGCTTTCGATCGAGCGCTCAGAATGACAGCGTTTTGGTCGCTGGGCCTCGCCTTGATGACGACGGTGTTGTTCCTCGCCTTCGGCAACATTCTCGTCGATCTTTTGACGACGGCGCCGGATGTGCGCGCGCTCGCCTATGAATATATGCCCTGGGCGGCGATAACGGCGCTCACCGGCGCCATGGCCTTCCTGATGGACGGCGTCTTCATCGGCGCCATCTGGTCGCGCGACATGCGCAACATGATGCTGGCCGCCTTCCTCGTCTATGGGGCGGCGCTCGCCGTTCTCGTGCCGGTCTTCGGCAATCACGGCCTGTGGGCGGGGCTCAACCTGTTCCTGCTGCTGCGCGGCCTGTTCCTGGTGATGCTGCTGCCACGGCGGGCCGCTCAGACGTTCCGCCCGGCCCAGTAGTCGAGACGGCTGTCGCGGATCTCGCGGATCGAGGCAAGCTTCTCCCGATCGCAGAGCGCCGAGAGGCCGCGGACGATCCGGCCGGGAAGCGACGGCCCCTCATAGACCATGCAGGAATAGAGCTGTACCAGGTCTGCGCCGGCGCGGATCTTTTCCGCCGCCGTCTCCGCCGAACTGACGCCGCCGACGCCGATGATCGGCAGGTTCGGCCCGACGCGCTTGCGCATGCGGGCGAGCACCGCCGTCGACTTCTCGAAGAGCGGCTTGCCGGAAAGGCCGCCAGCCTCCTTGGCCTGCCGCTGGTCCCTGAGACCTTCGCGCGACAGCGTTGTGTTGGAGACGATCAAACCGTCGAGATCGTGCGCCAGCATCTCCGCCGCGATGTCGTCCATGCCCTCTTCGGTCAGATCAGGGGCGATCTTCAGGAACACCGGAACGCGTCGCCCGCTCTTCGCGGCCTCGTCGTCGCGGGCGGCGAGCACGGCCGAAAGCAGCGCCGCCAGGCTTTCGCGCGCCTGCAGGTCGCGCAGGCCGGGCGTGTTCGGCGAGGAGATGTTGGCGGTGAAATAGCGGGCGACGGCGTGGAAGGTGCGGATGCCGGCGACATAGTCGGCGATCCGGTCGGCGCTGTCCTTGTTGGCGCCGATATTGACGCCGATCAGCGCCTGGCGCGAGCAGCCCTGGAGGCGCGCCAGCGCCGCACCGTGCCCGTCATTGTTGAAGCCGAGCCGGTTGATCACCGCCTCGTCCTCGATGAGCCGGAAAATCCGCGGCTTATCATTGCCCTGCTGCGGCCGCGGCGTCACCGTGCCGATCTCGGTGAAGCCGAAGCCGAGCCTCAACAGCGCCTCCGGCACCTCGGCATTCTTGTCGTAGCCGGCGGCCATACCGACCGGATTCGGAAAGACGAGGCCAGCAATGGTCTGCTCGAGCCTGGCATCGGCGGGCGCGGCACAGCCCGGCACGACGCCGCTCTTCAGCGCCTTGATCGAGAGCCCGTGGGCGGTTTCGGGATCTAGGAGGAACAGGCCGCGGCGGGCCAGGCGTTCGAGAGCACCGGTCATGGCGCAAGCTCGGGGAAAATATGCGTGCCGTCGGCGCCGAGCGGCAGCGGTTTTTCCCACAGCACGGCGTCGAGCCTCAGCGCCGCATAGAGATGCGGAAACAGCGCGCCACCGCGCGACGGCTCGTAGACGAGCTTGTCGCCGAGCGCTTCTGCGTCGACGGCGACGATGAGAAGGTCCGTCTGGCCCTCGAAATGCCGTGTCGCAGTCTCGGCGACCTGCTCGCCCGTCGAGAAGTGAATGAAGCCGTCGGCGAGATCGACGGGCGCGCCCGCGAATTGTCCGGCCCGCCTGGCTTCCTGCCATAGAAGCGCCGGAACGATCTTGTATATGGTAGCGTTCATCTTTGTCCGCCCGTCGTCATGATTCCGAGCCATGGCCTTGCCGCAAATAGCGGCGCGTGTCCACCGCGGTTCACCTGATCGAACGCGGATTTCCGTCAGTCTCCAAGGGAGAGGATGTCATGAGGAAGGTAATCGCGGTGCTCGTCTTCGGCCTGGGGTTTGGGTGCGCCCTTCCGGCCGCAGCGCAGGCACCCACGCCGGGGCGCTACAGCATGCAGAAATCTGAGACGGGATTCGCCCGGCTCGACACGGAGACCGGCGAGGTCACGCTCTGCCAGGAAAAGAACGGTGAGCTCGTCTGCCGCATGGCCGCCGACGAGCGTGCCGCCTTCGAGCGGGAACTCGACCTTCTGACGAAACGGATCGAAGCCTTGGAAAAGGCCGTGCAGAGTGGGGCGGCAGCCGCGAAACCCGATCTTCCGACCGACGAAGAGATTGACCGGACCATGAGCATCATGGAAAGAATGATGCGCAAGTTCATGGATATCGTGAAGGAACTCGAGGGTCGCGATCCCGCAGGCGAAGGTGGATCGGTCCCCGACAAGACCTGAACGTCGTGAACAAGCACCGAGTGGCACGCGGAGGACGAAGCCGATCGGTTCCGGGGCTCTTGGGAGGGAGCGTCATCATGCCCGACATGACCATCATCATTGCTGACGACCATCCGCTGTTCCGCGGCGCGATGCGCCAGGCGCTGAGCGGCATGGCCGGCGCGCCCGCCGTCGTCGAGGCCGGTGATTTCGCCGCTGCCCGCAAGGCTGCGGCGGACAATCCCGATGCCGACCTGATGCTTCTGGATCTCACCATGCCGGGCGTCAGCGGCCTGTCCGGCCTGATTGCGCTACGCGCCGAATTCCCGAGCCTGCCGGTGATGATCGTCTCGGCCCATGACGATCCGGCGACCATTCACCGCGCCATCGATCTCGGCGCGGCGGGCTTCCTCTCGAAATCCGCCGGGATCGAGGAGATCCGCGACGGAATCGGCAAGGTCATGGCCGGCGAAATCTTCGTCCCGGTCGGCTACGACCGGAACCAGGAATACGAGCCGGAGATGGCCGACCTCCTGCATCGCCTGCAGACCTTGACGCCGCAGCAATCGCGTGTCCTGTCCATGCTCGCCGAGGGCCTGCTCAACAAACAGATCGCCTACGAGCTCGGCGTCTCCGAGGCGACCATCAAGGCGCATGTCTCGGCGATCCTGCTGAAGCTTAATGTCGACAGCCGCACCCAAGCGGTGATTCAGCTTTCCAAGCTCGGCAGCGTCGCGGCGGCTTAGCGATCCCGCTTGCGGCGTTTGGCCCCTCATCCCGCTGCTGCGACCTTCTCCCCGCAGGCGGGGAGAAGGGGCATGCCGCCACGTCTCGCTTCTTTCGCCGGCGGATTCGGGGAACCGGGAGCGAGCCGCGCGTCCCTTCGCCCCGCGTACGGGGAGAAGGTGCCGGCAGGCGGATGAGGGGCAAGAATTGTAACCAAGTGAAACGATTGCTATTCCGCCGCCGCCCGTGCCGCTGCGGCAAGCTGCGTCAGCCAGGCGCGCAAGGCGGCCGGGCGCACCGGCTTGTGTTGTAGAGAGACGCCGTCGCGCTCGGCGGCACCGCGGACCTCCGGGGTGCGGTCGGCGGTTACCATCAGCGCCGGAATGCTCTCTCTCCAGCGCGCCCGGATGGAGGCGATCGCGTCGATGCCGGTGCCGTCCCCGAGGTGGTAGTCGGCGACGATCGCATCGGGCCGCAGCGGCAGGTGTTCCGGGCCGATCTTGTCGCAGGCGGCGACCGATTCCGCCGTCGTGACGGTGCAGCCCCAGCCGCCCAGCAGCAGCGCCATGCCCTCGAGGATCTTCGGTTCATTGTCGATGCAGACGACAGTCAGCCCGCTCAGCGCGTCGCTCGACTTCGGCGCGGCGACCGGCTGCGGCCTTGTCCGTTCGGCGGCGCTGGTATCGAGCGGCACGGCAACCTTGAAACCGGTGCCCTTTCCCGGCTCCGACTGCAGGCTGACCGGATGGTTCAGCACACGCGAGATGCGGTCGACGATCGAAAGTCCGAGGCCAAGCCCGGCGGCGGTGCGCGCCCCTTCGTCGAGGCGCGCGAATTCCTTGAACACGGTGCGGAACTTTGACGCCGGAATGCCGATGCCGGAATCGAGCACTTCGATCGTCGCCGTCTGCCTATGCCGGCGCACGCCGACGAGAACCTTGCCCTCAAGCGTGTATTTGATTGCATTGGAAACGAGATTTTGGACGACGCGTCTCAAGAGGTTCGGGTCGCTGCGCACGACAAGCGAGGTTGGCATGACCGTGAACTCTATGTCCTTCGCCCGCGCCATCGGCGCGAAATCCGTCTCGATCCGCCGTAAGAGATCATCGAGCGGCACGGCCTGTAGCCGCGGCTTCATCGCGCCGGTGTCGAGCCGCGAGATATCGAGCACGGCACCGAGTATCGCCTCCACCGATTCGAGCGAGGAGTCGATGTTCTGGACCAGCGCCCTGTTGTCGGAATCTCCGAGCCGCTCGACGAGCGATGAGGAGTAGAGGCGCGCCGCGTTCAGGGGCTGCAGGATGTCGTGGCCGGCGGCCGCGAAGAAGCGGGTCTTGCCGATATTGGCGTCTTCGGCGGCGGCGCGCGCCTCGCCAAGTTCTTTGTTGACCCGCGTCAACTCGCTCGTCCGCTCGGCGACGCGCAGTTCCAGCGTTTCGTTCGCCTGCTTCAGCGCCATGTCGGCGGCGACCCGCGGGGTGATGTCGGTATAGGTGGTGACGATGCCCTTGTCGGGCATGGCGTTGGTCCGCACCTCGACGATACGGGCGCCGTTGCCAAGTTCCAGCAGGAACGGCTTGTCGAGCGTCAGGAAATTGGCGACCAGCGTCTTCTCATAGTCTTTGCGGATGTCGCCGCGGCGCGCCAGGATCGCCACGATGTCGGCAAGCGGGAAGCCGACCTGGCCGGCCGCCTCGGGCAGATCGAGCAGCTCCCGGAAACGGCGGTTCCAGATGATCAGGTTGCTGGCATTGTCGAAGACGGCGATGCCCTGGTCCATCTGCGAGAGCGCCGTCTGCAGCATGTCCTGGTTATGCTGCAGCGCCTCGCTCGCCTGGTCGAGCAGCCAAGCGGTGTCCGAAGAGGTGTCGTCCATTCGCTGCAGCACCAGCGAAAACACCAGCCGGGCCGAGGAGGAACCGATGGCGCTGCCAAGCAATTGCTCGGAAAAATGGACGAGGGCCATGTCGGCGGAGGCGTTTTCGTCGAGCCAGCGGCCGGATTGCTGCTCATAAGTGTGGAACGAGCGCTGCATGCGCTCCTCGCCCATGTAGCGGGCGATCGTAGTCTTTAGGTCGCGTACCGTCACCTTCGTCTTGCGGCCGCGGAAGGCCCGTTCCGTGCGCGATCGGCGGGTGATGAAGACGCCGGCCTGGAAGCGCTCGAGCGGCTTCGGCGCCCGGGTCAGCGAGCCGAGCACATAGGCGCTGACGTTGACTAACATGCTGAGGGCCGACGCATTGACGAGCGGGTCGGACTGCGGCCCCGAAAAAACATCCGTAAACGGTAGGAGGAAGCTCAGGATCGTCGAGGCCACGTGAGAATTGTCGGGCCCGCCGAGGCTCGGCAGAAACAGCACATAGGCCCAGACGAGGAAGCCGCTGACCATTCCGGCAATCGCGCCGCGGGCGTTTGCCTGCCGCCAGACGAGGCCGCCGATGAGCGCCGGCGCCATCTGCGAGATGGCGGCGAAGGAGAGCAGCCCCAGCGAGGCGAGGCCGGAGCTCATGTCTGCCGAGCGATAGTAGCCGTAGCCGAGCAGCAGCACGACAAAGATCGCGGTGCGGCGGATGTTGAGCAGCGTCCCGGCCACGCTCTCCTGCAGGGTGCCGCGGGTGCCGAGCCTCTGGCGCAGGAAGACCGGCATGACGATGTCGTTGGAGATCATGATCGACAGTGCCACCGAGGCGACGATGACCATGGCCGTGGCGGCGGAAAAGCCGCCGATGAAGGTGAGGAGCGTGATCAACGGCACGTCGCTGGCCAGCGGCAGGGCCAAGAGATAGAGGTCGGCGTCGCCAGAGCCGGAGAAGGTCAGGATGCCGGCAATGGCGATCGGCAGGACGAAGAGGTTGATGGCGATCAGATAGAGCGGAAACAGCACCCCGGCGGTACGCAGCTCGTTCTCGGTGCGGTTTTCGACGACGGTGACGTGGAACTGCCGCGGCAGCATGATGATGCCGAAGGCGGAGAGCACGATCAGCAGGATCCAGCGGGCGGCGGGCGTCTGGTATTCGAGGGCGGAAAGGACGGCGGGACTTTGTCGGGCCGCCTCCAACAGATTCCCCGGCCCGTCGAACAGGACGAAGACGATGTAGAAGCCTGCCGTCAGCATGGCGACGAGCTTGACGACCGATTCCATCGCGATCGCCAGGATCAGCCCGTCCTGATGCTCGGTGGCATCCGTGTGGCGGGTGCCGAAGACGATCGCGAAGCAGGCGAGGAAGAGGGTGACGAGCAGCGGCAGGTCGATGAAATTTTCGCCCGCGCCGATGCCGTAGTCGCTGGTGTCGATCATCGCGGCGACCGAGCTCGAGACCGCCTTGAGCTGAAGGGCAATATAGGGAATGGCGCCGACCAGCGAGATCAGTGCGACGATCGCCGCCACCGCCGGGTTCTTGCCGTAGCGCGCCGCTACGAAATCGGCGACCGAGGTCAGTTTCTCGGTCTTGGCGAGCCGCACGATCCTGCGGATCAGCGGCATGCCGAGCGTGAACATCAGGATCGGCCCGATATAGATGCCGGTGAACTCGAGCCCATGCTCGGCGGCGAGCCCGACGCCGCCGAAATAGGTCCAGGAGGTGCAGTAGATCGCCAGGCTCAGCGCATAGACCAGCGGCCTGCCCTTGCTGGCAATCCTGCTTCTGCTGGCCCGCCGGTCGCCGTAGCTTGCGACCGCGAAGAGCAGTAGCAGATAGGCGAAGGCCGAGGCGAAAATGACCGAACCCGAAAGCATGCCTCACTCCTCGACGGGCAGCATAGGGCAAGTCCATCCCATTGAGAATTGGCTGCTTTATGCGTCTTAAGTCCAAGACGCGACGGGGCAGCCGTCGCGCGCCACGGGCCGCTGCCCGCCTTGATCGCGAACGGCGGTTCCATCGCTCCGAGCTTTGGTCTAGTTTCCTACAGCGGTTGCCGCGCGGGACAGGCGCGGCCGAGCGTTCAAGGACGGGGATATTACGGAGAGACGCATGCTGAACGAATTCAAAGAGTTTATCGCCCGCGGCAATGTGATGGACCTGGCGGTCGGCGTGATCATCGGCGCTGCCTTCACCAAGATCGTCACCTCGGTCGTCGACGATCTCGTCATGCCGGTGGTCGGCGCGATTACCGGCGGCGGTTTCGATTTTTCGAATTATTTTCTGCCGCTTTCCGCCAATGTCACCGCCCCGACGCTGGCCGCAGCCCGCCAGCAGGGCGCGGTCTTTGCTTATGGCAGCTTCATCACGGTGTTCATCAACTTCCTGATCCTTGCCTGGATCATCTTCCTGCTGGTCAAGGGGGTGAACCGCATCCGCGCCTCGGTGGAACGAGAGAAGGCACCGGAGCCGGCCGCGCCGCCGCCTGAGGATGTGCGGCTGCTGTCGGAAATACGGGATATCTTGAAGCAGCGGGCCTGACGGCAGCGAAATCATCACAGAAATCGATAAGTTCGTCAGAGAAAATCGTGTGATCACGGGTGCGAAAACGTCTAGAAGCGGCGGGCAATTCAGGAGGCCGCCGCTGATGACGACCATGACCAGCCTTAGTCCCCGCGCTCTTGCGGCGCCCGAAAGCGGCATCGTCGAAGTGGTGAACTATGCCCGTGGTCGCGATGGCCTGATCCCGCTCTGGGTCGGTGAGGGCGATCTTCCGACGCCGGACTTCATCAGCCGGGCAGCGGCCGACGCGCTGGTGGCCGGCCAGACCTTCTATACGTGGCAGCGCGGCATCCCGCCGCTGCGCGAGGCGTTGGTGCGCTATTATCAACGCCGCTTCCAAAAGACGCTCGCGCCGGAGAATTTCTACGTCACCGGATCCGGCATGCAGGCGATCAAGCTTGCGATCGAGGCAATCGCTTCGCCCGGCGACGAGATGGTTCTCCTGACCCCGGCCTGGCCGAATTTCGCCGCCGCCGCGGACCTCTCCGGCGTCCGGCCGGTCTCGGTGCCGCTGCGCTTCGAGAACGGCAAATGGCAGCTCGACCTCGACCGCCTTGCGGCGGCGATCGGCGATAAGACGCGGGCGCTGTTCATCAACACGCCGTCCAATCCGACCGGATGGACGGCGTCGCCCGACGATCTCAAGGCCATCTTGGCGCTGGCGCGCAGGCATGGCATCTGGATCATCGCCGATGAGATCTACGCGCTCTACTACTATCTCGGCCGACGCGCGCCGTCCTTCCTCGACATCATGGAGGACGACGACCGCATCCTCTTCGTCAACTCCTTCTCCAAGAACTGGGCGATGACTGGCTGGCGCGTCGGCTGGATCGTGGCGCCGCCGGCCATGGGCCAAGTGCTTGAGAACCTGATCCAGTATTCGACCTCCGGGGTCGCACAATTCATGCAGCGCGGCGCCGTCGTCGCCCTGGACGAAGGCGACGCTTTCGTCGACGACAACGTCACCAAGGCCCGACGCAATCGCGACCTGCTCTGCGACACGCTGATTGCCACCAATCGCGTCGAGACCCTGAAGCCCGACGGGGCGCTTTACGCCTTCCTGAAGATCGACGGCGTCACGGATTCGCGCCGGGCGGCGATCGACATCGTCGACAAGACCGGGGTCGGACTGGCTCCGGGAACGGCTTTCAGCGAGGGCGGGTCGCTGTTCATGCGCGCCTGCTTCCTGCGTGACCCGGCCCAGATCGCAGAGGCCGCGGACCGTCTGCGCACCTATATCCTCGACCGCTGATCCAAGATTCGTCCGTTGCGGGCCGATCGATAAAATCCGAATGATTGCCGTGGCGGGTGCTTAACCACCGCCGCAGGAATAGCCGGTGAAGAGCGGCGCCGGCGCCGCGATTTACCAATTCCGTAAGCATCGCCCGTCTTTCCTGTTCCCGGGTTCAATCGGGGGTGGAAGGCAGCCATGGCCATATTGGTGACAGGCGGAGCGGGCTATATCGGCAGCCATATGGTTTGGTCGCTGCTCGACGCGGGAGAGACCGTCGTCGTGCTCGACAGCCTGACGACCGGCTTCCGCTGGGCGGTGGCGCCGGAGGCGCGCTTCTATTTCGGTGACGTGGGCGACCGGGCGGCGCTGGCGCGGCTCTTCGCCGAGAACGAGATCGACGCGGTCGTCCATTTTGCCGGCTCGGCCGTTGTACCGGAATCGGTTGCCAAACCGCTCGCCTATTACGAGAACAACACGGCGAAAACGCGCACCCTGATTGCCGCGACGATAGAGGCCGGCGTGCGCCGCTTCGTCTTCTCATCGACGGCTGCCGTCTACGGCACCCAGGAGACGCCGGATCCGGTCAAGGAAACGGCGGCCCTGCGTCCGGAAAGCCCCTATGGCCGTTCCAAGCTGATGTCGGAAATCATGCTCGAGGACGCGGCGGCGGCGCATGATTTCAGTTACGTGGCGCTTCGCTATTTCAATGTGGCCGGCGCCGATCCGCTGGGGCGTGCGGGGCAGTCGACCTTCGGCGCCACGCATCTCATCAAGGTCGCCTGCGAAGCCGCGCTCGGCAGGCGCCGCAAGGTCGATGTTTTCGGCACCGACTATCCGACGGCGGACGGCACCGGCATTCGCGATTACATCCATGTCAGCGACCTGGTTGCCGCCCATCGGAAAGCGCTTGAATATCTAAGCGGTGGGGGCGGTCCGCTGGTCAGCAATTGCGGCTATGGCGAAGGCTTTTCCGTGCTGCAGGTCCTCGACACGGTGCGGCAGGTTTCCGGCCGCGACTTCCGCATCGATTACGGGCCGCGTCGCCCGGGCGACGCGGCCCAGGTCGTCGCCGATCCGACCGTCGCGCGATTGAAGCTCGATTGGGTGCCGACCCATGCGAGCCTCGAACATATCGTTCAGAGTGCCTTCGATTGGGAAGGCTATCTCAGTCGCAAGAACAGTTTCGACGATGGTCGCGGCGACGACGGACGCCTTGTCGCCAACGGCTGAAGGGCCGGAGCCTTACTCCTCGTCTTCGCCGAGGAGCTTGCGCTCATGCGCGATCGCATGGTCGATGAGCTGTGTCCACAAGCGCTCATAGAAGTCCGGGTCGAGCCCGAATTCGATCGCGTGCCTGCGGGCATTCTCCCGGACCTCTGCGACGCGCGCCGGAATGTCTGCCTTGAGATGCAGCGGGCGCTTGATCTCGGCAGCCCGGTCGATATAGCCCCAGCGTTCGGCAAAGAGCGCCATCAACGCGCGGTCGAGCCGATCGATCTGAGCGCGCACATCCGCCATCGTCGTGCATTCTGCGGGGGTCTTTGGCATGTCCGGCTCCTGCCGGGGCGGATCGCGCCCCGTTCCATCGCGCCGAACTGCTAGCAAAGCGGACGCCGGCTGAGAAGGGGAAAAACCGCCGCAGCGCCCGTGGCGAGTTGCCTAGCCCGCTGCTTGGTCACCTCGGCAGGCGATCGCTGGGGAGTAGGGTGCGGTCCTGTCTCCGTCGGCGATTGCCTGCCGATGTGTAGGAAGACGGTAGGTCCGCAAGCTTGAGCGGGGCTTTCCCTAATTAGCTGCCGAGCGCGAGCTTAATCGCGAGCCCGACTACGCTCACCGCCGCGACGCCGGCGAACCAGAGCCAGACGAACCAGAGGAGCCGGCGGCCGAGCGCGCCCATCAGTGATAGCCCTCTTCCGGATCGACCTTGCCCCGGAACACCCAGTAGGCATAGGCGGTATAGGCAAGAATGATCGGCACCAGCACGAGCGCGCCGACGAGCAGGAAAGCGAGGCTGTCGTTCGGCGCGGCGGCGTCCCAGATGGTGAGCGACGGCGGCACCATATAGGGATAGAAGCTGATGCCGATGCCGATATAGCCGAGCAGGAAGAGGCCGAGGGCGGCGATGAAGGGCTGGCGGTCGTGGCGCTGCTGGATGCCCTTGAGCAGCAGGTAAAGGCAGCCGAGAACGAGCAGCGGCACGATGACACTGAAGATCGCCGTCGGCCAGCCGAACCAGCGCTGCAGATAGACCGGCTCGAGAAATGGCGTCCAGAGGCTGACGATGCCCATGGCCGCCACGGTGGCGAAGGCGCATTTCAGCGCGATGGCGCGAGCACGCTCGGCGAGATCGCCGCGCGTCTTCATGATCAGCCAGGTCGCGCCGAGCAGCGCGTAGCCGATGACGATCGCCGCGCCGGTGACGATCGAGAACGGCGTCAGCCAGTCCCACCAACCGCCGGCATAGGCCCGGTCTTCGACCGGAATCCCCTGGATGAGCGCGCCGAGCGCCAGCCCCTGGGAAAAGGCTGCGAGCGTCGAGCCGCCGGCAAAGGCCCAGTTCCACAAAAACTCGCCGCGTCGCGTGCGCCAGCGATATTCGAAGGCGACGCCGCGGAAGATGAGGCCGAGAAGCATGCCGATGATCGGCGCATAAAGCGCTGGCATGACCGTGGCATAGGCGAGCGGGAAGACGGCCATCAGGCCGCCCCCGCCGAGCACGAGCCATGTCTCGTTACCGTCCCACACCGGTGCCACGGAATTCATCATTACGTCGCGATCGTGCTTCTCCGGGAAGAACGGAAAGAGAATGCCGACGCCGAGATCGAAGCCGTCGAGCACCACATAGGCGAGCACCGCGAAGGCGATAAGCGCGGCCCAGATGAACGGCAGGTCAATGGCCATGCGGGCCTCCATTGGGTCTCGCCGCTGCCGGGCCAGGGGTGACGCCGGCCGTGCGCAGCGGCCCCTCGTCGAGTTCCGGCATGGTATCGCGCGGCAGGCGCGCCATCAGCCGCAGGATGTAGAAGGTGCCGGCGCCGAAGACGAGGAAGTAGACGATGATGAAGGCGACGAGCGACGCGCCGACGGCCGGAGCCTCGATCGGTGACACAGAATTGGCCGTCAGCAGGTGGCCATAGACAGTATAGGGCTGCCGCCCGACCTCGGAAGTGATCCAGCCGGCAAGCACCGCGACAAACCCCGCCGGACCCATTGCCACCGCCATGCGGTGCAGCCAGGCATCGGTGGCGAGTGTGCCACGGTACCGACACCAGAGCGACCAGAGGCCGATCCCGAGCATGGCCAGGCCCATGCCGACCATCACGCGGAACGACCAGAAGACGATGCCGACGGGAGGGTGGAGTTCTTCGGGAATCGAGTCGAGGCCGGCGAGCGGTGCATCGAGATCGTGCTTCAGAATGAGGCTCCCGAGTCTTGGCACTTCGATTGCGTAGTCGATGCGCTTCTCCGCTGAATTGGGGATGCCGAAGAGCACCAGCGGGGCACCGTCGGGATGGCTGTGATAGTGACCCTCCATCGCCATGATCTTGGCCGGCTGATGCTCGAGCGTATTGAGGCCGTGCAGGTCGCCGGCGAGAATCTGGATAGGCGCGACGATCGCTGCCATCCACATCGCCATCGAGAACATCGTCCGGGCACGCCGAGGCGCAGTGTGGCGCAACAGATGCCAAGCGCCGCAGGCGCCGACGACGAACGCCGTCGTCAGATAGGCGGCGAGCACCATATGCACGAGCCGGTAGGGGAAGGACGGATTGAAGATGATTGCCCACCAGTCGACCGGAATGAATTGTCCGGCTTCGTTCATTGCAAAGCCCGCCGGGGTCTGCATCCAGGAGTTCGCGGACAAGATCCAGGTGGCCGAGATCAGCGTGCCGAGCGCGACCATGGCGGTTGCGAAAAAATGCAGTCTCGGACCGACCCGGTTGAGGCCGAACAGCATGATGCCCAGGAAGCCTGCCTCGAGGAAGAAGGCCGTCAGGACCTCGTACCCCATCAGCGGTCCGATGATCGGGCCCGCCTTGTCCGAGAACACGCTCCAGTTGGTGCCGAACTGATAGGACATGACGATGCCCGAGACGACGCCCATGCCGAAGGCGACGGCGAAAATCGTCTTCCAGAAGTTGAAGAGCTCGAGATAGACCTCGTCCTTCTTCCAAAGCCACAGCGCCTCGAGAACCGCGAGATAGCTCGCGAGTCCTATGGAAAAGGCGGGAAAGATGATGTGAAACGAGACCGTGAAGGCGAACTGAATGCGCGCAAGCACTGTCGCATCGAAGGCTTCAAACACGGGGCGCGATCCTTTCAGCCCGGGCGGTGAGGGCGGAGGCGCAGGAGCCCTTGCATCCCGCACGATCATTCATTCGCTCATCGAGCGGCGGCTCGACTTCATCGTGTGATTGAATTTGATGCAGAATTGCCAAAGGTCAATAACGGGCAGCCCGCCACGTTGTCACACTGCGGCAATGTTTCGCCTGTGGCATTTTGGACCATCTTTTTCGTGCATGTCGTTGTTCCAAAACCCCATGCACACTTTTGGGCGACATGCGCTGGAGGACTACGGTCGCGCCAGATAGGCCTCGGCGAGCTCTGTCCAGAAGGCCGCGCCGATCGGCAGCAGGTCGTCGTTGAAATTGTAGCCCGGGTGGTGGAGCGGCTTTTCCTCGCCGGTCATCCGCGACCCGAGGAAGAAATAGGTCCCCGGCCTCTCCTTGAGCATATAGGCGAAGTCCTCGCTGCCCATATAGGGGCGGGCGAGATCGAAGACCTTGTCTGCCCCGGCGAAGCGGATCGCGAGGTCGCGGACGAAATCCGTCTCCGCCTTGTGGTTGATCGTCGCATCGTAGCTTCGCTGGTAGTCGACGGTCGCTCGCATGCCGAAGCTTGCCGCCTGTGCTTCGGCGATCATCCGGATTCGGCGCTCCAGTTCGTCGCGAACGGATGGATCGAAGGAGCGGATGCCGACGACGATCTCCGCCCGTTCCGGAATGATGTTGCTCGCCGAACCCGCGTGGAAGGCGCCGACGGTGACGACGGTCGGGTCCATCGGATGGATGTTGCGCGACACGATGGTCTGCAGAGCCATGACGATGCTGGCGCCGCAGACGATCGGGTCGGCCGTCTCCTGCGGTTCGGCACCATGACCGCCGCGGCCGTGAACGGTGATCCGTGCCTCGTCGACGGCGGCCCCGATCGGACCCTCGCGCAATGCAAACTGCCCGAAGGGGAGATTCGGCGCGTTGTGAAGCGCGAAAACGGCGTCGCATGGGAACTTCTCGAACAGACCCTCGTCGATCATGATCTTCGCACCGCCGAAATTCTCTTCGGCCGGCTGGAAGATGAGGTGGACGGTGCCGTTGAAATTTTTTCGTTCGGCAAGCGCCCGGGCGGCGCCGAGCAGCATCGCCGTGTGGCCGTCGTGGCCGCAGGCATGCATCAGTCCCGGCGTCTTGCTGGCATAGTCGAGGCCGGTTTCCTCATGGATCGGCAAGGCGTCGATATCGGCGCGGATGCCGATCGAACGGGGGCCGCTGCCATTCCTGAGCGTGCCGACGACGCCGGTTTTCGCCAGTCCCGTCGCCACCTCGTAGCCGAGCGCTTCGAGATGGCCGGCGATGAAGGCCGACGTGCGGCGTTCTTCCAGCCCGAGTTCCGGATGGGCGTGCAGGTCGCGGCGAATGGTGACGAGTTCCGGCAAGGCATTGCTGATCGCAGCGGCAATTTTCATCTCAGGCACCACGGGTGGGAATGCGGTTTTCGAAATAGCGGAAGGCGACGACCAGAATGCCGGTCAGACACATGTAGATGAGCGCCAGCAAGAGCAGCGGCTCGTAGGTGAGATAGGTTTCCTGCCGCACCTTGGAGATCACCGCATAGACGTCGACCACGGTGATGGTGGCGACGAGCGGCGTCGATTTGAGTTGCAGCACGGTCTCGCCGTTGAGCGTCGGCAGCGCCCGGTGGACGGCCCGCGGCAGCCAGATGCGCCGGAACTTCGTCCAGCGTCCCAGGCCGTAGGCGCGAGCCGCCTCCAATTCTCCGCGCGGCACGCCGGCAAAGGCGCCGCGCATCACTTCGCCCTCGTAAGCCGCGAAGGAAAGCGTGAGCGCCGCCACCCCATACGGCCATGCCTCGCGCAAATAGGGCCAGAGGAAGGAATGACGGATCGCCGGGAACTGCGGAAAGAGAGAGCCGAGGCCGTAGTAGAGCAGCCAGAGCTGCAAGAGCAGCGGCGTTCCGCGAATGACGGTACAGAACAGGCGGGCGGGGGCCTTGAGGAACCAGGGGCCCGTCACCTGGACGAGGCCGAGGGGAACGGCGAGCAGGAAGCCGAGGAGTGCGGTGCTGAACAGCATGACCAGGCTGACGAGGATGCCGGAGCCGAGTCTTGGCAAGTAGCGCGGCAGCCAATCCCAACGCATGAAGACGGCGACTGCGACGACGAGGCCGGCGAAGAGGAGCATCAGGACGATGCGATGCGGTTTGAGAAAGTTCTCCGGCTTGGGAAGATCCTCGGGGGCGAGCGCGAGCGCGTGGGTGGTTTCGTCGGTCATCGCTGCTCCGCGAAGCCGCGCCGGGCATGGCGCTCGATGATGCCGATGAAAAGATTGGAGATAAGCGTCAGGGCGAGATAGAGCGCGCCGGCGGCGCAGAAGAACAGGAAATAGGCCTTGGTCGTGCCGGCCGCCTGGCGGGTGACGAGTGTCAGTTCGCTGAAGCCGACGACGGCAAGCAGCGCCGTGTCCTTGGTGGCGATCAGCCAGAGATTGGCAAGGCCGGGTATGGCATAGGGCAGCATCGCGGGGAGCGTAATGCGCCTGAGAACCTTCATCGGCGACATGCCGTAGGCGCGCGCCGCCTCGATCTGCCCGGCGGGCACCGCCTTGATAGCGCCGCGCAGCACCTCTGTCGAATAGGCGCCCTGGACGACGCCGATGACGAAGATGCCGGCTGCCAAGCCGCTGATATCGACGGTGCCGATCCCCATGGCGCCGAGGACCTGGTTCAGGAGGTCGGTGCCGGCATAGTAGAGAAGCAGGATGAGGACGAGCTCGGGCACCGCCCGCACGATGGTCGTATAGCACTCGAGCAGGTCGCGCAGCACCGGCCCGCCATAGAGCTTGCCGAAGGCGCCGCCGACGCCGAGCAGCAGGCCGAGCGCATAGCCGCCGACGGCGATCTCGATCGAATGCAGGAAGCCTTGCAGCAGAACGCCGCCCCAGCCGGGCGCCGCGAGCGCCAGCAGGCTCCAGTTGATGAAGGATTCCGCAGCCATCGCCACCCAGCTCCTCGAAGATCAAGGGCCGGCAGCGCTGAAGCTGCCGGCCGACTACGGCCTAGCCGCCGTAGATGTCGAAGTCGAAATACTTCTTCGAGAAGGCGTCGTAGGTGCCGTTGGCCCGGATCGCCTTGATCGCCGCGTTGATCTTGTCCTTGAGTTCGGTCTCGCCCTTGCGCAGCCCGACGCCGACGCCCGGTCCGAGCACGTCGATGTCCTGGGCGACTTCGCCCTTGTAATCGCAGCATTCCTTGCCCTGATCGCTCTTCAGGAAGGCGTCGAGAGCGATCGCATCGGCCTGCACCGCATCGAGGCGCCCGGCGGCGAGGTCCTGGTTGGCCTCGTCCTGCGTCTGGTACTCCTTGACCTCCACGCCGGCCGGGGCAAAATGCTTGGTCGTATAAGCCTGGTGCACCGTCGCCACCTGCACGCCGAGCGTCTTGCCGGCGAGCCCTTCCGGCGTCGGCTTGAAGTCCTCGCCCTTGGCGCCGATGATGCCTGTCGGCGTGTTGTAGTATTTGTCGGAGAAGTCGATCGTTTTCAGGCGTTCCGCGGTGATCGACATCGACCCGACGATCAGGTCGATCTTCTTCGACGTCAGCGCCGGGATGATGCCGTCCCAGGCGACGGGGGTGATCACGCAATCAAGCTTCGCCTCGGCGCACATCGCCTTCATGAACTCGATCTCCCAGCCTTCCCAGTTGCCGTTCGCGTCCGGCGAGGTGAAGGGCGGGTAGGGTTCGGCTGCAATGCCGACCTTGACCTGTTCGGCCGAAGCGGCAACGGCGCCGGCGATCGACAGGGCGGCGGCGACCGCCAGGAGCTTCAATGTCTTCTTCATGCTGTTCCCTTTTTTGGTTGTTGAGCATTGCTGAATTCAATGAATCGAACTGATGAACTTCTTCAGCCTTTCGGATTTCGGCGCGCCGAAGATCGCCTCGGGCGGCCCCTGTTCCTCGATGATGCCGTTGTGCAGGAAGACGATATGGTTGGCGACGTCGCGGGCGAACTTCATCTCGTGTGTGACGAGGATCATCGTCCGCTTCTCGCGCGCAAGATCGCCGATCACGGAGAGGACTTCGCCGACGAGCTCCGGGTCGAGCGCCGAAGTCGGTTCGTCGAACAGCATGACCAGCGGCTGGATCGCCAAGGCGCGGGCGATCGCGGCGCGCTGCTGCTGGCCGCCGGAGAGAAAGGCCGGGTAGGCGTCGCGCTTCTCGTATAGTCCGACGCGGTTGAGCAACCTCTCCGCCGTCTCCACTGCCTCGGCTTTGGATTTGCCGAGCACGTGGACCGGAGCTTCGATGACGTTTTCGAGGATCGTCATGTGCTGCCAGAGATTGAAGCTCTGGAAGACCATGCCGAGCTGGGTGCGGATGCGCTGCACCTGCTTGCGGTCGGCGGGAACCAATCCGCCTTTGCCGTCCGGTTTCAGGCGGATTTCTTCGCCATGGACGGAGACCCGTCCGGCCGAGGGCAATTCCAGCATATTGATGCAGCGCAGAAAGGTTGATTTCCCGGAGCCGCTGCCGCCGATAATGGCGATCACGTCGCCTTGCCGGGCGTCGAGCGACACACCCTTCAGCACTTCCAATGGCCCGAAACGCTTGTGGAGGTCGGTGACCTCGATTGCCTGGGCCGCATCCGTCATCGACAGACGTCTCCGGTCCATCGCAGAGCTTCTCGTGAAGGCATGAAAACAGTTCCCCTGGTCGACTTTTCGTGCAGCATCTTGGGCTTGTCACGCTGTTTCATGAGAGGCATCGTTGCACTTGTGCCGCTATTATTCAAGTGTATAATAACGTCGCCGCTGAATTTTTGGCGCCTCATCTAAGAACGACACCCCCGCAGGAGCCGCGCAATGAGCCTAACCGTCTGGCAGACACCGACGATCGGGCAGAGCGGATGGGAGCGGCCATGAGCCGCCGCAGCTTTCACCGCGCTCCGGAAGGCGAGCGCCGCCAGGAACTGATCGAGGCGACGCTCGACTGCATAGCGGAATTCGGGCTCAAGGGCGCGACGGTCCGGCAGATCGCGGTCCGCGCCGGCGTGACCGCAGGTCTCGTCCGCCATTACTTCGACTCGAAGGATCAGATGGTGGCGGAGGCCTATCGCGCCGTCATTGCCTCGCTCACCGAAAAGGCGAAAAATGTCGAGGGCGACCCGACGACGCGGCTCAAGGACTTCATTGCCATCAACCTCACCGAACCGGTCGCCGACAGCCGCAGCGTCTCGCTCTGGGCCGCCTTCATCAGCCAGGTGCGCGTTGATCCGGTGCTCGCCGAAATCCATCGCGAGGGATATCTCGCCTTTCGCAACGCGCTCCAGGCTCTGTTGAGCGATTTCCTCGCGGCGAAAGGCAGGCCGGCGGGCCCGGAGGAATGCCGCCGCTACGCGATTGCGGTCAACGGCCTCGTCGACGGGCTGTGGGTGGAAGGCTGTCTTGCCGGTGATCTTTTCCGCGACGGCGAGCTGGTCGGCATCGCCATGGCCTCGGTCGAGGCGCTGCTCGGCCTGCCGGTAGAACAATAACAGACGGGAGAAATCACCATGCGTTACGCGTCGATCACCTCGCGCCTGGCGGATCTTGGCTCCGGCAAATGGTCGCTGCACATCCGGGCGCGGCAGCTGAAGGCGAGCGGCGCTGATCTCATCGAGCTCACCATTGGCGAGCCCGACCTGCCGCCCGACCGTGCCCTGCTCGACGAGTGCCAGCGCGCCATGAATGCCGGGCGCTACCGCTATTCGAACGGCCGCGGCGAGCCCGCCATCGTCGCCGCGCTTGCAGAAAAATACCGTCGCCGCCGTGCCGATGTGACGGCGGTGAACATTCTCTGTTTTCCCGGCACGCAGACGGCGCTTTTCGCCGTCATGCTGGGCTTGGCCGAAGCCGGCGACGGCGTGCTCGTCGGCGATCCGCTCTACGCCACCTACGAAGGCGTCATCCGCGCGACCGGCGCTCATCCGGTCCTGGTGCCGCTGAAACCGGAACACGGCTTTCACATGCGGGCGGAAGATCTGGAACGGGCCGTCACGCCCGACTGCCGCGTCCTGCTTCTGAACACGCCGCACAACCCGACCGGTGCCGTTCTGACCGAAGCGGAAATCGCAGTGATCGGCGAGGTGGCGCGCCGCCACGATCTCTGGATCGTCTGCGACGAGGTCTATGAGGAACTGGTTTTCGATGCCGTCTTCGCATCGCCCTTCGACAATCCGGATCTGGCCGACCGCACCGTGGTCGTCTCGTCCATTTCGAAGTCGCATGCCGCTCCCGGCTTCCGCAGCGGCTGGGCCGTCGGGCCGGGGGAATTCACGGAACGCCTGCTGCCGGTTTCGGAAACGATGCTTTTCGGCCAGCAGCCCTTCATTGCCGACATGACCGCCTATGCGTTGACCCACGAGATCGACACGGCGCGCCAGATGCGCGAGGCTTACAGGCGGCGCGCCGGCCGGATAGCGCTGGCTCTCGCCCGGACGCCGGGCGTCTCGGTTCTGCCGCCGGAGGCCGGAATGTTCGCGCTGATCGACGTCGCCGGAACGGGTCTCTCGGGCGAAGCCTTCGCCTGGGCGCTGCTCGAGGAGGAAAGCGTGGCAGTGATGCCGGGCTCCTCCTTCGGTGAGCAGGCGCAGGATTTCGTCCGGGTGAGCCTGACCGTACCGGATGCGGGGCTCGACGAGGCGTGCCGGCGCATCGCCGCTCTTGCCGAACGCTGCACGGATCGAAGGGAGCGCCGCGCATGAGTGCCGAAATGAAAACCGTCGGCGAGGTGCTCGTCGATCTGCTCGAGGCGAATGGCGTCGAGGTCGTGTTCGGCATTCCCGGCGTTCACACGGTCGAACTCTATCGCGGCCTTTCGGCGTCGAAGATCCGCCATGTGACGCCGCGCCACGAGCAGGGTGCCGGCTTCATGGCCGACGGCTATGCACGCGTCAGCGGCAAGCCGGGCGTGGCGCTGGTCATCACCGGGCCGGGGCTTACCAACACGATCACGGCGATGGCGCAGGCGCGGCAGGATTCGATCCCGATGCTCGTCATTTCCGGCGTCAACCGGCGCGACTCGCTGGGGCATGGCCGCGGCCTGCTGCACGAATTGCCGGACCAGCAAGGCATGATGAAGACCCTGGCGCTCTATTCGCACACGCTCATCAATCCGGCCGACCTGCCGCTTGTCGTCGACCGTGCCTTTGCGGTGCTGCTTTCCGGCCGACCCGGGCCGGTGCATATCGAGATCCCGACCGATGTGATGGCCGAGCGGATCGAAAGCCGGGAGACAAAGCCGGCGGCGGCGACCCGCCCGCGCTCCGACAGCGAAACCCTGCAGAGGGCGGCGATCCTCTGTGCCGAAGCCGCGCGCCCCGTCATCCTCTGCGGCGGCGGCGCACTGACGGCGGAGGCGGAAGTGCGTGCGCTTGCCGAGCAGATCGGCGCGCCGGTGGTCACGACTGTGAACGCCCGCGGCATGCTGGCCGGTCATCCGCTGCGCGTGCCGGCAAGCCCGAGCCTCAAGTCCGTGCGCGCCTTGCTGCGCGAAGCCGACCTCGTGCTGGCGCTCGGCACCGAAATGGGCCAGACCGACTACGACCTCTATGCGGATGGCGGCTTTCCGGCGCTTCAGAACCTGATCCGCACCGATATCGACGCCGCGCAGCTGGCGCGGGGGCCGCAGGCGGCGCTGTCGATCCTTTCCGGCGCAAGGGCGGCAACGGCGGGTATTCTGGGCTTTCTACCCGGCCACACCGCCGCCAGGGATGGCGCGTCGCGGGCCGATGCGGCGCGCAAGGCGGCCCTGAAAGAACTGACGCCGAAGATGCGGGCCGAGGTCGGTATCATCGAGCTGATCTACAAGGCCCTTCCGGACGGCACGATCGTCGGCGATTCGACCCAAGCAGTCTATGCCGGCAACCTCTATTGCGACGCGCCGCGGCAGCGCGCCTGGTTCAATTCGGCGACCGGCTATGGCTCGCTCGGCTATGCCCCGCCGGCGGCAATCGGCGCGGCGGTTGCCGACCGCGCGAAGCCGGTCGTCTGCCTTGTCGGCGATGGAGGCTTCCAGTTCTCCTTGGCCGAGATCGGCTCGGCGGCCGATGCCGGAGCGAGAGTGATCTTCCTTGTCTGGAACAATGACGGCTATCGGGAGATCGAGTCCCACATGGTCGAGGCCGGAGTCACCCCACAAGGCGTGAAGCCGTCGGCGCCGGATTTCCTGCTGACCGCCAAGGCCTATGGCGTCCCGGCCGAGCGGCTGACGGATATCCAGCACTTGCCGCGCGCGCTGGCGGAGGCCGCTTCGCGGCCGGGTCCGTCGCTGATAGAGATCCATCAGGAGAAAACCGCCGGCGCTGGCGGCTGACCGGTGTCAGGCGAGCGCAGATTTGACTTTTGCGGCACGGGATGGTGTTAAGGGCGCCTGCTCGAATCCGGCCATGTTCTTCGACTAGCTTTGTGGGATCGGGCTGAATTTATCTCGCGGGCGCCAAGGTGCCGAGAGAAAGGGATCGCGTCCTCGATGGACCGCTTGGGTGGTGGCAGCAGAAACATGCAGGCCGGCCGGCTTCTTGCCGTGCTGTGGCTGTTCTGCGCTTCCTTTGCCATGCAGGTCATCGCCGTCGGGCAGGGCGTTTCCGGTCGTCTGGGCGCGCAGAGCGGCAGCGTGTCCGCGCCAGACAGCGGATCGCCCGATCGCCCCGCCGCCCGCCAGGTCTCCCGCGCCGTCGCCTTGCCGGAATTGCGCATCGTCGGCGAGCGGTCCGACGGCAAGCTAGCGCTCGGCGGCGATCCGGCCGCGGTCCTTGCGGCCGAAGCGGCGATCCTGCCGATCTATGAAGACATTCGGCTCCTCGTTTTCCCGCGCAAGGAAGGGGCGCCTGGCGCCTGGCATGAGAGCGAGCGCATCCGCGGACCGCCCTCGGCCTAGAATTGCGATTGAGAATTCGGCGGAGGTCCACTCCGGCTCGATGAAACCCAGCCCGATGAGTGCCGCAAGGCGCGTCCGGGCGTTTTTGGAATTTCCACATGCGTACATCCAGATGGGCGGTTCTCGCCTATGTCGCGATCATTATCTTCGGATGCCTCGCGGCGGTGCCGAGCGTTCTGACGCCGGCCATGCGGGAGCAATTCGCTTCCGTGCTTCCCTTCAAGCCGGTCACCCTCGGCCTCGACCTTCGGGGTGGTTCGCACCTCGTGCTCGAGGTCGACGGGGCGGGGCTGCAGAAGGCGCGCCTCAACTCGCTTCTCGACGACACCCGCCGCGTTTTGCGCGGCGAGCGCGTCTCCGCCTCTTCGGCGCGCATCAGCGGCAACAGTGTGACGGTGAACGTCGCGGATCCGGCTGACCGCGAAAAGGTGCTGCCGAAGCTGCAGGAACTCGCCGCACCCGTCGGCACCGTTGGCTTCGGTGGCTCCGCTGCCGAGCTCAACGTGACGACGAATGGCGACGGGATCACGCTCGCCATGACCGAAGCAGGCCTTGCCGACCGTATGACCAAAGCGGTCGAGCAGAGCCTTGAAATCATCCGCAACCGCGTCGACCAGGTCGGCGTCGCCGAGCCGCTGATCCAGCGCATCGGCTCGAACCGCATTCTCGTGCAGCTGCCGGGCCTCCAGGATCCGACTCGGCTGCGCGAACTGCTCGGCTCGACCGCGCAGATGAGCTTCCACATGCTCGACCAGACGGTCGACATCACGCAGCCGGCTCCGCGCGGCGTCGATATCCTGCCGGGCGCCGACGACGGCAACAAATATCCGGTCGAAAGCCGTATCGCCATTTCCGGCGAACGCCTCGAAGATGCGAAGGTCGGCTTCGACCAGCGCACCAACCAGCCGGTCGTGGATTTCGCCTTCGACTCGCTCGGCGCCCGCCAGTTCGCCGACATCACGCGCGAAAATGTCGGCCGTCCCTTTGCCATCGTCCTCGACGGCAAGGTCTTGACGGCGCCGGTCATCAACGAGCCGATCCTCGGCGGCCGCGGCCAGATCAGCGGCAACTTCACGGTGGAGGAGGCAACGGTCCTCTCGGCGCTGCTGCGCTCCGGTGCCCTGCCGGCGCCGCTCACCATAATCGAGGAGCGTTCGGTCGGGCCGAACCTCGGCAGCGATTCGATCCGCATGGGCCTCTATACGGGCCTTGCCGGTTTTGGTCTCGTCGTGACGCTGATGATCGTCCTTTACGGCGCCTGGGGCATGATCGCCAATGTCGGCCTGGTGCTCCACACCATCCTGACGATCGGCGTTCTCGGGCTGATCGGCTCGACGCTGACGCTCCCCGGCATCGCCGGTATCATTCTCGGCATCGGCATGGCCGTCGACGCCAACATCCTCATCAACGCCCGTATCCGAGAAGAGACGGAAGCGGGCGCCGGTGCGATGAAGGCACTCGACGTCGGCTTCAACAAGGCCTATGCGACGATCCTCGACTCCAACGTCACCACGCTTGCCGGCACGGTGCTCCTGTTCTGGCTCGGCAGCGGTCCGGTCCGCGGCTTCGCGGTCACCATGATGCTCGGCATCATCATCTCGATGTTCACCTCGGTTACCGTCGTGCGCCTGCTAATGCGTGAGGTCGTCGTGCGCCGCAAGATGAAGAAGCTGGAGATCCCGTCGCTCTTCGGACGCGTGCCGCATCTGCCGACCTTCTCGTTCATGAAGCGTCGCTACCAGGCGATCGGTTTCTCGGCCTTCCTGTCGATCAGCTCGGTCATCCTGTTCTTCACGCCGGGCCTCAACTACGGCATCGACTTCATCGGCGGCATCCAGGTCGAGGCGGTGTCGAAGGACAAGATCGACCTGCCGACGCTGCGGCACAGCCTCGAAGAGCTTAATCTCGGCGAGGTGGCGCTGCAGGACTTCGGCGGCGGCCAGTCGGTGCTCATCCGTGTCCAGCGTCAGCCCGGTGGCGAACAGGAGCAGACCGCAGCCTTGAGCAAGATCAAGGATGCGGTAACCAAAGCGATCCCGGACTCGACGATGGAGCGGACCGAGGTTGTCGGTCCGACGGTCAGCGGCGAGCTGGCGCGTTCGGGCTTTCTCGCCGTCGGCCTCGCCATGGTGGCGATTCTGCTCTACATCTGGTTCCGCTTCGAATGGCACTTCGCCGTCGGCGCGATCGCCGTGTTGCTGCTCGATATCACCAAGACCGTCGGCTTCTTCGCGCTGATGGGGATCGACTTCAACCTGACGGCGATCGCCGCCCTGCTGACGATGATCGGCTACTCGGTGAACGACAAGGTCGTGGTCTACGACCGCATGCGCGAGAACCTGCGCAAGTACAAGTCGATGCCGTTCTCCGATCTCATCGACATGAGCATCAACCAGGTGATCGCACGATGCATCTTCACCTCGATGGCGACGGCACTTTCGCTGGTGCCGATGGCGATCTGGGGCGGTGAGGCGGTGCGCAGCTTCGCTTGGCCGATGATCTTCGGCGTCATCGTCGCGACGACCTCGTCGATCTATATCGGCGGACCGATCCTGCTGTTCCTCAGCCGTTGGTGGAAGGATCGCGAGGCGAGCCGTTCCGGCGCGCAGCAGCCCGGCGCGCCGGCGGCCTGACGCCGCCGCGCCTGTCGCCTACAAGTCAGGGGCAGCCTCGAGGGGCTGCCCCTTTTTCGTCCGAAAGTGCTGTCTTTATCCGAATCGTCACTTGCAGGCCGACTCGGCGCTACCTAGATAGGAAGCGCTCCTGCAGGGGAGCAACGGGATTGTCTACGGGGCAGGCGGAAGCGAATGGGGAAGAATTATTTTTCGCCATATCGCTTTTGTAGTTGACCAAATTGGTAGATTATTCTAGTTTGCAGACCGTGACGCGGAAGGAGTCCGCCTCACATTGTTCATGAAACGCCGCGGCGCTCTGTGCCGCGCCTAGCCAAAGGAGAGTGACATGTCCAGAATCGTCTCGACCGCCGCCTTCTGCGGCTCTCGTTCCCTTTGTCGTGCAACAGTGAAAGGTCTCATTCGCACGCTTTGCCGAATGTGACCTGTCGAACCTGCCGAATTCACCTATTGCCGAGAATTGAAAATATCCGCGCCCGCTGCGTGGAGGAGCGTTATTCGCATGAACAAGCAAGTTATCGAATATGGCGGAGAAGCCGTTGGTGTCGTGGTCCCGGATCAGGACCGGTTCAAGTTCCTGGCGGTCAAGTATCATGTCTGGGATCTCGACGCGAAGCGCTTCGGCTCTGCCGACGAAGCGCGTGCGGCCATAGGGCACCTGCTGGCCGGCCGGACTGCGCCCAAACCGGAGATCGGCGCGGCGGCGTGATTCTGCGCCGCTGCGCAAGCCATGATCCAAGGCGGAGCGTAAGCAGTCTATTACGGGCGGGCACGCCAAAGCGCGTTTCCTGCCGCCGGACGCGCCTGTGGAAAATCCTGTCCGCCGAGGTGAGCGCTGCGAAAAGTGGCCGGTTTGGGCAATAGACGGCGGAGTGAGGCTTGGTTTGCGGAAGGAAAGGGCTTATCTGGCTCTATATTCCGAGCGAGGGCGCGAGAGGCGAACTCGCCGTTATGTCGTTTCTGGACCGGATTTGATTATGGGCTTGCGAAATGTGAAGGCCGAGGGGCATTCCCCTAGTGCCATTCTGGACTCGATCGGCCGGACGCTGACGACGGCGACGAACGGCATCAAGGCGCTCGCCGAGCACCTGGCGGCGGACGCAAACTTTGCGCAAAGCCTCGTCAGTGCCGTCGAGTTGATTGGTGACGGGCATGGCCGCGTCGTCGTTTCCGGCGTCGGCAAGAGCGGCCATATCGGCCGAAAGATCGCCGCCACCTTGGCCTCGACCGGCACCTCCGCCTATTTCGTCCACCCGACCGAGGCAAGCCACGGCGATCTCGGCATGGTCACCTCCGATGACGTGCTGATCCTGCTCTCCTGGTCGGGCGAGACGGCGGAACTCGCCAACATGCTCACCTATGCCAAGCGCTTCAAGGTGCCGATCGTGTCGATCTCGTCGAACCGCGACAGCATCCTGGCGCGCAATTCCGAGATTGCCCTGGTGCTTCCAAGAGTGCCGGAAGCCTGCCCGCACGGGCTGGCACCGACGACCTCGGCCATGCTGCAGCTCGCCGTCGGCGATGCGCTGGCGATTGCGCTCCTGGAGCGGCGCGGCTTTTCCGCCGAGGACTTCAAGACTTTCCATCCAGGCGGCAAGCTCGGCGCCCAGCTGCGGCTCGTGCACGAGCTTGCGCATCAAGCCGACCAGATGCCGCTGCTTGCCATCGGCCGGCCGATGAGCGAGGCGGTCATCGAAATGTCGGCGAAAGGCTTCGGCGTCGTCGGCATCGTCGACGGAGCAGGTGTGCTCGTTGGCGTCATCACCGACGGCGACCTGCGCCGGCACATGGCCGGCGACCTGCTCGGCCAGCCGGTCGAAGACGTCATGTCGCATCATCCGAAGGTGGTCCAGGCAGACCTGCTGGCGAGCGCCGCCATGGAATTCATGCAGGAGCACAAGGTGACGGTGCTGTTCCTCGTCGACGAGGCGGGGATGCCCGAAGGCATCCTGCATATTCACGACCTGTTGCGCGCCGGCGTCGCCTGATCTGAGGCGGCTGCCCTCTTTTCCGGTCTTTGCCGGGGCGGCGGATCGACGAAGGCGCCGGGTTGGTTGACGGTGTTGCGGTGCAGCCGCTCGGCGATGGCCTTGGCGCCGGCATCAGTCCCGGCGTCGGAGTAGAAGTTGCCGCGAACCTGGATCGAGGCCGCCATCAGCCGGAACATTGCCGTGCTCAGCTCCGAATCGGGCGGCCGCGGTGCTGTCCAGAACGAATCGAGCGTCTGCTGGTCCGTCAAACCCGCGATGTCGAACACGGCCCTGCCCAGGACTTTCACCGGCTTTCCCTGCTTCAAGGCGTGCAGCCCGGCGGTCGAGTTGACCGTCACCATGCCGGCGCTCTTTTCCGCCAGCAGATCCAGATTTCCGCCGTCGAGATAGATGACGCGCTCGGCCACCCCGAGGGCCGCCGCTTGATGGGCAATGATCCGGCGCCAGGGGATAAGGCTGTTGTCGAGCGGGTGCACCTTGACGGCGAGCTTGTTGGTCGCGGGCGCATGGCGTGCGAAGGAGGCTAAAATATCGGCAATCGCTTCTTTCTGGCTGTTGAAGGGAGAGTGCGCCCGCAATTGGAAATCGGTCTCGAGTTGCAGCGGGTAGACGAAATAAGGCGCGCATGCAGATGTGAGCGAGGCGACCAGCCCGTCTGCGGCTTGCTGGTGGCGCTTGCTTGCAGCCAGGCGTCTTACCCAGCCGGCGTATTCCGCCAGCGGATGAAAGATCGCGTGCCGGCGATAACCCGGAAAAAGAAACCAGAAGAAGACATTCGGTAGATTGTAGAGGAGGTCATAGGCCGCTTCGGCCAGGAAGGTCTGCGTGTGCCGCCGCCGCCAGTCCGGCTCCGGCAACCCAGCCGCCGCTTGCACGATCTGTTCCGGATCGACGGGGAAATGCGAATTGGACGACATGCCGCTTCGCTCGAGCGTCAGCCAGTCGGGCCTGAGATAGCCCATCTCGACGACGAAGACTTCGATCCCAACATGGCGCGCGGCAGCGATTGCGATTCTATGGTAGGGACGCTCCTCGCCGAGAAGGACGAGATCGCTGACGGATTGGCGACGGAGGAATGATTCCACATAGGCGCCCCAATCGGCGAGCGAGCCGCGATAGTTGTGCGCGCCGCCCCGCCGCCAGAAGATCTGGTCGCCCGCATTGAGATTGATGCGCAGGCATGTATGGCCGAAAGCCTCGAGCCGCGTCGCGATCTTGGCGAAGATCGGCGAAGACGGGCCCTGCAGGAACAGGAATGTCCGCCGTGGCTGCTGCTGGATCGTGGTGCCTGCCGTCATGCTATTGCAGCGCGTCCCTGTGCAGATTGGCGTGCTTGAGCAGGGCACGCAGAAGGTTCCACGGGTCCTCGTCCTGCGGCGCTTTGGGCCGGTGATTTGCCGGACGCGCCTTGGCAAGCGGCACGATGAAATAGTCCGTGCGCGGGTCGGGAAAGGGATCGGCGAAGGACTTAAGAAGCGGGGCGTGATCGCCGTAGAAGACGAGCCATACCGGGCGGTCCAGCCTGTCGAGACCGTCGACGAGCTTCCTCAGCGCAGCATCCGACTGCTCCAGGATCGCCAGGTAGATGTCGACCGGGTTCGTAAGCGTTCCGACGCGGCCGGGTTCCCAGGGCCCGTGATTGGCCATTGAGGCAACGAAGAAGAGCCCGCTTTCGTCGTCGGCGAGCTTCCGCGTCTCCTCCAGAACTCTCGCCGTCAGGGCGGCATCGGAAACATACAGTCCGTCTTGCGCGGCATCATGAGCGAAGGCGTCGAGCATGGTCAGCGTGTCGAAGCCAAGCACCGGCATCGCCTTGTGGCGCAGGAAGAAGGTCCGGTCATAGGGATGGATGAAATGCGTGCGCCAGCCGGCGCGCTTTAGCTTTCCCGGCCAGACGACGTCCGCATAATGGGCGGCGCGAAGATAGGGATAGCTCGCATCGACATGGATATCGTCCGGCACGAGGCCGCTCAACACCGCGAATTCGGTGCGCAGCGTATAGCCACCCTCGAAAACATTGCTCAACCGCCCCCACTGCACCGCCTGCTGGCGCAGCCTGTCGATCGCCGGCAGCTTGATCGTATCGACGCCGAAATGCCGCATGTCGATGAAGGATTCCGATTGCCAGACGACGATCAGCGGCGCCTCTTCATGGCCGATCAGTTCATGGACGGCGGCGCGAAGGCGTTCGGAAAGTTCTGCGACGATCTTCTCGCGCTTGACCCCAAGCCAGACGATGAAATGGAAGACCACCGAGCCGAAGGTGCCGAAGCGCACCGTGCTCATCTTGACGTTGACCTTCTTGCCCACCAGCCGCTGCACGAGAGCGGCCGTCGGACGGTTGACCGGGCCGTAGAACAGCAGAAGCCAGGGCCCGGCGGCGACCGCGATCAGCACTAGGACCCAGAACAGCTTGTCGCGCGCCGGCAGGATGCTCGGCTCGAGATACATATAGAGACCCGAGACGCCGAACACGTAGAGGAAGGCGACGATCCAGAACAGGATGTTCAGCGAGGTCGCATAGAAAATGCTCTTGTATTTGAACACGTCGGCGACGAGCGCGATGTCGGAGAAGACCAGCGGCTCGCGGATGAACTTGAACTTCGCCCGGGAGATGCCGGTGAAGATGATGAAGAAGCTCATTACGCCGGCAGCCGCGTAGAGCGGCCTCCAGGAGATCGCGAAGAAGCCGGCAAAGACGAGCGCGATCACTGGCAGTCTGGCCAGCGCATCGATGATATCCTGGTTGCGGCCATGCGGAGAGGCGTTCTTCCGACGCTCGCGTGCGGGCAAGGCGAAGCGGTCGGTGAAGAAGATCACCCCGCAGGACAGCAGGTAACAGCCGAGCGTCAACGCTGCGGGATAGTCGTGCAATTCAAAGGGAAGTAGCGCCAATCCGTTACCTTCGAGCCTTTCCGCACCTCGCCAGCAGGTCTCCGCCCGACACTTAAATGCTAACCACTGCAGGCACAAGCGCGGCAGAGATCTCCACGGTCACCGTCCACGGCAGCGCGCGATCGCCCGGTCGAACCACCAGTTGATCAGCGGCCGAACGGCGGGGCCGAAGCGCCCGAGGAGGAAAAGCGGGAGGCCGAAATAGATCTCGAACCGTCTTTTTTCGACGCCGTCGGCGATCTTCCTGGCAACGGCCTCGGCGCTCCAGGGGCGGACGACACCCATCACCACGCTTGCCTCCGGCGGGCGCTCCGCGATTTCCCGCTCGAATTGCGGCGTTTCCGTATCTGGCGGAAAGCCCACCGATATGTCGACGCCATGGCAGCGCGCTTCGCTGCGCAACGCCTCGGCAAAACCGCGCAGCGCGAATTTCGACGCGCAATAGGCTGTGTAGCCGTAGATGCCGATAAGTCCGGAACCCGAGGAAATCATCACGATGTGACCGCTGCCCCGCTGCGCCATGTCCGGATAGACGGCGCGTACCGCGTTGACGGTGCCGGAAAAATTCGTGTCCATCTGGCGGCGGAAGGCCTCGCTCGACGCTTCCAGAAACGGCGCCGGTTCGACAATGCCTGCGGAGGTCACGAGAATGTCGCAGGGGCCCAGCGCCTCGACGCAGCGGCCGATCGCCGAGTCGATTTCGGCCTCGTTCGCGACATCGGCGGTTTCGATGTGAATGTCGGCGGCCTTAGCGCCATGCTTGGCAACGAGCTTCTCAGCCGCGAGCTCCAGGAGATTGCGCGAGCGCGCAATGAGCGACAGCCGCGCGCCGCGGCTCGCATAAAGCGCCGCGAGTGCCAGGCCGATTCCGCTGGAGCCGCCGGTTATGATCACATGGGTCATGCAGCAACCTGCCTGGCGCCGCGGCTCGACGCGGCCACGATGTCTAGCGCGCCGAGAGCGCCTTCAGCATCTGATCGATATCGACCCCGCCGAGGCCGAAATTCCGTTGGATGAGATCGTTCAGCCGCTCGGCCGTCAGCGCTACAGTGCGGCGGATCTGCTCCTCCGAATGCTCGCTGGTGATGAAGAAGCGCAGCCGCGCCATGCCCTCCGGAACGGCGGGATGGATGATCGGCAGCACGTTGACGCCGGCGGCGAGCAGATCGTTCGAGAGCTGTACCGCCCTGAGCGAATCGCCGACGATCACCGGCACGACCGAGTAACCGCCGCTCAAGCCCGTATCGAGACCGGCCTCCTTGGCGAGTTTCAGGAACAGGGCGCCGTTGCGCCTCAGTGCTGCGGTACGCTCCGGCTCCCCTTCGAGCACATCGAGGCTCGCCACGGCCGATGCGCCGAGAACGGGCGCCAGGCCGACGCTGTAGACGAACCCGCCGGCCGACGCCTTGAGGACGGCCGCCAGTGCCGCGCTGCCGGCGATATAGCCGCCGCAGCTCGACGTGGTCTTCGACAGGGTTCCCATCCAAATGTCGACCTCGTGCGGATCGACTCCGAAATGTTCGGCGAGACCCTTGCCCCGCCGACCCAGGACGCCAAGCGAGTGGGCCTCATCCACCATCAGCCAGAAGCCGAATTCCGCCTTGAGCTTCAGAAGTGCAGGCAAGTTGGCGACATCGCCGTCCATCGAATAGATGCCTTCGACGATCACCATGACATGGCGATAGTCGCCGGAAACGGTGCGCAGCACATGTTCGAGGTCGGCCGTATCATTGTGCTTGAACAGGCGGCGCGCGGCGCCTGAAAGCTTAATGCCGGCAAGAGCGCTGTTATGGATGAATTCGTCATGGATGACGAGGTCCTGCGGCCCCAGCAGACAGCCTATGGCAGCCACATTGGTGAGATAGCCGCTGACAAAACAGACGGCCGCCTCGACGCCGTAGAAGCGCGCGATCCGCTCCTCAAGCTCGACATGCACCGGTCGTTCACCTGCCACGAGCCTGCTCGCCGACGCCGAAATTCCAAAGGTTTCGATCGTCTCGCGCGCCTTGTCGAGCACGTGGGCGTGTTTGTTGAGCCCGAGATAATCGTAGGACGCGAAGTTGATGAGCTTGCGGCCGTCGATCACGGTCGTCGCGCCGGCGGCCGTCTGGTGCGCCCGATAGAACGGATTGCCGATGCCGAGCTGCTCGCTCGCGAACTTCTGCGCCTGCACCTGCTTAAATTCCGGCAGGTCTTCGAAGCGCGCCTGGTGGCGGCGCGGGGCAGGCGGCAACTCCCGCTCCGAGCGCGCCATGCGGTTGCGCTCGGAGGATTGATGAGTGTTCCTCATCCTGTCCAGCAGGTTCTCCTTTAGGCTGCTGTTCATTTTGGAGAAGGTCTGGCCGTTTCCGTCCTTGCTCATTGGCTCAGTGCTTTTTCCTTGACTGCTCCGATATGGCGTTGCGTCAGTTCGGTGACGAGCTTGTCGTCGGCCGGTTCTGCATCGCCGCTCTGATCGCGCTTGCTGACCTTTTCATACAGCTTGCGGGCCACGTCGCCGACGGTCGTGTTGTCGGCAACGCCGCTGAGCGGCATGTCGAAGCCGGTATTCTGCTGGAAGCTGATGCCGAGCTCGACCGCCATCAGGCTGTCGAGACCGATTTCCTTCAGGATCTTGCCGCGCGTCACCGTATCCTTGGCGACACGGAGAATGGCGGCGATCTCGCCGGCCACCAGATCGAACAGGATATCCTCGGCCTCCTGCGGCGACTTGCCCTCGATCATCGCCACCAGGTCCATCTTAGTACCCTCGGTGCCGGAGGCGTGCTGGTCGGCGCTGCGCAGGATCACCTCGAAGAGGGCGTTCTTGGCAACCGGCAAGTTGCGTGCCGCCGCCCAGTCGATCTCGGAGATCATCACCACGGCGGCATCGACGCTGCCCGGATCGGCGGCGATATGGCTTTCGACCATGTCGAGTGCCATCTGCGCCTTGAGCGCCGTCTTGCCGATGCGCTTGGAAAGAAGGTCGTTCACGTCGGCGTTCTGCGTCAGGTAACCCGCGTCGGCGATGGCGCCGAAGCCGACGGCCAGGCCGGCCAGCCCCTCGGCGCGCCGTGCGCGGGCGAGGCCCTCGAGATAGCCGTTGGCCGCGACGTAGTTCGCCTGGCCCGGATTGCCGACGAGGGTGGTCGCGGAGGAGAACAGGATGAAGTTGTCGAGCCGATCCTTCCGCGTCAGGCGGTCGAGCATCGCCGCGCCCTTCGCCTTCACCTCGATGACCGGTCGGTTTCGCTCGCGGTTGAGATTGCTGATCAACGCATCGTCGAGCACCATTGCCGCGTGCACGATCGAGCGCAGCGGCGCCTGCGCCCGAAGGTTCGCGAGGAGCGCTTCGACGGCAGCGGCGTCGGTTACGTCGCAGGCGTGGAGCGATGCCGTCACGCCGGCCTTTTTCCAGCGGTCGACCATCGCGCTCGTGGCGGCATCCGGCTGGCCGCGGCGTGAACAGAGGGCGATGTGGCGGGCGCCCTTCTCGACAAGCCAATTGGCGGCGACAAGGCCGAAGCCGCCGATGCCGCCGACGACCAGATGCATGCCGTCAGGATCGACCTTCATGCCGCGACGCGGCTTGGCGGCGATCTCGTGCTTGCCGGCGACCGGCGGCAGTACGACGATCTTGCCGATATGGCCGGCGTTCTGCATTAGCCGGAAGGCATTGCCGATCTCGTCGAAATCGAAGGCGCGATAGGGAAGCGGCGTCAGCCGGCCCTCGTCGAACAGCGAACCGATCTCCATGAAGATGCGCTTGGTCAGCTCCGGCTGGTTGACGAGGAGCTGGTCGGCGTCGATGCCGAAATAGCTGACATTGCGGCGGAACGGCCTGAGACCGATCTTGCTGTCCGCGTAATAGTCGCGCTTGCCGAGTTCCAAGAACCGCCCGAACGGTTTGACGAGGGCGAGACTCTGCTCCATCGCCTCGGCGAAGAGCGAGTTGAGGACAAGGTCCACCCCTTCGCCGCCGGTCACGGCGCGAACGTCATTGACGAAGCCGAGCGTCCGGGAATCGAAGACGTGGTCGGCCCCCAGCATCGTCAGGAACCGCCGCTTCTCGCGGGTTCCGGCTGTTGCGATGACCGTGGCGCCCTTCAGCTTGGCAACCTGGAGTGCGGCAAGACCGACCCCGCCGGCAGCGCCGTGAATGAGGATCGTCTCGCCCGCCCGAATCCGGCCGAGCTCGACCATCGCATAATAGGCGGTGAGGAAGGCAACCGGCAGGGTGGCGGCGGCCACCGGGCTGATCGTCTGCGGCAGCTTGGCGACGCCCGCCCGAGAGACAACGGCATGCGTCGAGAAGGCGGCTGAGGCGATCGCCATCACCGCATCGCCGACGGCGAGATCGTCGACGCCCTCGCCCACTTCGAGCACATGGCCGGAAAGTTCCATGCCGATCGTCGCGCCGGCAAAGCCGTCTTCGAGCGCCTCTTCCGGCAGCAGGCCCATGGCCCACATGACGTCGCGGAAGTTAAGCCCCGTGGCGGCGACGGAGACGACGATCTCACCCGGTCCGGCCCTAGGCACGTCGGTTTCTTCCCAGGCGATGCTGCTGACCTGGGAGCTGACGCGCTGGCGAATGGTCGCAGCCGGGAAAGCGCTGGTCTTGCCTTCGGTCTTGACTGCCGGACCGGCGACGGCCCGGATTTCCGAAATCAGTCCCGCTGCCCGATCGAGCAGCCATTCGCGGTTGGAGCCTTCAATGGTGAGCAGCGGCAGCGCCGAGGCAAGCAACTCCTCGCGGGTTACTCCGGAATGTTCGGAGAGGTCGAGCGCGTGAACGTCGAGGAACTCATACTCGTTCTGCAGCACGCGGACGAATGTCCACAGTCCCGAATTGACGCCCGAGCTTGCCGTCTGAGCCACCGGAGCGCCGCCCGGCGCCACCAGCACGAGGCGGGGACGCCCGGCGCCGGTCGGCTCCACGTTCGCGAGGCGCTGCTTCAGCGCTTCGGCAAAGGCGCTAAGCGCCAGCACCTGCGTCTGCAGCAAGTCGGAGTCGGCGTCGCCGGCGGGATCTGCCGTTGCAGAGACGAAAACCGCGCGGACCGGCTTTTCGCCGAGCCTGTCGAGCGCTGCCCCGAGCACGACGACGTCGGCAGCCATGTCGCCCGACACGACGACCGGAATGGCCTCGGCAGGACCGGAGCCGCGCGGTGCGTCTTTTTCGATCAGCAGATAGGGACCAACGCCAGACTCCCTTGCCATCGGCCTCGCTGTCGCGGTGCAGCGCGCCTCGATCAGGATTATATTGCCGTGCGGGCATTCGCGATCGCCGACGCTGACATCGTCAAGTTCGAGATCGGCCAGACATTTCTGCCAATGCGATACCGCGGCGAGCCTGCCGATCGGGAACTCCGCCGTCTGGCTGCGTTCGAACCAGCCGTCGGAGAGGCCGAGCGCAAAATCGCCGAAGATCGACGGAGCACTGACGGCGGCAACCAGCGCGCCGCTTTCCCGCAGCATCGAACGAAGCGCGGTGCGGACATCGGCTTCCTCTTCGATCAATCGATAAAGGTTGTCCGAAGCGCTGACGGCGAGATCGAAGGGTCCGATCCCGGCGAATTCGCTCTTCTTCAGAATGCGCACATGCGCGTCTTCCTCGAAAGCGATCTCGAGATTGCGTTGTGCATTGTCCCGCGGCTCGAGGACCGACAGGGTCGTTCCATGCCGTGCCGCCAGATCGGCCAAGCGCCGCGTGAAGCCGGCGGAGACGCTGCCGAACTCGACGATCCGCAGGCGCGCGCCGCCAACCTGTGCGGCGAGGGCGCGCTCGACCATGCCGAGGACCTGATCCATGCGCGAACGGCTTGCCACCGAGTGAACGGCCTGATGATCGAGCGTCGCCTCGCTGATGAAGCCGGCGTTGAAGGCCGCCGTTTCGCTCCCCGCCGCTCTGGCCAGCAACAGGTCGAGGCGGCTCAGCGCTTCCGCATAGGCGTTGTTGACCAGCACCGCTTCGACGGCGCGGTCGGGACGCTCGCCATAGAGTTCGCCGAGGATCTCCTCGACGGACGGCAGCGTGAACTCCGGCGCGATTTTCCAGCTGTCGTCCTGATGTTCGCAGAGCCCGGCATCCTCGAGCGCGTAGAGGCAGTTCGACAGGAAGCACTGGAAGGCGAAGTCGCCCGGCAGGCCGGCGACCTGGACCGCGCCTTTGCCACGCGCCAGCTTGAGCGCGATTTCATGACAGGCGCGATAGATCGCCGCGTTGAAGAGCAGCGTCGCGTTGTCGACGCCGCTTTCGGCGACCGATTCCGTCAGCTTCGCGGGCACCGCGCCTTTAAGTGTCGTGCCCGGCACGATCACATTGGACAGAACCGTCTCGTAGTGGAAGGACAGGCCGTCGAGCGTCTTGTGCTTGCGCAGATAGGTGCGGCGGAAACGACAATCGTCGAAATGCGCGATCGCTTTGCCGCTTGCGTCGAAGAAGTGGAATCGGGCCTTGATCGAATTGGCGCTGACACGGTCGATCTCGATCGTCGCGCGCGCAATCGGCGTGCCTGCATTGACGACGCGCACCGAACCGAAACGGACCGGGATATAGGGCGCGCCGCCCTTGTCGCCGGTGAAGCGGTCGAAGAGCGCGACCAGCCCGTGGAAGGTCGCGTCGACGGAGATCGGATTGAGCGCGTAGGTGACGAGGGGGTGCCCCGGCCCGGCCGGAGCCTTCAGCTCGACATCGACCAGCCGGTCCCCATACGCGATCGCCTTGGCGAGCAATTGGAAGCGTGGACCGTAGTCGAGCCCGAAGTGCCTGGCCGTGTCATAGGCCTTTTCCGGAGTGACGGTGCCGGTCTTGGCGAGACCGGAGAAGGAGGGCCGCGTTCCGTTGGCAACGGATATCGGCTTGCGGCTTCTAGCCACCGCATGCACCGTCCAGTCGTCCTCCGACAGGCGCTCGCGCGACCGGATCTCGATGTCGCCGGTTTCCGGCGACAGGATGGTCGAGAGTTCCATCATCCGGCTGTCGCTGAGCTCGAGCGGCCGGACGATCTCGAGATTGGTGATCTCGACCTCGTCGCTGCCGTAATATTGCTGCGCGGCGGAGACCGCCACCTCGATGAAACCGCTGCCCGGCAGGATCGCCTTGCCGTCGACGACATGTTCGGCGAGATCCGGGAAAAGATGGCCGTCGATATGGTTTTTCCAGCTGCCGCTATTGGGGTCGCCGCGCCAGCCGGTCAGGCGGTAGGGCTTGCCGGAGCGACCGAAAAGGTCGGTCGCGTCGGTGGTCGCCTGCGGGCGCAGTTCGACCGGTTCGAAGGGCAGGCTCGGCAGCTCGATGAAGGCGTCGCGCTTGCCATAGACGCGCAAGCCGTCGACCGCCGCACCATGGGCGACCGCCCGCGCCATCGACGCGGAGATCGGGTCCTGACCCCTCTCGCCGGCATCGCGAAGCAAGGTCGGCACGACAGTTGCCGGAACCGCCGCCTGCTTGATCGTCTCCTTGACGTAGGAGGCGAGGATTGGCCGCGGGGAAATTTCGATGAACAGCCGGCAGCCGAGCGCGAGCGCCGCATCGGTGGCCGCCTGGAAACGCACCGGCTCGCGGACATTCTTCCACCAATAGTCCGGATCGAGCTCGGTACCGTCGAGCGCGCTGCCTGTGACCGTCGACAGATAGGTCAGTTCCGTCCGGCGCGGGGCGATATCGGGGATATCGGCGAGGAACGCCTCTTTCGCCTGGTCGATGATCGGATGGTGGAACGGGTAGTTGATGTCGAGGATCTGAACCGGGATCTTCGCCTTGCGGGCGGCGTCGCGGAAGGCACTGACCTCCTGCGCCGGCCCGGAAATCGTCACCGAATTATGCGCGTTGACGGCTGCGACGCAGACTTCGCTGAGGCCGCGCGCCTCAGCAAAGGCGCTGGCCGCCTCTTCGCCGAGCATCACGGCCGCCATCGTGCCCTGGCCCGCCAGCAGGTCCTGATGCAGCGAGCGCTTGGCGACGATCGATACGGCATCGACCAGCGACAGGGCGCCTGCCGCATAGGCTGCGGCAATCTCGCCGACCGAGTGGCCGAACACCGCGGCCGGCTTGACACCCATCGCCACGAGCGAGTCGGAAAGCGCAGCCTGGATCGCAAACAGCAGCGGCTGGGCGACCTTGGTGTCGGCGAGCTTCTTGTCGAGCTCCGGATCGGTCAAAAGGTCCTTGAGATCGATTTCCGAGTGGAACTTGAAGAGCGCGCTGACCGAGGTGAAGGACTGGCGGAAATGCAGGTTTTCGCGGAAGGCGTCGACGCCCATGCCGGCCCATTGCGAGCCGTTGCCGGAGAAGACGAAGGCGACCTTGGCATCCTTGACCGGCGCCTCGCCGATTTCGCCGATATCGGAACCGGGATTTTCCAGCTGGCTGGCGATCGCCCGGACGATATCCTCGGGGTGGTCGCTGCGCGCCGCAAAACGGTGGCGCATATGGGTGCGGTTCGCACCCGAGGCGGCGATGATGGCGCGGGTCTCGTCCTTGGAAGCGCCCGCCAAGGCCGCCTTGTAGTCCTTGAGCAGGTTCTCGAGGCTCGTTTGCGTGTGGGCGCTGGCAAGGAACACGTGGCCCGCCGATGCCGCCTGCGTCCTTTCCTGCGGGACCGGATCCGGATCGCTGATGACGACATGCGCATTGGCGCCGCCGAAGCCGAAGGAGTTGATGCCGGCGAGCCGGGTGCGCTTGCTCTTCAGAAGCTCGATCGGATTGGCCGTCACGCGGACGTTGAGGCCCTCGAAATCGATATGTTCGTTCGGCGTGTCGAAATGCAGCGATGCCGGAAGGTAGTTGTGCTCGAGCGCCAGCACCGCCTTCAGCATGCCGAACAGGCCGGAGGCGGGCTCGGTGTGGCCGATATTCGACTTGATGGAGCCGATCGGCACCGGCGCGCGGCGCTTGGCGCCGATGACGGTGCCGATGGACCACACTTCGGCCGGATCGCCGACCTTGGTGCCGGTGCCGTGGCCTTCGACGAAGGCCACCTGGTTGGCGTCGATGCCGTTGCCGTCGTAGATGCTCTTCAGCAGATTGGCCTGCGCCTCGCGCGAAGGCAGCGAGATGCCGTTGGTGCGGCCGGCCGAGTTGACGCCGGAGGCGACAATCCTCGCATAGCTCCTGTCTCTTTCGCGGCGAGCGCGGTCGGAGCGCCGCAGCACGAAGACGACGCCGCCCTCGGCGCGGACATAGCCGGCGCCGTCATTGTCATAGGCGCGGCAGAGGCCCTCCGGCGACAGCATGCGCGCCTGGGCGAAGCCGACGAAGGGAAGCGGATGAGCGAGAATATTGACCCCGCCGACGATCGCCGTGTCGATCTCGCCGGCATTGAGCGCCCGCATCGCCTGGTCGAGCGCGACGAGCGAGGAGGAACAGGCGGTATCGACCGTCATGCTCGGGCCGCTCAGCCCGAAGACATGCGAGATGCGGTTGGAGACGATCGACAGCGTGTTGCCGGTCATGAAATAGGGGCCGGCGGCCGCCGGGTCCTCGACCGTCAGGTTGGCATGATCGAGGCTCGATGCGCCGATATACACGCCGACATTCTCGCCGTTGAGCGACGCGACCGAGATATTCGCGTCCTCCAGCGCGCGCCAGGCGAGTTGCAGCAGCACCCGCTGCTGCGGGTCCATATACATGGCCTCGCGCTGCGACATGCCGAACACGGCCGGGTCGAAATCGTAGATCGTGTCGAGAACGCCGGCGGCAAAGGAATAGGTCTTGCCCTGCATTCCCATGACCGGGTGCCAGAAGCGCGCCAAGTCCCAGCGGTCGCCCGGCACGCTGGAGACGGTGCACATGCCTTGACGGAGAATTTTGAAGAGCGCCTGCGGCGATTGCGCTCCAGGTGCCAGGCAGGCACGCCCTATGATTTCAACAGTCATGTATGATCGAACGCTCTGAGAACTGCCGTTAAATTGATCCAGTCAATCGCAACGTCAAACGAAAATTGCAACCGGCGATACTTTTGCTGGGCGCTTTTCCCCTTTTTTGTACCCCCTGCTGCATTAGGGAGCTTTTAACTGATAGGGCCTAGCTTTCAACCCCAAAGGACTAGATAAACGGCCTGCAATCCCCGTCCAACACAATTACGGCGACAGCTCGTAACCGTTTTCGAGGGCGGTATGGCCGGAAAGGCGCAGTGCCGAATATTTTGGCCCGCTTCACGGCGGGTGACTTGTTGTGGAACGGCGATTGTGCTTTTCAGGGACCGGCGGATTCCTGCCGGGAAGAATGCGGTGCAGATTTTTGAACGGAATCATCGCTGTGCCGAATACGGAGTATCGTAGTGAAACGAGTGACTGCCCTTCTGCTTTGTACCGCGCTTGCGGGATGTCAGGCTGTACCGGGCGAGGGGCCGCTGACCAGCGATATCGTCGCAGAAGCCGGCCAGTCGGGATCGCAGATCGGCAGGAAGAACGCCACCGTTTTCGACATCATTGATATCGATGGCCAGTCCGCGCGGCTCGTTTCCGAATATGTGGCGACGACGCTGAGCCGCCGCTTCGGCATCGGCGGTGGCGTCGGCCAGGTGGTGATCGGCGTCGGCGACCAGCTGAAAGTCACGATTTTCGAGGCGGGCAGCGACGGGCTGTTTTCCACAACGGAATCGAAACAGACGAGCATTGATCTCGTCGTCCAGCCGGACGGCAAGGCGGCGATCCCCTACGTCGGCTCCGTTCGCTTCGCCGGCCTGACGCTGGAACAGGCGCGCCAGGCGATCCTCGACGCCTTGAAGCAAAAGGCCGTCGAGCCGGACGTCATCGTCACCTCGACGTCGACCGCGTCGCGCATCGTCACCGTCTCGGGCGCCGTCGGCCGCCCCTCGGTGGTGCCGCTCAATCTTGTCAGCGAAACCATTAACGAGGTGATCGCCAAGGCCGGCGGTCCCTCGGCGCAGCCCTACGAGACCTATGTGACGCTGGTGCGCGGCAAGAAGACCGGAACGGTTCTCTTGAAGTCGATCATCGAGAGCCCGTCGGAAAACATCCATGTGAAACCGGGCGATCAGATCTTCGTCACCCGCGACCCGCGCACCTTCACGGTCCTCGGCCAGGTGCGCGCCAACCAGCGGGTCGAGTTCGGCGCCAACGACCTGAACCTGCTGGAAGCGGTGGCGCTCGCCGGCGGCGGGTCGGATCGGACCATCGATGCAAAGGGCTATTTCGTCTTCCGCTACGAGGAGCCGGACATCGTCATGAGTTTGCTCGGCCGGGAGCGCTTCAACACCATGCTGAGCAAGGGCATGCAGCCCGACAGGGTCGGCCGCTATCCGATCGTCTACCGCTTCAACATGACGAACCCGGACAGCCTGATCGTCGGACAGACCTTCCCGATCAAGAACCGCGATGTCATCTACGCCTCGCGCCATCCGTCGGTCGACATCACGAAGTTCATGGAGTTCATCGCGCGGCCGATCGGCATTGCGAATTCCGGCGTCAACGTGGCTGACAACATCAACGATCTCAACAATTGATGGCCGCGCGGGGGCAGTCCCCTGCGCGCCACGCTCCCCGCGACCGAAGCGGCACCGCCAGCAACATCCTTGGATCGATTGCCTTGATCGGCTTGCATGAGTTCGTGCCGAAGCGGCAGCGGCCGGCGAACATGCTTGCCGCCTCGCGCGTTCTGTGATTGATCTTGCAGGATTAAATCGATTTGCCGGCTCTGCCGGTCGGCGATCGCGAGGAGTGGCCCATGGCTGAAGACGCCCTGATCGTCATCGACATGCAGAACGACTTCTGCCCCGGGGGCGCGCTTGCCGTGGCGGGCGGCGATGACATCGTGCCGATCGTCAACCGCCTGATCGAAGCCGCGCCGCACGTCATCCTGACGCAGGACTGGCACCCGGCCGGGCATTCGAGCTTCGCTTCGAGCTATCCCGGCAAGGCGCCTTTCCAGACGGTGACGATGCCCTATGGCGAACAGACGCTCTGGCCGGATCACTGCGTCCAGGGAAGTCCGGGAGCCGATTTTCATCCCGGCCTGCGATGGACGCCGGCGGAACTGGTGGTGCGCAAGGGCTTCCGCACGGGCATCGACAGCTATTCCGCCTTCTTCGAGAACGATCATCGGACCCCGACGGGGCTTGCCGGCTACCTGCGCGAGCGCGGCATCTCCAAACTGTCGCTCTGCGGTCTGGCAACGGATTTCTGCGTCGCCTATTCGGCGCTCGATGCGGTTGCCCAGGGTTTTTCGACCTCCGTCGTGCTCGGTGCCTGTCGCGGCATCGATCTGAATGGATCGCTGGCCGCGATGACCGGGCGCATGCGCGACGCGGGCGTTGAACTGATCTAGCCGCGCCGGCGCAGGATCAATCGATCGCCGCGGTCCCATGGCGATCCAGAAGGAGCGAAGTCTCAGATGCCAAAGACCGATATCGCGCGGCGGGTCTATAACCACACCTGGAAGCTCGACCCGATCATCCGCAGCCTGTTGGACACGGACTTCTACAAGCTCCTGATGCTGCAGATGATCTGGCAGCTCTATCCGGATGTCGACGCGACCTTCTCGCTGATCAACCGCACAAAAACCGTGCGGCTTGCCGAGGAAATTGACGAACAGGAACTGCGCGACCAGCTCGATCATGCCCGCACCCTGCGCTTCACCAAGAAGGAGATGATATGGCTAGCCGGTAACACATTCTACGGCCGCAAGCAGATCTTCTCGCCGGAATTCCTCTCCTGGCTCGCGAAGTTCCGCTTGCCCGAATACGAGCTGTCGCGCCGCGACGGCCAGTTCGAGCTGACCTTCCGCGGCCGCTGGGTCGAGACCACCATGTGGGAGATCCCGGCGCTGGCGATCATCAACGAACTGCGCTCGCGCGCCGCGATGAAGGGCCTCGGTCCCTTCACGCTCGACGTGCTCTATGCGCGCGCCAAGGCCAAGATGTGGTCGAAGGTCGAGCAACTGCGGCACTATCCGAACCTGCGGATTTCCGACTTCGGCACCCGCCGCCGGCACAGCTTCCTGTGGCAGCGCTGGTGCGTGGAGGCGCTGAAGGAAGGCATCGGCGCCTCTTTCTCCGGCTCGAGCAACGTGCTTCTCGCCATGGATAACGATCTCGAGGCGCTCGGCACCAACGCCCACGAACTGCCGATGGTGGCCGCAGCCCTTGCCCGCAACGACCGGGAGCTCGCCGCCGCCCCCTACAAGGTGCTGCAGGACTGGAACCAGCTCTATGGCGGCAATCTGCTGATCGTTCTGCCGGATGCCTTCGGAACCGCCGCCTTCTTGCGCAACGCGCCCGACTGGGTGGCGGACTGGACCGGCTTTCGGCCCGACAGCGCCCCGCCGATCGAGGGCGGCGAGAAGATCGTCGCCTGGTGGAAGAAAATGGGCCGGGATCCGCAGGACAAGCTGTTGATCTTTTCCGACGGGCTCGACGTCGACACGATCATCAAGACCTACCGCCATTTCGAGGGGCGCGTGCGTATGAGCTTCGGCTGGGGGACCAACCTGACCAATGATTTCGCCGGCTGCGCGCCGACCGAGATCAGCGGCCTCAACCCGATTTCGATCGTCTGCAAGGTCAGCGAAGCCAACGGCCGTCCGGCCGTCAAGCTGTCGGACAATCCGCGCAAGGCGACCGGCGACCCGGCCGAGGTGCAGCGCTATCTGAAGTTCTTCGGAACGGAGGATTTCGTCGAACAGAGCGTCCGGGTGTGAGCAATGATCCTAAAAAAGAAACCGGCTGAGCCGGTTTCAAGAAGGAGTGCGATTGTCCACCATCGCGGCATCATACTAATGGTTGAAATCTTAAGCTTCCGTTATCGGCGGACGGCAAGCTGAGGTTAGCACCCGCGGCGATCAAAAAGCGGCGCCGCGATGTCGCAATTATATGACTTATTGGGGTCCCTCACTATTTTCTTGTATTTCCCCCAGAATACCCCATGATGCGCCCATTGAGGTACACCTTGGGAGGGGTTCGTGCGTCAAGCCTATTCGCCTGATGACGTCGACGTCATGCGCGGAGCACTCGATGTTTGGTGCGCCCTGCACAATGTCGGCAAGGATGGAGCAGAGGCCAACAGAGCCGCCCGCCGCATCCTCGACTTGATGGACAGGAGGAAGTGCTCCTGCGACGAGCTGCTTGCGCAACTCGGAGATTTCCGCCCGGAGCCGCGCCAGCGCGCCTTCTAAGACCCAGCGACAGCATCATCCAGCGTTCCGTGCGGCTGGTTGGACGGAGGCGGGCGTGTGCCTTCAGAGACCGGTCAGCGAAGCGCGCGGGTCGAAGCATCGCGTCGCCTACAGTGCCGTGTATCCTTTAGACGTCACAGTACGCGACTCTCGGCAATTGGGACGGTGGTGGCGGCTTTTCCGCCCTCATCCCTGTGCTTGTCACAGGGATCCAGCAGCGCTGCGTCGGCGGCGCGCAAGAGTCTTTCAGCCAAGGACTTGGCTGGCTGGATTCCTGTGACAAGCACAGGAATGAGGGTCGAAGGTGGGGCACGGCGGTACCACAATCGAAGAAGCGCAGCAGGTTGCTGTCGCGCACTGCGACCGTCACCGCGGGATCGACGAGGTGATCTCGCCGGAGATGGCGGCGTTCGCCTGTATCCTGTGCTGCGTTAGCGCGACATGGAGAATGCCGGATACTACGATCGACACGACGAGAACGGCGATGGTGGCGCCGAGCCCCGATTTGATCATCCCCATGTCCTCCAGGAAGGCGTGAATTGCCGCTGCGGCTGTCAAAGCGTGAAATGGAGATATTCCTGTGGCGGCGACCCGGCTGTTCCCCGAGTAACGGTGGATATGGTTAACGATGTCTTCACGGGGTTGGCGGGCGGTCTGCAACAATCATGCGGCGCCACCATGTTTTGGACATGTTTCTGGCAACCACTCGCCGGCCGATGCGTTCTGCGCATGGGTGATAGATCGATCGAGAGCACGGATGGCGCAAAGCGATGCCGCGTCGAAGATTGGCCCGGAGGACCAGGGGCCGGAAGAAGCCGTGCCGAGCCGAGATCACCCGGGCCGCGCGGATGGCGACGCATTTGCAAAAACCAGGAGAGCATTCGCCGGGCTCGGCCGTGCGCTGATGAGACTTGGCCGGGCGCTTGGGGAGGAAGTGCCGGTTGCGGCCCGTCGGGCCGGTGAGAAATCCGGCGCTGCCGCGCGCGACGCCCTAGAGCGGCTGCGGCGGAGCTCGAGCAGCAAGGCCGAAGCCGCCGGTTCGGCGGGCAGATCAGCCGGCCAATGGCTGAAGGCGCGGCGCGGCGCGGCAACCGAAGACCGCCCGGCCTTACCGAAGCGTCCGGCCGGCCGTCGCGCTATCCTGCTGCGGAGCGCAGCGGCGGCGGCCGTAACGTCGTTCGTGCTGCTGGCCGTCGTCTTCGCCTGGGCGCTCCGCGATGTCCCCTGGAACGAAATCGCCGAGGGCTCGCTGAAGCCGGTCGTCGTGCTGGAAACCGCCGACGGCAAGCCTCTGGTGAGCCAGGGGCCGTTCCAGGGATCCTACGCGGCGCGCGCGGATTTTCCGCCGCACCTGATCGAGGCGGTGCTTGCCAGGGAGGACCGACGCTTCTATGAGCATTCCGGCATTGATCTGAGGGGCATCGCCCGGGCGCTCTACACCAATCTCGGCGCCGGCGAGGTCGTGCAGGGCGGCAGCACCATCACGCAGCAGCTGATCAAGATCCTCTATCTCGAGCGCGACCGCACCTGGAAGCGGAAGATCCAGGAGGCGGTGATCGCCTTCTGGCTGGAGCGCAAGCTCGGCAAGGACGAGATCCTCACCCGCTATCTGAACAATATCTATCTCGGTGCCGGCGCCACCGGCGTGCCGGCGGCGGCGCGCATCTATTTCGACAAGGAGGTCTCGGCGCTTTCGATCGGCGAGTCGGCGATGCTGGCGGCGATCATCCGCGCCCCCTCGCAGCTCAATCCGCTCACCAATCCGGAGGGCGCCCGCCAGCAGGCGGAACTGGTCCTCGATGCGATGGTCAAGGGCAACCGGATCACTCAGGATGAGGCGAAGGTCGCCCGCGCCGACTTCGGCAAGCTGCAGCCGACCAGCCCGGCGGTCCGCTCGGGAAGCTGGTTTGCCGACTGGATCATGCAGGACGCCCGCGAGCTCGCCGGCCCCTATCGCGGCACGATCAAGGTCAGGACCACCATGGTGCCGCGGCTTCAGGCGATCGCCGAAAAGGTCGTCGCTGACGCGCTGAAACGCGAGGGGACCAAGGCGGGCGTCTCGCAGGCCGCCCTGGTGGCGATGACGCCGGAGGGCGCCGTCGTCGCCATGGTCGGCGGCCGCGACTATACCAAGAGCACCTTCAACCGCGCCTTTTCGGCGATGCGCCAGCCCGGCTCGGCCTTCAAGCTGTTCGTCTACTACGCCGCCCTGAAGCGTGGGCTGACGCCGTTCGACCCGGTCGAGGATGCGCCGATCGAAATCAACGGCTGGTCGCCGGAGAATTTCGGCGGCGGCTATAGCGGCGTCGTCAGCATTGCCGAGGCCTTTGCGCGGTCGCTGAACGCGGCGACCGTGGCGCTCGCCATGGAGGTCGGCATCGACGAGGTCATCGCCTCTGCCCGGGAACTCGGCATCGACGCCAAGCTTGCCGACACGCCGAGCCTCGCGCTTGGTTCCTCGGAGGTGAACCTGCTCGACCTCACCGGCGCCTATGCTTCCGTCAGGGCCGGCCGGGCGCCGATCGAGCCCTGGGGCATCGAGTCGCTCCATGCCGAGGGCCAGCCGCAGGCCTTCCGCGTCGGCCCTTCCAGGGAGGCCACCACCGATATCAGCCAGTACCGATCGGATCTCGTTTCGCTCTTGCGGCTCGTCGTCGAGCGCGGCACCGGCCGCGAGGCCGATATCGGCATGCTCGCCGCAGGCAAGACCGGCACCAGCCAGAACCACCGCGACGCCTGGTTCGTCGGCTTCACCGAACCACTGATCGTCGGCGTCTGGGTCGGCAACGACGACGAAACGCCGATGAAGGACGTGACCGGCGGCAAGCTGCCGGCGCGGATCTGGAAAAACTTCATGACCGCGGCACTGGCCGAGGGCACTCCGCAGGAGCCGGGTGCACAAGTGGCGGGCTCGGCGCCAGCTTGCAACTTCCGCGCCTGTGCCAGGGCGTATCGGTCGTTCCGACCGGATGATTGCACGTTCCAGCCGTATTACGGACCGCGGAGGCTTTGCGAGAAGTAGAGATCGAAGGGCGGCGCAGTGCCGTGCCTGAAGTGTCTTCGGTCGGTTGAGCTTCTTCTGTGCGCCCAAGTCCAAGCTCAGAAGACTGATCGTGTCCAGGTGGGGTGAGGCAGTGAAGCTTAGTGCAGTCTTCCGTGTTGAGAAGGTGTCACGACACTTCGCTAAGCGACGCGCGATCATGCGCTACGCTCTGTCTCGCTTCCCTCGTCCAATTCCTGGATTGGCAGAAAGCCGTATCCGTGTAGCCACTCGCGAATGATGAGTCGGATTATCGATTCTCGCGTCATCTCAAGCAATTCGCAGGCGAGGACGAGCGCCAACTCCACGTCGTCGTCATCGAACGTCCGCCTATCCACGTTTTCGGTGTGAACCATTGTCGCCATGACTGCCCCTACTACTACAACCTCACAGACTAAAGGTTCTCACAGCACACGTTACAGTCAAGGATTACAGGCCCCTTCAAAGGGGTAGAATATGCCGCTAAGCCGTTGGAAAAATTGGGCTAAGACCTTTGTCGCGGTCTCCTAAGACTAAGGTCCTAAAGTCCCGTGCGCGCGGGCACAAGTCGCCGAGGCAACAGGCGACCTATTGAACGCAGTCAAAGCTAATAAGGCCGGGCGGGCAAAGCGGCACTCACACGGGACGGGGCCCAGAGGCGCGGAGCTAACCCGAGTCCCAGACCTGCCGGAGGGTATACGGCGATGCTCTGGGTCCCGCGTGGCGCACACCGGAGGGGGATTATTCTCCGACGTGGTAACTGCGCATTCTGCTCCCCCGTTTGGCCTTGAGAAAATCTCCCAAATCGGCGGCGGAAAGTACATCTTGCGGGCTGCTCGATGTGCGTCCTGGCACATGCGAATTACTGAGGGATCCGGCGGGAACCTTTTGCGCGACAATACGTTACGCTCCGCTCATCCTGGCCTCAACCCGGGAGCCGTGCCGCTCTGCAAATACGATGATTTTATTGAGAAAACTGGTGCTGCTAGAGAGATTTGAACTCTCGGCCTCTCCCTTACCAAGGGAGTGCTCTACCCCTGAGCTATAGCAGCATCCGGCGGCGTTTCGAGTACGCCGCAGCAAGCGAGGGGCCTATTGCCATAGCTTGCGGGAGAGCGCAAGCCGCATTTCGAAGTTTTTGGTCGGGTTGGGACATGCCGGCATGCGGCAGGCCCGGTATCGGATCGCAAATGCCGCTGGTTTCAATAGGTTGGGCTAGATCGTGGCTGAAAATTCGCCTTTGTTTTTTCGCATTTCTCTCGGTCCGAAATCCTCTTGCTGCTTCCGGGGCGCCCGCTTTTGCGCTAATCCATGATCATGCAGAACGACGACGACAAGGAGCGCGCGCCGGGGCCGCGAAGCGGTGTTGAGAAGGGCGTGAACGAAGCCGAGGCGAGGCGGCAGCGGCTGGCGAAGACGCTGCGCGACAATCTCCAGCGCCGCAAGCAGCAGGCGCGGGCCCGCCGGGCCGGCGACGCCGACGAGACATCCGGGCTGCCCGCCGCAAAATCGGACGAATCGGAAGATTAATGCATGTCGCCCAAAAGTGTGCAGCGGTTTTGGGATGACGGCATGCATGAAGGAAAGTGGCGGCGGAGGACGAATACCGCACACCCTGCGGGCATCCGCTTTCTTGTCGACACGCATTTCAAGGCACTTCTAATTTCGCGGCATCTCCAATAAGAGACGCCCTTCAGCAACACCGGAATTTCAAGAAAGCGGGCGGCGCCCGTGCGAGAGGTCTCATGGATCGCATCAGGATCGTAGGCGGAAATCAACTCCACGGGGTCATCCCCATTTCCGGCGCGAAGAATGCCGCTCTGCCGCTGATGATCGCATCGCTCCTGACCGACGATACGCTGACGCTCGAAAACGTGCCGCATCTCGCCGATGTCGAGCAGCTGATCCGCATCCTCGGCAATCACGGCGCCGACATCTCCGTCAACGGCCGGCGCGAGCGCCAGGGCGAGAGCTACGCCCGCACCATCCATTTCACCAGCCGCAACATCGTCTCGACCACAGCCCCCTACGAGCTCGTATCGAAAATGCGGGCGAGCTTCTGGGTGATCGGGCCGCTGCTTGCCCGCGAAGGCAAGGCGCGCGTCTCGCTGCCGGGCGGCTGCGCCATCGGCACCCGGCCGGTCGATCTCTTCATCGAGGGCCTGGCGGCGCTCGGCGCCAATATCGAGATCGACGGTGGCTATATCGACGCCACGGCGCCGGAAGGCGGGCTTACCGGCGGGCGCTATGTGTTTCCGAAGGTCTCCGTCGGCGCCACCCATGTGCTGATGATGGCGGCGACGCTTGCCAACGGCACAACGGTGATCGGCAATGCGGCGCGCGAGCCCGAGGTCGCCGATCTTGCCAAGTGCCTGAACGCCATGGGCGCGAAGATCACCGGTGCCGGCACCGGCACGATCACCATTGAAGGCGTGCGCTCGCTGTCGGGCGCCCGCCACCGGGTGCTGCCCGACCGGATCGAGACGGGCACCTATGCCATGGCCGTGGCGATGACCGGCGGCGACGTGATCCTCGAGGACACGGATTCGAGCCTGCTCGCGACCGCGCTCGAGGCGATCCGCCGCACCGGCGCCGAGATCAGCGAGACGAACAGCGGCATCCGCGTCGTGCGCAACGGCGCCGGCATCCGGCCGGTCGATATCGTCACCGATCCCTTCCCGGGCTTCCCGACCGACCTGCAGGCCCAGTTCATGGGCCTGATGACCAAGTCGAGCGGCGTTTCCCATATCACCGAGACGATCTTCGAGAACCGCTTCATGCATGTGCAGGAACTGGCGCGGCTCGGCGCGAAGATCTCGCTGTCCGGCCAAACGGCGAAAATAGAGGGCGTCAGCCGCCTGAAGGGCGCCCCGGTAATGGCGACCGACCTGCGCGCCTCCGTGTCGCTGGTTATCGCCGGGCTTGCCGCCGAGGGCGAGACGATGGTCTCGCGCGTCTACCACCTCGACCGCGGCTTCGAGCGGCTGGAAGAGAAGCTGACGCGCTGCGGCGCCCATGTGGAACGCGTCAGCGATTGACCCGGATGCATGTCGCCCAAAAGTGTGCCGGTTTTGGGATCACGACATGCACAAAAATCCCGCGCCTGAAACCGTTGCGGTTTCGGGCGCGACGTCTTATGTCCTTTGCGACCACCTGCTTATATGTGGGGCCATGAATGGGACGGGATGGATCGCATGGATGCTTTGAAGCTGCTGGCACTCGACGAGGAAGACCTGGGGGTCGTTTCCGCTCATGTGCAGGACGCAGTCTTCAAGGTGGCCGGCATTCATTATGATCCGCGCCGTCGTCAGTTTTCCCTCGTCATCAACCGCTTCGTCTGGGAGAAGGCGGAAGGCAAGCGCAAGAGCTTCGAGCGGCGCCGCGCCCTGCTGCTGTTCAAGTGTGTCACCGCCGTGCGCTCGCTCGGCTTCGACCGGACCGACATGGAAGCGGTGCTCGATCTGCTGGCGCTGCGCTTCCTGGTCAAGGGGGAGGGCCCCGAGGGCACGGTCGAGATCGTGCTTGCCGGCGATGCCTCGATCGCGCTCGATGTGGAATGCATCGAGGCGCAGCTTGCCGATACCGGCGGGGCGTGGGAAACCGCGTTCAGGCCGCGCCATCCCGAAGGCGACTGAGCAGAGGCCGCACCACCAAGAGGATCATCGCATTGGCAATCCGGTTGAACTTTCTCGACAGCGGCTTCGAACGTGACTTCGCCGCCTTCCTGACGACCAAGCGGGAGGTCTCCGAGGACGTCAACGCCGCCGTGCGCGCCATCATCGACGACGTGCGGGCCCGCGGCGACGCCGCGCTCGCCGACTATTCCGCCCGCTTCGACGGCGTCGATTTCGTCGTCGCGCCGATGGCGGTCAGCCCGGCCGAGATCGACGCGGCGATCGACGCGGTCGCCCCGGAGGTGCTCGGCGCGCTCAAGGTCGCGGCGACCCGCATCGAGGCGCATCACCGCCGGCAGCTGCCGAAGGACGATCTATACGAGGATGCCATGGGCGTCGGCCTCGGCTCGCGCTGGACGGCGATCGATGCGGTCGGGCTTTACGTTCCGGGCGGCACCGCCAGCTATCCGAGCTCGGTGCTGATGAACGCGCTGCCGGCCAAGGTCGCCGGCGTGCCGCGCATCGTCATGGTCGTGCCGACAAGGGGCGGTGCGATCAACCCCGCCGTGCTGTCGGCGGCAAGGCTTGCCGGTGTCGAGGAAATCTATCGTATCGGCGGCGCCCAGGCGATCGCGGCGCTTGCCTACGGCACGGAGACGATCCAGCCGGTCGCAAAGATCATGGGCCCCGGCAACGCCTATGTGGCGGCCGCCAAGCGGCAGGTCTTCGGCACCGTCGGCATCGACATGATCGCCGGCCCCTCCGAGGTTCTGGTGATCGCCGATGGCGACAACGATCCGGATTGGATCGCCGCCGATCTGCTGGCCCAGGCCGAGCATGATGCCGGCGCCCAGGCGATCCTGATCACCGATGACGCCGCCTTCGGTGCGGCGGTCGAGCAGGCGGTCGAGCGCCAGCTGAAGACGCTGCCGCGCGCCGAGACGGCGGCGGCGAGCTGGCGCGATTTCGGTGCCGTGATCCTGGTGCCGGACCTCGACAAGGCGGTGCCGCTCGCCAACCGCATCGCCGCCGAGCATCTGGAGCTGGCGATGGCTGATCCGGATTCGGTGGTGCCGAAGATCCGCAATGCCGGCGCCATCTTCATCGGCCGCCACACGCCGGAGGTGATCGGCGACTATGTCGGCGGCTCCAACCATGTGCTGCCGACGGCGCGCTCGGCGCGCTTCTCCTCTGGCCTCGGCGTGCTCGACTATATGAAGCGGACCTCGATCCTCAGGCTCGGGCCCGAGCAGCTGCGCATTCTCGGCCCGGCGGCGATCGCGCTTGCCAAATCGGAAGGGCTGGAGGCCCATGCCCGCTCGGTTGCCATCCGCCTCAATCTCGAGGACGCCGGATGAGGGCCGATCGCCACTTGCGCCTCTGCGATGTCGTGCTGGACGAGACGATCGGCCGCTCGACGCCGGACGTCGAGCACGAGCGCGCGGTTGCGATCTTCGATCTTTTGGAAGAGAACCTGTTCGAGCCGGTCGGCCACCCGGGCGGTCCCTATCGGCTCAATCTGTCGCTGGTCGACTCGAAGCTCGTCTTTGCTATCTCGACCGACGGCGGCGATGCGGTTGCCACCCATATTCTGTCGCTCACCCCCTTTCGCCGCATCGTGAAGGACTATTTCCTGATCTGCGAAAGCTATTACGAGGCGATCCGCACGGCGACGCCGAGTCAGATCGAGGCGATCGACATGGGCCGCCGCGGCATCCACAACGAGGGCTCGCAGACGCTGATGGATCGGCTTTCCGGCAAGATCAGGCTGGATTTCGACACGGCGCGGCGCCTTTTCACCCTGGTCTGCGTGCTCTATTGGCGCGGCTGACGGAGGCGGAGATGAGCGGCATCGCCGAGCCAGGATCGAAGATGCCCCGCTCGATACTGTTCATGTGCGGCATGAACGCGATCCGCTCGCCGATCGCCGAGGCGCTCGCCAAAGCCGCTTTGCCGAAGGGAACCTATGTGGCCTCGGCCGGCGTGCGGCAGGGCGAGCGCGACCCCTTCGTCGATGTGGTCCTCGAGGAGATCGGCCTGTCGATCGGCCGCCACCAGCCGCGCACGCTCGAAGAGCTCGAAGACGACTACTTCGACGTGATCGTCACGCTGGCGCCGGAGGCCCATCACAAGGCGCTGGAACTGACCCGCTCGATGGCGGTGGACGTCGTCTACTGGCCGACGCCGGATCCGACGGTGGCGACCGGCACGCGCGACCAGATCGTCGGCGCCTATCGCGCCGTCAGGGACCACCTCGCCGGCCTGATCGCCAGCCGGCTCGCCGGCCGCGAGAAGGTCGGCTGAGGGCCGGCGCCCTTCGCTTTTGCATGGATGAAAGCGACAGCGGCAGCGCAGGGTAGAATTCAGGAAAAAACGGGCATCAAGGCGGGTTCACAAATCCATGGCGATTGTGTAGTTTCCGGCAAATTTTTCAAGGATGCGTGGCGCATCCGCTCTTGAACATGAGAAAGCATCATCCTTTATGGCGAAAGAAGAAGTCCTCGAATTTCCGGGCGTGGTCACCGAATTGCTTCCCAACGCGACCTTCCGCGTGAAGCTTGAGAACGACCATGAGATCATCGCCCACACGGCCGGCCGCATGCGCAAGAATCGCATCCGCGTTCTCGCCGGCGACAAGGTGCTGGTCGAGATGACCCCCTACGACCTGACCAAGGGCCGCATCACCTACCGCTTCAAGTAAGCGTTAGCGGCGGTAACCTCCGGGATTCGCGGCTCGTTTCCATGACAGTCACCCAAAAGCTGATATTGGCCTCCGGATCGCCGCGTCGCGTCGAACTCTTGGCGCAGGCCGGCATCGAGCCGGTGCGCCTGCTGCCGATGGACCTCGACGAGACGCCCAAGCGCGCCGAGCACCCCCGCTCGCTCGCCCGCCGGCTTTCCGCCGAGAAGGCGAAGGCGGCGCTGGCGGCGATCAAGGGAGAGCCGGGCTGGGACGGGAGCTACATTCTCGCGGCCGACACGGTCGTCTGCGTCGGCCGCCGTATCCTGCCGAAGCCGGAGCTCGTCAGTGAAGCGTCGAGTGCGCTGCACCTTCTTTCCGGCCGCAGCCATCGTGTCTATACCGGCATCTGCCTCGTTACGCCGGATAGGACGCTCCGCCAGAAGGTCGTCGACACCAAGGTGCGCTTCAAGCGCCTTTCGGGCCTTGACATCGAGACCTATCTCGCCTCCGGCCAATGGCGCGGCAAGGCCGGCGGCTACGGCATCCAGGGCATCGCCGGAAGTTTCGTCGTCAAGCTCGTCGGCTCCTACACCAATGTGGTAGGCTTGCCGCTCTACGAGACCGTCAGTCTCCTCATCGGCGAGGGGTACGACGTCCACGGTCGCTGGCTGGAAGGCTGAAGACAGGTGAGCGGCGAAGGCAAGAAGAAGAGTTCGAATGTCGAACCCCTGCGCCCGACTCGGCCCTGCCCGGAATGCGGCCGCCCGTCGGTGCGCGAGCACTATCCCTTCTGCTCTGAGCGCTGCCGCAACGTGGACCTCAACCGCTGGCTTTCCGGCTCCTACGCCATCCCCGTCGCCGACGACGAGTCGAAGGCCGACGACGACGAGGATCGCTGACAGCGCGGCGCAAGGCGCCGAAGCCTGCTCCGATCCTGCTGAATCCCTTCGCTTTTCACGGCTTTTCCACGCCCCGGGGATTTCCTTCGAAAAAGAGTCATTTGGTGCTGGACACCGCCGAACAAGATGCTATAACCCCGCTCGCTTCCGGGGCGAACCAAGCGCCCCGACGGTTTCGAAAGCGAAAGCCGCTGCCGAAGGCAGGATGCCCGGATAGCTCAGTTGGTAGAGCAGCGGATTGAAAATCCGCGTGTCGGTGGTTCGAATCCGCCTCCGGGCACCATTCAGTCCTCCCCAAAAAGCACAGTCTATCCCATCTTAGAATTGTCGCGACATTTCCGCGAGATAGCCGATATTTTCGTCGAGTGAACGGGCATTTTCTCTGGCTTTCGCGTCTCATTCTCTGCTTTTGGCCGCCCGGTCTCAGAAGGCCATTCCCGCCCGCCAAAATAATTTTTATTTTGGCTGCCATTTTTCTTGCGACTGTTTCCCTTGTCCGGTCCGCGGCGTTCCTTCAGCCGTCTTGGCTGGCGACCTGGCGGACCGTGAAGGCGAGACGATGCAAAAGCCTGCGGCCCGCTTCCGACGCCGGAGGCGAGCCGCGATGTTCCGCTGGTGATGCTGCGATGTGATCGTCAGGCGCTTAACAAGGCATGCTGCTCCTGTCAGCTCATCGGCATGCCCAGAATGCGGGTGAGCTTGGCGATGGTGAGATCGGCGGCCTGCTGGCCCGTCAGGATTGCTTCGGTGATCCGGGGCGAGAGGAAGGCCATCGGCAAGACGCGGCTGATGTCGGGACCATGGACGCCCAGTCGCTTGGCCACTTCGGTGTGGGCTGCGCCCGAGCCATCGGTCAGCGCTTCGAGATAGAGATGCGCTTTGGCGATCAGGCCGATCAGCATCGGATCCTTAGCCATGCCGATTTCGGGTCCGCCGTCCGCAGGGCAAATGCCGCAGGCCGGTCCGGCAGCGGAAACAACCCAACCATCATCATCTGTGAGCGCGACACCCAGCCCCTGCGCTGGGCGACCATTTCGTTTTGGTTTGCATGCCCGCTCATAGCGGCATCGTGTCTACGGCGAGTGAACCACACAAATTGAGGAAGTCCCTCCTCCTGTGGGCCATCGACGAGGTTTGGTCCCCGATCGCAGTCCGCGTCAACCGGAGCGCCATGCACACGCGTCTGAAGGTCCAGGAAACGACAATCTCACCGGAGCCGCCGACGAGCTCGCGCGGATGCTGGCACTTCCCGACGCAAAAGAAGTCAGCGCTGAGCAGCTGTCCTACGCCGCAAGATGCAGGCAAAGGTCGATTCTGCAGAGCCCACGCAAGAGGAGCAAGCGGCATGACTATCCAGCACCGCCCCGTCGACATCGAGGCCGCCTCGAAACTTTGGAGGGATGATCTTTCCGCCTCGCAGATCGCAAGTCGCTTCGGTGTCAGCCGAAACGTGATTGTCGGGATCGCATTTCGAAATCGCGCGTTTTTCCCGGAGAAACAACGATCTAGGAGTACGAGGCCCGAAAAGGCCGCATGCCCTCCAAGGAAGGTTGAAACGCGTAAGCTGTACACGCCGCACGAGGCAGAGCCAATCCCGGTCTCCAATTACGATGCGAAGCGTTTGCCATATGCCAAGCATCTAGTGGATTTGCTTCCCGGCGAATGCAAGTGGCCCCTCAACAACGGCGGGCCCTACCTTTTCTGCGCGGCCAAGACTGCCGGGAAATACTGCCAACACCATCAATCCAGATCCTTATCTACCTACCGCACCAAGAAGCAGAGGTGATCATGCTGGCGAATTGTTGCGCAGCGTCAACACTGACGAACGAGGGACAAGCATGAAGAGATCACGTTGGTATGCGATCAGGGTTGCACCATGTCATCAGCGGATGGCCGCAGCGGACGGCCGCCTGCCGGAAAGCCGGCGCATGGAGTCGATCATCGAGCGGAACTGCCGCAAGGATGGCGTCGACATCTTCATGCCGTCTTTCCACGCCGAGCTTAAGCACCATCGGACGAACAAGATCATCCAGAAGCGCTTATTGGCCGGACCGCCGAGAAAGGCGGTAGGAGAGCGCCCAAAATTCAGGTCGCGGTCTCCGGAACTTGTTTTGAACACAATCGGCACCTATACACCCGTGCATCGGCATTGCTATGAGCGCTGAAATGACTCGCCGCTCGCAGTTGCCGCATCGCTTTCGACTTTTGACCACGGATGTACTGGCACTGGTTTGGTAAGCGGTGATGAGGAAGGTCGGTGCGGTTTCGCCCCGGCCTTTTTTGTGTCTAGGAGATAAGCCCCGGCGTTTCGCGCGCTAGCTCTTAGCAGTCGACGCTACAACGAAGTCGATTGCAGTTCCAACCGTTGTAATGGCGTCAGCCGCTTCTTCTGGTATTTCGACATCAAACTCGTCCTCGATCATCATCACGATCTGAGCGAGTTCGAGAGAGTCAGCGCCGAGGTCCTCGACGATGGACGCATCATCCACAGCGAGGGCAGCATCTACGCCCAATTGCTCGATGATGATTTCCCTTACGCGGCCAGCAACTTCGGCTCTGGAGTTTCCCATCGGTGTCCTCTCTTGGTGTGAGGCGTCACGCGAAGGTAATCCTGAAATTTCCATCGTCTAGGCCTTCTTCGCGTTTCTACCAACTCATCGGACTCCCTCCCTGCCGTGAAGAGCGGGGCCTGTGTCACTCTTCCCACAGCATTTCCATGATCTCGTCGGGTGACTCTTGAACCTGGTGCGTCACGCAGGTCCCGCTGTTGGCGACGAAGGTGAGGGTGGTTCGCCGCTGTCCTTCTACCCGCTGGAAGTGCGTGACATTGTCCATGTTGATGAAGATAGGTCCATTGTTGTCGTGCAATTTGAGCCACATGAGTTTGTCCTCTTCGAGCGTAAAGCTTCCGTCGAAGTATAGCAGGGGCAACTAATGAACCCTATCTCGTCAATAAACTGAACGCTTTCGACGTATGATTGGGTCGTGCTCGTCAAGCGCGATGGCGAAGGATCGTGGTGCTTTGATCTTGTTTTGGCTAGGCCAGCTTCATAAGACGGTCGCTGTCCAAATCCAATTCAGAGGCCATCTTTTATGCAACTCGCCTATCTCGCCGTCTCCCCATCATACTCGGTGGTGACGAAGGTCCTAAACCCAAGGACCAACAGGAGATCGCAATAAACGGCGCCTGGTCGAGGTAAGTTCCACCTTCATGTCGGCGTAGAGCAGCCCGGTAGCTCGCCAGCCTCGGTGCTGAACGAATGGGCAGCCAAGGGCTATCGGCTCGATCAGGTGGTCCGCAGATGACCTACGATTGGTTGCTGATCTTCGTCTTGCTTAATTGGTCGGCTTCACAAGCGAGATGACCCGCGGCTTTGACGGCGCGTCCAGCCATTCAATCCAAGTGTCTCGTTCCTCGATCGTGTCGAAGAACCGCCAGAGCTTGTACTCTTCTTCGGTAGTATCCAGCATCTCGCCAACG